>NZ_DBHKYV010000057.1:0-47293 GCF_057315035.1 Cupriavidus sp. | reverse complement strand
GGTTATCGATCTAATGCATCCAGATCGAATTGTGCGACATACAAGGGGTTGGGGGTGAGGGCAAGCGCATCAAGACGCGATATCGGCAACTTGAGCTGCCAGCCCTCTCCCCCGCCCCTCTCCCGCCGTGCGGGAGAGGGGAGACCACAACGGGCAGGGTCAAGGCTCTCGTTCAATTACCCCAATTCGCCCGACGCTTCTCCACAAACGCCGCAATCCCTTCGCGCGCGTCATCGGTGGCTGCTACCCGACAGAATGTATCGACCGCGTAGGAAACACCGCGACGGTAGTCGCTGTCTGCGGCGCGATGGAAAGCGGCTCTGCCGATGCGCATTGCGGATGCTGACTTGCCAACCAGGATTGCGGCAAGCGACCGTGCCTCTTCAAGAACCTGGTTTGCCGGTACCACGCGATTGACCAGATGCATGGCCTGCGCCTCGCTTGCGCCAAACGAGCGGCCGGTGAACAGCAGGTCGAATGCGACGTGACGGCCCACGATACGCGGCAAGTGGGTGAAGTGAATGGCCGGCAGCATGCCGACGTCGATCTCGGGGTAGCCGAAGCTGGCGTCGTCGGCGGCCACGAGCAGGTCGCAGGAGATCGCCAGGGTCATGCCGCCCCCGCGTGCCGCGCCGCTTACCGCGGCGATGGACGGCTTGCCCAGACGGTATTGCGCTTCCGACAACTGCACATAGAGCTTGTCCAGCAGCGTGTGCACGGTATCGGCCGACGCGCCCTGTAGCGCGGCGATATCAAGCCCGGCACAGAACCGGTTGGGTACGGCACTGGCAATGATGACTGCGCGAACCGCATCGTCGGAGGCAGCGCGGTCCAGGGCACGAATAAGGGCGTCGACCATCGGAACGGTCAGCGCATTGACCGGTGCGTGGTCGAGCAGGATTTCGGCGACGTGGTCGCGGACGGTGTAGGTGACCAGGGACATGGGAGATCTCAACAGGTATTGGCTAGGCAACGACGTTTGCTGCGGTGGTCACAGTGCCGGCATGGTGCATGTCTTCAATCTGCTCCGGCGTAAATCCGGCTTCCTGCAGGATCTCGTCGGTGTGTTCGCCGAGCAGCGGTGCGGGACGACTTGCCTGCCGTGCCTTGCGGCCGAAGCGGACCGGCAGGCCAATGTTCGAGACAGTACCGAGGACCGGATGTTCAGTCTCGACGATCAATTGGCGGGCCTGTACTTGAGGGTGTGCCAAGGCCTGGCCCAGCGTCTGGATAGGTGAGCAGGGCACCCCGATCTTGCGGAGCGTTTCCAGCCAGTATGCGAGTGGCTGGGTCGACAGGCGCGACTGCACCAGTTCGACCGTACGCGAAAAATTACGCACCCGGGCGGCATTGGTGGCGAAGTCCGGGTGAGCCACCCAATCTTCGAGGCCGGCCACCGCGCAGAAGCGTTTCCATTGGGCGTCATTGCCGACACCCAGCATCAGCGGCCCATCGGCTGTATCGAACGCCTGGTATGGCGACATTGACGGATGCGCTGTGCCCATCCGTTGCGGCGCCTGCCCGCTACGCCAGTAGTTTTGCGCCATATACCCCATGAAGCCGAGCGCGGTTTCCATCAGCGCGACCTCCAGGTAGCTCCCTTGCCCGGTGGTGTGCCGTTCGAGCAGGGCAGCCAGGATGCCGCTGAGCGCGTGCATGCCCGTGCCAATGTCGACGGGAGAGAAGCTTGCCCGCGCAAATTTCCCGCCGGGTTCTCCCATGGTGCTGATCATGCCGCTGAACGCCTGCAGCATGACATCGTAGCCAGGCTCGTTACCCAACGGGCCATCGCGGCCGTACCCGGAAATCTCGCAGTAGATCAAGCGGGGGTTCAGGGCGCTCAGGGTGGGGTAGTCCACGCCGAGTTTCGCAGCGGTACCGCCGCCGAAACCCTGCAGCACGATATCGGCGCTGGCCGCAAGTTGCTGGACGACGCGCTGGCCGTCCTTGGTCTTGAGATCCACCGCGATGCTGCGCTTGTTGTGATTGACTGCCAGGAACACGGCGGACTGGCCGGCATCCTGCGGCAGCCATCCGCGCGTGTCGTCGCCGGCGCCCGGCGGTTCCACCTTGATGACGTCGGCGCCCAGTTCGCCCAGGTATTGTCCGCAGAGCGGACCGGCCAGGACCTTGCTCAGGTCCAGAACCCGAATGCCTTTCAATGGTTGCATTTGCTTGAGTTCCTTCTTATTCCGGCTGGATGCCAAGGCCACGCGCGATGTTGGTCCAACGCTCAGCGTCCGTGCGGACAAAGTTGGCGAGCTGGTCGGGACGAGTCGGCATTGGTTCGGCGCCGCGATTGCGCAGTGCTGCAACGTACTCGGGGTCGTTGACGGCCTTGGCCGCGGCCGTTCGCAAGCGGTCGACCACTGCCTTCGGCGTTTGTGCAGGTGCCTGGAGCGAGAACCAGAACTTCAGGTCCGCGCCTGGATAGCCTGCCTCCTTGAGCGTCGGCACGTCTGGCAGCATCGGTGAGCGCTGCGCGGAGGTAATGGCCAATGGCTTCAGCTTGCCGCCCTGAATCTGGCCAATGCACGTCGTGAACGAGTCGAACACAAAATCAACCTGGCCAGCCATGACGTCGGTGAGCGCCGGAGAGCTTCCCTTGTACGGCACCGCGACCGCTTCGAAGCCGGCTTTTTTCTGCAGCAGGGAGCCATAGATATGCGGTGACGATCCGGCGCCAAAGGTTGCATAGGTCAGGGCGCCGGGCTTTGCCTTCCCCAGCTGGACCAGATCGGCAAGCGTCTTTACCGTCAGCTTGTCGGGGTGCACCACCAGCACGTTGGGCATGGAACCGGTCGTCGCAATGGGCACGAAGTCCCGGGACGGCAGGAAACGCGCGTGGGGGTACATCAGCGGGTTCACGGCTTGCATGGCCACCGTGTTGTGCAGCAGCGTGTAGCCGTCATTGCCACTATCGAGCACATGCTGGGCGCCGATATTGCCGCTGGCGCCAGGGCGATTGTCGATGACGACTGGCTGGCCCAATTCTTTGGAAAGGGCTGTCGCCAACAGCCGGGCAATAAAGTCGGTGGGCCCGCCTGCGGCAAACGGCACAACGATTCGTACCGGCTTGGTTGGCCAATCGGCGGCAAACAGAGGGCCAGCCAGTACGGAGGCGACTGCGCCGATCAGCAGCGTGCGACGGGTTGGATTCATTCATGTCTCCTGTGGTTTGCCCGTAGCATGGCGATTCACGGGATATAAGTCCAAGACAGGATTTGGATATCCGATATAAGATTTGAATATATCTACTTAGCCGAGGCAGTCCATGGCTCTCGAACTTCGCACCCTGAGGGGCTTCGTTACGGTTTGCTCGGCCGGGTCCATTTCGCGCGCCGCCGACCGTCTGCACATCGCTCAGCCGGCGCTAAGCCTCCAGATGAAAAACCTTGAGGAAGAGTTCGGGGCGGCCTTGCTTGAGCGGACTCCGAGGGGTGTCGTGGCCACCGCTGCGGGTGAAATGCTGTTGGCACATGCGACGGATATCCTGCGGCGTGTGGATGTCGCGTACGAGGACATTCGGACGGCCATCAAGCAGCCCCAGGGGCGGGTGGCGGTTGGATTGCCGCAATCGCTGGCGAAGCTGCTGACGGTGCCGCTCGTCAAGGAAGTCTGTGCGGAATGGCCAGGGATCGACCTCCAGATCATCGAGCAAAGCACCGGCTACATTCCGCAAGGGCTGCTGACTGGGCACCTGGACATTGGCATGACCTTCGGCGGTACGCCCGAACCAGGACTGCGCGCGGATCGCGTGCTTGAGGAGCGGCTTTTGCTGGTCGGGCCGCCGGGCGAGTTGTCGGCCTACGGGCAGGACGGAATCAAGACCGCGGTCTCCGTGCCGTTTGCCCAATTGGGTCGCTATCCATTGATTCTGCCTGCCGGTCTGCATGGTTTGCGCAGCCTTATCGACCGGTTTGGCGCGTCCCAGGACACGGAGCTTCAGGTCATTGCCGAAGTGAATGCGATTCCGGAGCTCATCGCCCTTGCCGCGGCGGGCGCCGGCTTCACCATTTTGTCTCACGCCTCAGTACAGGAGGAGTGGCGCGGCGGGCTTGTGTCGTGCGCCAGCATTGCCGAACAAGGATTCACGCGACAGGTGTACCTGTGCCGGGTGGCGACACTTCCCGCCTCGCTGGCCGTGACGACGGTATGGCAACGTCTGCTCTCGATTACCCGCCGGCTGGTGGATGGCGGGCAGTGGCCGGTTCACCGCTTTAACGCCGCAGGCGAGGGCGCCTGACAGGGCTAATCCATGTATCCCAACTGCGCTGCCCCTTGAAAATTCACGAACGCGCAGTTCGAAACTTTCGGATAGGTGTCTTCGGTTCACAAAAATATACTGCGTCGACAACTAAAAAACGCGGGTCACGTTCGTGACCACGCGCACCACGACGCAGGAGACATTGATGAATCAAAGCTTCGCCCGCCGCCGCCTTGTTGCAACAATCGGCGCCGCGCTGGTACTTGGCAGCGCAGGAATTTCTCCGGCTAATGCCGAAACCTATCCAGGCAGGCCCGTCACCATTGTCGTGGCCTTCGCGCCGGGCGGCATGACGGATATTGTCGGGCGCCTGGTTGCGGCAGAACTAAGCGAAACCTTCAAGCAGAGCTTCGTGGTGGAAAACCGGCCCGGCGCCGCCGGCCAGATCGCCACGGAGTACGTCGCCCGCAAGCCGGCCGATGGCTACACGCTTCTGCTCAGTGCGACCGGTCACGTGATCGGGCCCGCGGTCCAGAAGTCGGTCCGATATCGCCCAGTGCTGGACTTCGAGCCGATCGCGCTGATTGCGAAGGCCCCCAATATGCTGGTGGTGAACCCTTCCGTTCCAGTAAATACCGTGCCCGAGTTCGTCAAATGGGCCAAGGAACAGGGCAGCGTGCCCTATGGCTCCGCCGGGGCCGGCGGCTCGACCCATCTGGCCGGCGAACTGTTTCGCCATATGTCCGGCGCACCGCTGGTCCATGTGCCATACAAAGGCGCTTCGCCTTCGACGCAAGCTGTGGTGGCGGGGCAGATCCCGGTTGTCTTCCAGGATTCCATGAGCGTTTCGGCATTTGTTGCCGCGGGAAAGCTGCGCCCGATTGCCGTGACCAGTGCAGAGCGCAGCAAGCTGTTTCCCGATGTGCCGACGATTGCCGAGGCCGGCTACAAGAATTTCGACGCCTATACCTGGCTGGGCCTTTACGCGCCCGCCGGTACTCCCCAGGCGATTGTTACGCGTCTTAATGCCGAAGTGAATCGCATCATGGCGTCCCCCGACATGGTGGCGAAGCTCAAAAGGCAACAAGCCGAAGCGGCCGGCGGCTTGAATCCGGCGGAGTTTCGCAAGTATGTCGAAGCCGAAGTTGCCAAGTGGCAGAGCACGGTGAAGGTCACCGGTGTGCATATCGACCAGTGAGCACCAGCGAGGGATTGATGGCTGACAGCAAAATGCAGAGTGCCGACGAACACTATTTCGGCCGGCTCGCGCAAGGGGTGTTCGAGATTCCCCGGTGCCAGGATTGTGGCAAGTTTCATTTCTTTCCGCGTGTCATTTGCCCATTCTGCGATTCAATGGCATTGCAATGGACCGCTCCATCGGGCCTCGGCCGCGTCTATTCCACCACGGTGGTGCGCGGTAAGGAGTCGAGCCATAACGTCTGCCTGGTGGATCTTGATGAAGGTCCACGCCTGATGAGCCGAGTGGTCGGCATCGAACCCGACCGCGTCAAGATCGGCGCAAGGGTGAAGGCGCAGATTGCGCAGGAAGGTGAGGGTGCTCTCCTTGTGTTCAGCTTGGCGGGAGAGGCGTAATGACGAGAGTGACGAAAGCAACTGACCGCGGCGGCGTGGCGATTCTCGGCACTGGCCTGGCTGGCCTTGGGCATGCAGGTGGGCGTACCGAACAGGAGATCATTGCCGAGGCGGCGAAGGCTGCGGTGGCGGCCAGCGGCCTGCGTATGGCGGATATCGACGGGATCATTACGTCCAGCCTGACGTCGCCATGGTGGGTGATGCGCATGTCCGAATATCTGGGCATCCGGCCCAGGTTTTCCGATAGCACGATGTTCGGTGGTTCGTCCTTTATTGCCGACATCCGAATTGCGGCAATGGCTATCGAAGCTGGCGAATGCGAGAACGTGCTGATCTGCTATGGCAGCAACCCGCGCAGCATTCCCAGCAGTTCACGGGTCAATGCGATGCGCGCGGAACTGGACCCGCAGCCATACGAGCATCCTTACAAGCCGTTCAATCCGGTTACCAGCTACGCGCTGGCTGCGGCCCGGCATATGCATGAGTACGGCACCACGCGCACGCAACTGGCCGAGGTGGCAGTGGCTGCGCGCAAATGGGCACAACTCAATCCGGATGCCTTTGCGAGAGATCCGCTTACCGTCGATGACGTCATCAACGCAAAGATGATCTCAGACCCGCTGACGGTACGCGATTGCTGTCTGGTAACAGATGGGGCCGGGGCATTCGTGGTTACTCGCGCGGAGCGGGCCAAGGCACTCCACGCAAAACCAATCCATGTATTGGGCGTTGGCCATGCCCATTGGCACCGGCAGATTTCCTGCATGGAGGATCTGACCCGGACGCCTGCCATCGATTCCGGAGCAAAGGCCTTCGCGCAAGCGGGACTGACGCCGAAGGACATCGACGTGGTCGAGTTGTACGACGCGTTCACGATCAACCCGATTCTCTTTCTCGAAGACCTCGGGTTCTGTGCCAAGGGGGAAGGTGGCGCTTTCGTTTCGGGTGGCCGCATTGCACCTGGCGGCGAGTTCCCGATGAATACCAACGGCGGCGGTTTGTCGTGCGTACACCCGGGGATGTACAGCATCTTCCTGGTCATCGAGGCCGTTACCCAACTGCGCAGGGAAGCCGGCGAACGTCAGGTGGCAGGTGCGGAGACCGCGCTGGTGCACGGTAACGGTGGCGTTCTTTCAAGCCAGGCCACAGCGATCCTCTCGGCTTATCAATAGAAAACCTTGCATTCACTCGCGAGTATCGGGATGTCACAAGTTTCTGAATCGATCCGTCTTTCCTCCACCGTCAGCTATGAACAGCGCGCCGATATTGCGGTGCTGTGGCTGGACAATCCACCGGTCAACGGGCTCGGTGACACCACGCGTGCGGGCATTCATGCCGGACTGACACGGGCTTTCGACGACGACGGCGTTGTCGGCATCGTAGTGGCCGGAGACGGCAAGGTGTTTTGCGGCGGCGCCGATATCCGGCAGTTCAATACACCTGCCGCAACAGCCTGGCCCCAATCCAAGGATATCCAGCAACTGATCGCGGCATCCCGCAAGCCGGTGGTCGCCGCCATTCATGGCGTTGCGCTGGGCGGTGGCCTCGAGTTTGCGTTGGGCTGCCATTATCGTGTGGTTGCGCACGACGCGCGGCTTGGTCTGCCGGAGGTCAATATCGGCCTGGTGCCTGGCGGTGGTGGCACGCAGCGCCTGCCGCGTCTGGTGGGTGTGGAACGGGCGTTGGACATGATCCAGAGCGGCGCGCCGGTCACGGGTAAGGTGAGTGTCCAGATTGGACTGGCTGACGCCATTACCCAAGGGGATGGCCCGGTACGCGACGCAAGCGAAGTCGTGGCATTGGTGGTTGATTTTTGTCGGCAGGCGGCAGCGAAGGCTGGCGTGCATCCAATCGTGGCAACGCGCGAAATCACGGGAGTATCGGTCGATTTCGCGGCCAGGATTGCTTCGGTCAGTCGGAAGGCGCGTAACGCCACGGCGCAGCAGGCAAGCATCCGCTGCGTCAAGGCGGCCACGCAATTGCCGTTCGGCGATGGCCTCGCCTTCGAACGTGCACGGTTTGAGGAACTGGTGGCCGGTCCGGAATCCAGAGCGCTACGCCATATGTTCTTCGCGGAGCGGGAGGCACCGAAGTTCGCGGAAGGGGGCGGGTCAGCGCTGCGACCTCTGGATCATGTTGCCGTACTGGGCGCAGGCACCATGGGCGTGGGCATCACCATGTCTTTTGTCAATGCCGGCATCCCGGTCACGCTGGTTGAGCGTGAGCAGGCCGCGCTTGACCGCGGCATGGCACTGATCCGACACAACTACGACGTCA
Organism: Cupriavidus sp.; assembly: GCF_057315035.1. Classification (NCBI taxonomy): domain Bacteria; kingdom Pseudomonadati; phylum Pseudomonadota; class Betaproteobacteria; order Burkholderiales; family Burkholderiaceae; genus Cupriavidus; species Cupriavidus sp. Next base: position 39,216 of record NZ_DBHKYV010000057.1, on the reverse strand, counting down.
CGGCTTCAAAAGGCAAGCTCACTTCGGCGCAAATCGAGGAGCGCATTGCGCGTATTTCCACGTCGCTGGACTTTGATGCGCTTGCCAAGGCCGATCTGGTGGTGGAAGCGGCTTTCGAGGATATGGCGGTCAAGCAGGAGATTTTCCAGCGTCTGGACAAGGTCTGCAAGCCTTCGGCAATCCTCGCCACCAACACCTCGCGGCTCAATATCGACGCCATTGCGGCATCCACCCAGCGTCCGGGCGACGTGATTGGTTTGCATTTCTTCAGTCCTGCAAATGTGATGAAGCTTCTGGAGGTGGTGCGCGGCAAGGCGACCAGTCTGGATGTCATCAGCACATGCCTGGCGATGGCACAACGCATCCAGAAAATCCCGGTGCTCGTCGGGGTTTGCGAAGGATTCGTCGGCAACCGCATGCTGACCCCATATTGGCGTGAAGCCGGATTCCTGCTGGAAGAGGGCGCATCGCCCCAGCAAATCGACCGCGCGCTGACAGACTTCGGCATGGCGATGGGACCACTGACCATGGCTGATCTGGCCGGCATGGACATCAACTGGGCAACCCGCAAACGCCTGGCACCAACCCGTCCAGCCCATCTGCGCTATTCCAAAGTCGCGGACCGGATCTGCGAACTGGGCCGTTTCGGGCAGAAGACCGGCGGTGGCTACTACCGCTACGAGCCCGGTAGCCGGACGCCGGTTCCCGACCCGCTTATCGACGAACTGATCGCAGGCTGCGCCCGAGAGGCGGGCATCGAAAGGCGCGAGATCCAGGATGACGAGATTGTCGAGCGATCCATGCTCGCGCTGATTAACGAGGGCGCCCATATTCTGGAAGAAGGCATTGCCCAACGTGCGTCGGATATCGACGTGGTCTACGTGCATGGCTACGGCTTTCCCGCCTGGCGCGGTGGTCCGATGTTCTACGCCGAGACGCTGGGCCTCGAGAAGGTGCTGACCCGGATTCGCGCCTTGCGCGACGCACATGGGCCGCATTGGGAGCCGGCTCCGCTGCTCGAACGTCTGGTCGCCAGCGGGGCGCAGACCTTCGACACCAAGCGCTGAGCGCTGAGTATCGAACCTTGAACCGCCGCGAAGCCGGCGTTGAAAACATTCAAATCGATTTTCTGGCGAGGGGTCCATACACTCGACCCCACGTTGAGCATGAGAATACGGAGCAGCAATGTTGCATCGGGCATTAGAGGGCATTCGGGTCCTGGATTTATCGCGCATCCTGGCGGGGCCATGGTGCACGCAGAACCTTGCCGACCTGGGCGCCGAGGTGGTGAAGGTCGAGCATCCCCAGCGTGGTGACGATACACGCGGCTGGGGGCCTCCCTATATGACGGCCGAGGATGGTAGCGATGAACGGATGTCGGCTTACTTCATCAGTTGCAACCGCGGCAAGCAGTCGGTCAGCATCGACTACAGCCATCCCGAAGGCGCTGCGCGATTGCTTGAACTCGCACGCGATGCGGATGTATTGGTCGAGAACTACAAGGTTGGCACGCTCAAGCGCTACGGCCTTGACTATGCGTCGCTCAAGGCGGTCAACCCTCGCCTGATTTACCTGTCCATTACCGGTTTCGGCCAGGATGGCCCGATGGCGGACAAGCCCGGCTATGACTATGTGTTCCAGGGCATGGGCGGCTTGATGAGTTATACCGGGCAGCCTGATGGGAGCCCCGGGGCCGGCCCGCTTCGAACCGGCGTGGCCGTGGTGGACGTCAGCACCGGCATGTATGCCACCTCGGCCGTACTGGCTGCGCTATTCCAGCGCCAGCACACCGGGGAAGGCCAGCACCTCGATATCGCGCTCCTGGACGTTGCGGTCGCATTGAATGCAAATCAGGGCGCCAACTACCTGGTTTCGGGAGAAAACCCCCAACGTAGCGGCAACGCGCATCCGAATTGCGCGCCGTACGAGGTGTTTCGCTGTGCCGATGGTTATTTGATCCTCGCCATCGGCAATGACGCACAGTTCGCGCGATTTTGCGAGGTGGCGGGGCGTCGCGATTTGGCGGAAGACGCGCGCTATATCACCAACTCGGGGCGAATCGAGAACCTTCCCGCACTCAGGGCGGTGCTCACAGAGGTATTCCCGACGCGAACGCGCGATACCTGGACCAGCGCGTTTGACGCCGCAGGCGTGCCGTGGGGCCCGATCAACACCATGGAAGAGGTGTTCGCGCATCCGCAGGTCCAGCATCGGCAGTTGCGACAGGCCGCAGTGCATCCGGTCATGGGGACCATTCCGATGGTGCGCAATCCCATGCTGCCGAGTAACCCGAATCCCTTGAAGCCGCCACCTCTGCTTGGGGAACATACCCCGCAAGCGTAACGGCGCAGCACAGCGTTTATCGATATCAGATCCATACGGAGACAATAATGAAGTTGCAGCATTCCAGCCTCGGCATGATCGCCATGGCCGCATTGGTCGTCATGGCGAGTGGCAGCCCGTTCGGCGTTGCGCATGCCTCGACCTGGCCTGACAAACCAATCAAGCTGATCGTGCCCTACGCGGCGGGTGGTACCACCGACATCATCGCGCGCGTGGTCGGCACGCGGCTCGGTGCCGTGCTCACGCAACCAGTGGTCATTGAAAACCGTCCCGGCGCGGGCGGCGCCGTGGGTAGTGCATTCGCAGCCAAGCAACCCGCGGATGGATACACGCTGGTGATGGAGGTCGAAAGCTCGCACGCGGTGAATCCGAATGTCTACCAGAAGACCGCCTATGACCCGGTCAAGGATTTCGACCCGATCAGTAATTTTGCCGACGTGCCCAACGTGCTGGTCGTCAACCCGTCATTTCCGGCGCAAGACCTGCCGGCCTTTATCAAGTTGCTGAAAGCGGAGCCGGGCAAATACTCGTTCGGCTCGTCCGGTAATGGTGGCCTGAGCCATATGAACGGCGAACTGTTCATGAACGTGACCGGCACCAGGATGCTGCACGTTCCCTACAAGGGGCTGGGTCCCGCGTTGAATGACGCGATGGCCGGCCAGATCCAGGTGGTCTTCGACAATATTCCTTCGTCGTCCGGATTGATTCAGGGCGGCAAGCTTCGTCCACTGGCGGTCGCGGCGAAGCAACGCCTGAAAATGCTGCCAAATGTGCCGACCTATGCCGAGGCGGGCTTGCCGGCCATGAACAATCCGTCGTGGTTCGGACTGGGCGCGCCCGCCGGTACGCCGGCACCCATTCTCGACAAGATCAACGCGGCAGTGAAGCAAGTGCTGGCTGAACCAGAAGTCGTGGCAGCCATCGAGAAGCAGGGCGCCATCCCCGCATGGACCACCCGCAAGGCATTTGCGGACCTGATCCGCACGCAAAATCAGCACTGGAAGAAGGTTGTCGAGGACATCCGCTTCGAGAAGTTGCAATAAGGAGATTCGAATGAGCGAGAACCTGTCAAAGCGCCACGCTGCGGTAGAGGTCGACGAACGTGGTATTGCCACGGTCACCATCCGTGAGGCCAAGTCACTGAATATCCTGAGCACTCCAGTCATTGCCGACCTGACCAGCGCGGTGCAGGCGCTCGCGGAGCGTAAGGGCGTTCGCGTGCTCGTGGTGCGCGGCACGGGCGACAAGGGCTTTATCGGCGGCGCCGACATCAACGAAATGGCTGCGCTGACACGCGAGACCGCCGAAGTATTTATCAGTGGCCTGCGCGATCTGTGCAATGCACTGCGGCATTTCCCGGTGCCGGTCATCGCTCGCATGCCAGGATGGTGCCTCGGCGGCGGGCTGGAACTGGCCCTGGCTTGCGACATTCGAGTTGCTTCGGACGATGCGCAGCTTGGAATGCCCGAGGTCAAGGTCGGCATTCCGTCGGTGATTCACGCGGCGTTGATGCCCCGACTGATCGGCAATGCCAGGACCGCGTGGTTTCTGCTTACTGGTGAAATCGCCGATGCCGCACAGTCGCTGTCAGCTGGACTGGTCAGCCAGGTCGTGCCGCTGGCAAACCTTGATGCCGAAGTCACGCGGGTGGCAGAACTGCTGGCAAGCTTCGGACCGCAAGTCGTGCGCCAGCAAAAGCGCCTGCTGCGCGAGTGGGAAGAAGCACCGCTCGATGACTCCATCGAGAATAGCGTGACCGAGTTTGGCCTGGCTTTTGAAACCGGCGAGCCACAGGAACATATGGCAAGCTTTATCAACCGGAAGCGTTAAGCCGTCTCAGCAGCTTCAAGCCGCTTCAAGACGCTTCAAGCCGATGGCGTTTGGGGATCCCGCGTAATGGCAACGCGCGGATCGCTTAGCAGAAACTGCACAAACGCCGCCGCGAAGCCCGGCAGCTTTCCGTCCCCGCGAGTTACCAGACTCAACTCGCGGATAGCCCACGGCTCGTCCAATCCGACCCCAACCACACGGCCCGAATTCAGGGCTTCGGCGGCAACACTCCTGGGTACCAGCGCGATACCCACCCCAGCTTCCGCCAGCGACAACACAGCCTCGAAACTGTGCGCATGCAGTCGAACGTTGGGCAGCTTCCCGGCTCTCTGGGCCATGTCCTTGAGAAACAGGAAATTGCTGCTGTTCCGACTCATGCACACGAAATCAAATCCCAGCGCCGCACCAAAACGCACGCTTGATTCCCTTGCCAACGGATGCCCCGCAGGCACTGCAAGTACCAGTTCATCCACGGCATAGCGGACCGCCCGAACCCCGGCAGCACTGGCCTCGTCGGTCAGTTCATTCGCGAGGATGCCGATGTCTACCTCATGCGCAGCTACCGCAGCCACAATCGCCTGGCTCGCGCGTTCCTCCAGATCGATATTGACCTCGGGATGGGCCGCCAGAAAGCGGCTGACGCTGGGGATGATAAAACCGTTCAGCGAGCTGCTATTGGCAAGCAGACGAATATGCCCCTTGAGTCCGCTGGCAAACTGGCCCACTTCCGCATGCATCCGCTCGATGCCCTGCAGCAATTCGCGCACATGGGCAAGCAGCATTTCGCCCGCCGGCGTGAGATCCATGCCCCGCGGACTGCGAACAAACAGCGGAATACCAAGCGCATGCTCCAGATTCTTCAACCTGTAGCTGGCAGCCGATGCCGTGATATGCGCGGCATTCGCACCGCCCGCAAGACTGTGTGCCTCGGCAATGGCCTGGAACAGCCGCAAATCTGTTAGTTCGTAGCGCAAGGGGCGCGTCTCCTGATCATTTGTGCTTGGAGCAGCGCGGATGGTCGCCAACGTGCTGCTGATATGCGGCCGATTTTACCCTTACGTTCGGCAGGCATCACAGGCAGGCGCAAGCATGCGGCCAAGGACGCATACCGGGCAGCTTCATCGGAACAGGATGGCTCCTGGATTCGCAGACAACGGCTGCGAAGCCAACCCTCAGCCATTTCGGAGTCCTCCGCGATGCATCCTGCCCCGACCTTCGTAAAGCCACTCAACGTGCTGGGCCTGAGTATCGTCTCCGTATTGCGAACAGGATCCGGACATCTATGCGTGACCGATGACTTCGGAAATCTCATCGAATGCGAAGCACTAGGGCAAGTCCTGGCATTTGCTGCAGACTCGGCACACTAGATTTCCGCTGAAGCTTTTGCCTCCCGTCATCCTTATGGCGTATGGCGCCTGGATGTGACCGGCAACACAATAACTCATGCCGTGACGAGTTCACCGACGGTTCGTCCGCCCGCGTGGTCTGACTACGCGGGTCTCTTTTTCGGTTACTCAGGATAGGGAAAATCCCCATGGATCGATACCTCTTCCATAGAAAAGACCGCTTTGGCTACCCCGTGAACAGCACCCGGTCCCGCTGGGTTATGGCGGCAGTGTTGATTCCCGCTGTGGGGTATGTTTATTTGGGGTTGACCTGGGTTTCGTAGGTCGGGAGATCGCCGGAGAATCGAGAACGATTCTATTTCGGCGCATCGGTGGCCCTGCCAACCAGCAGCCATGTACGCAAATCCCCGATGCCCTTCACGGCGATCGCACCGCGCTCTTCGAGCTGGAACTCTTCGTCAAGCTGCCGCCGGGTGGCCTCCGTCACCTGAATGCGGCCGGCTATGCCATGGGATTCCATCCGGCTGGCGATATTCACGGTGTCGCCCCACAGGTCATAGATGAATTTTCTTCGTCCGATCACGCCGGCGATGACGGCGCCGCTGTGGATGCCAACGCGCAACTGCATGTTGTAACCGCTCCGCAGATTGAATCGATCCAGTGACTCGACCATGTCCATGGCCATGTGCGCGGCGCGAGCTGCATGATTGGCGGCAGGGGTGGGCAAGCCTGCGGCCGCCATGTAGGCGTCCCCGATCGTCTTGATCTTCTCGAGCCCCCGGCTGTCGGCGATATTGTCGAAGTCGGCAAAGATCTCGTTCAACACCGCCACCAGTTGTTCCGGGTGCATGCCGGGACAAAAGCGAGTGAACTGCACGATGTCGGCGAACAACACCGACACGTCCTGGAACCTGTCCGCGATGATCTCTGGCGGGCCACTGCCGATAAGATCGGAACGCAGTTTCAGCCGCTCTGCGATGGGGGCGGGCAGCACATTGAGAAGCAGTCGATCGGTTACCTGCTGCTCACGAACCAGCTTCTCGTAAAGGTGCCTCAGTTCATTGCTCTGCTGAACGATGGTCTCCCGGCTCGCTTCCAGTTCACGCACCTTCTGTTCGAGTTCCTTGCCATGGTTCAATGCCTCACCATGTAGCAGGCGCACTTCGAGCATATTGCGCACTCGCATCAGAACTTCGGCAAGTTCGAACGGTTTGCTGACGAAGTCTTTCGCGCCGGCCTGCAATGCACGTAGTTTATGGTCGGGCTGGGCAGTGACGACGATTACCGGAAGGTAGCTGTCTGGCTCGACGTCCCTGATGGCCTCCATGACCTCGAAGCCGTCCATGCCGGGCATCTGGAGGTCGAGCACGATCAGGTCGTAGTGATGCCTGATATGAAGCTGACGAACGGTGCGCGGATCGGTGGTCGATGCAACGCAGGTGTACCCCGCACCGCGCAGCATGCGCTCGAGCAGAATGACGTTGGCCTCGAGGTCGTCAACGACCAGGATCCTTGCTGCCAGGATGTTCGATGCGCTGATCATGATAAGACTTCGGCCTTGTTATCCCGGAGTTATCCCGCCTTGTTGCTGTTCAAGAGCGGCGTTCAGCGCGTCCATGAATTCAGGGATCTTGATTGGCTTGGTCAGATAGCGGAAGAATCCGGCCTTGATGCCTCTTTCAATATCGCGTGGCATCGCATTCGCACTGAGGGCGATGACCGGGATATGCATCGTCTTCGGATCCTCGCGCAGGCGTTCCAGTGCTTCGAGGCCGTTGATGTCAGGCAAATGGATGTCCATCACGATGACGTCTGGCAATGAGGCCTGTGCGAGCGTGACACCAGCTGTCCCCGTAACTGCGGATAGCAGATGAATATCGCTCCGGCGGCCGATAAGTTGCTCCACGAGCTTGAGGTTGGCGGGGTTGTCTTCCACATATAGCAGCGTGTGTACGGAAGAATGCTCCTCGATTGTCGTCTTGACGGGTACGTGCAGTGCCGACCCTTCGCCAGTCATTTCGGGTGGGTGCGCAGCGGGCAGTTCGATCCAGAATACGCTGCCTTCGCCCGGCGTACTCTCGGCACTAATGGCGCCGCCCATCAGTTCGACCAGTCGCTTGGCGACCACCAGGCCGATGCCAGTGCCCTCAACCGGGCCGGCTTCATGCCCCAGGCGGTTGAATGGCTGGAATAGTTGTGCCAGACGTTCCGGCGTCAATCCCGCGCCGGTATCACACACGCTGACGCGTACGCGGTTGCCTGTCGGGCACAACTGCACGTCGACCGAACCCCGATCCCGGTTGTACTTGATGGCATTGGAAAGCAGGTTGACGAGAATCTGCTTCAAGCGGGTCCGGTCAGCGCGGACATAGCACGCAGTGTCGCCCGGGGGAAATCGCATGCGAATCTCGCGCCTGAGTGCTTGATGCTCAAGCATTGCGTGACATTCGTGCAAGATATCCACGACCGATACCGGCTCGGGGGAGAGCGACATATGCCCGGCCTCGATCTTCGCAAGATCGAGGATCTCGTTCACCAGTTCCAGCAAATGCCAGCCCGCCTTCAGAATCTGTTCGAGGCTCGCCTGTTGCGAGGGAGTCGGGGGCGGGGAATCGGAGGCCATCAGTTGCGCGAAGCCAAGGATGGCATTCAATGGGTTGCGCAACTCATGGCTCATGCTTGACAGGAATTCGGACTTTGCGCGGTTGGCGCGTTCGGCCGATTCCTGCGCCTGCTTCAGGTCTTCGATGTCGGTGCAGGATGCCAGCCACTTCACGATCTTCCCATTCATATCCCTGAGTGGCGACCCGCGCTCAAGGTGCCATCGATAGGCGCCATCGGACATCCGTCTCAAGCGATACTCGATCTCGTATTCGCGTCCTGCCGCCACCGCGTCTGTCCAGCCGTCGATGTTCCTGTTGAAGTCATCGGGGTGTATGGCCGATTGCCAGGCTCCGGACTGGGTTTGTTCGAGGCTGAGGCCCGTATAGGCTGACCACCGCTGATTGCAGTAATCGATCCGGCCATGCGCATCGGCGGTCATTACCATATGGGGTATGCCGTCGGCGAGCAGCCTGAAATGCGGCTCGCTCTCCTCGAATTCGAATGCCACGGGGCGATCTTTGTTCGAACTGTCATGAGGCCGCTTGCGCATGATCTGCCCCCAACCGGCGGTCTGACGTTTCCGTGAAGGAAGAGACCGGTCGCGACCGGTCGGAGTCAGCGTGAATAAGGAACCATGAACCAGAATACGCGCTGCCGCAGCCGGTGCAACCCGGCACCGCCGGTGGGTCCGCTCGCGCGTCGCTGAGTATTTATTGCGCCACTTTGCTGGGCCGCCTCAAGAGCGGCTGGACGCCACGTCAAAGGTGCGCAGCGTATCGATGCGGCTCAGCAGGCCGCTCGTATAGCTCAGGAATCGTTCGCGTGCTCGTCCGGTCAGCGTGGCAGGCTCCTTCGGCACGACGCTCAAGGGGTTCTGCGGCACATCATGAAAGCGAAGCTCATAGTGCAGGTGCGGGCCGGTTGCCCAGCCGGTTTCCCCGACGTAGCCGATCAGTTGCCCCTGCCTGACGCGCAGGCCTGGCTGGATGCCGGCAAATCCCGATAGATGCGCGTAGTAGGTCGAGTAGCTGCCTTGATGTTTAAGTACGACGACATTGCCGTAGCCGGCTTGCTGGCCGACAAACTCGACCGCGCCATCCGCGGTGGCGAAAACTTTGGTTCCCGTTGGCGCGGCAAAGTCGATGCCGTTGTGCCTGGTCCATTGATGGTGCAGCGGGTGATCGCGCCAGCCGAAGCCCGACGACATGCGCGAAAACTCGACGGGAGAGCGTAGAAACGTGCGCGCCATGGGGCGGCCGTCGAAGGTGTAAAAGGCCCCGTCGTTGCTACCTTCGGCCGCGTACCACACGGCCTGGTAGGGCTGGCTACGGTTGACGAGTTCGACCGCCACGATATGGCCGTTGTGTACCGGGGCACCGTCTCGGAATCCGGCCTCATAGACGATACGGAAGCGATCGCCCGCCACGATATCGGCGTGGAAATCCACCACACCCGAGAAAATGGGGATCATCTGCTGGACGATGTCGCCGGGTACGCCCGCGACATCCATCGCCTTGAAGAATCCATCCGTGGCGATGATGCCAGAGCGCATTTCATGGCGCAGTTCGATCTTGACGGCATGTCGGTTCGCTTTGAACTCCGGTCGGTCGGAGTCACCGGTGCGCCCGATGACCAGTTCGCGCGCGGCGGACACGTTGCCGCCAAGCGTGACCCGCAACGAGACAAGCAGGTGGTCCTGGTCGACTTCGGCCAGCACGGTCTGGCCCGGTCCAAGATCGAAGAAAGGGCGCGCGGCAGCGCTGTTGCGCAAGAAAACCAGTGCATCGGGGTCATCGATGCCGAGCCGAGTGAGTAGCGACGCAATGGTGTCGCCGTGCTGCATGGACGCCTGGTGGATATACGTGGCGCCGGCATCTGCCAGCTGTGCAAGTTGCCCGCGCATGTCTGGCATGCGCAGGTCCTCCCGGTGGAGCGGACCTTTTTCATCATCGTAGGTGTGACGCGGGGCCACACCCAGCGCGGCTGCCATGCAGAGCATGAGGATTGCCGCCACCCCCGCTATCACGCCGGACGGTATGCGTCCCCTGATTGCGCGTTTGCTTCTTGCCTCGTTGCTGCTCGACTTGCTGTTCGACTCGCTGCCCATTTTGACCACTTCCCCTGCCATGCCACTTCAACCACCACTAGTCTAGTACTGATGACCTAACATAGGTCATTGACATAAACAAGTAAAGCGCGATTGTGGTGCGTAGGGGTGTTGGATCGCTGCCACCCGTGAAGGCCTGCCGTTCCTTCGCACGTGCCGTTCATGGCAGGGAAATCCCTGTCTTTTCTTTTCGTCCTATCTTTATCATAGTTACCTAACTTTGGTGTTTTGTTCTACTAAGGAAATGGCGGAGGGTGCTCATGACCAGCCGCCATGCGAATGACGAAACAGGAGAGCAACGATGAATGAGTCCACGCGCAAGGCCTTTGCGGAGGATGGGGCGGTTGTTATTGAAGGCTGTCTCAGCCAGGCGGCGCTCACGCAGTGCCGGGAAGTCTTTGATTGGGGAATCGAAAACCCCGGGCCTATGGTCACCACGATGTTTGACGGTACCGAGCGCAAAGCACACGTTGACAATGCCAATCCCCATGCGAAGGAGCGGCTGGACGCACTCGTCGCCGAGTTGCCGATCGGCAAGCTGCTCGCCGAACTGTGGGGTTCAAAGCACGTGTGGTATTTCGCCGAGGAACTCTTCCTCAAGGCCGGTGGTCGCGCGGCACGTTCGTCCTGGCATCAGGACACTTCGTACCTGCCGTGGGCGGGCAAGCATTGGGCCAATGCGTGGATCAGCTTTGAAGCGGTTCCGAAGCGCAACGCGCTGGAGATCGTTCGTGGATCGCACAACGGCACGCGCTACGACGGCACCACGTTTCAGGACCCCGAAGACCCGACCGACCCGCTGCACGGTGGCGATGTGTGGCCGCGCATGCCGAATATCGAAGCCGAGCGTCGCGCCGACCCGAACGCCTACGACATCGTCTCGTGGGCCACGAATCCGGGCGATGTGCTGCTGCTGCATCCGGGGTCGCTGCACGGCGGCGGTGCGACGGATGCCGATTTTCCTGATCGCCACACGCTCGTACTTCGCTTCTTCGGCGACGACGCCACCTTCAGTCCACTGCCTGAAAACAGCCGCTCGGGCTACAGCACGGCGGGCGTTCTGTTCGTCGATGAACTCTCGCATCTGAAAGCGGGCGATCCGTTCCGCGCTTCCTGTTTCCGTCAAATCATCTGAGCAAAGAGGTTTAGTCATGGCATTGACCAATAAACGGCAGTCGATCGTTCCTGCCCCGTTCCAGGCGTTCTATGACGCCTACCACTTTTCGCCGGCAACGCGCGTCGGCGACACGATCTGGGTGTCCGGCCAGGTCGGGATCGATGCGCAGGGCAAGCCCGGCGAGGGAATGCAGGCGCAGGCCCAGATCGCATTCGAGTGCCTGAAGGTGATTCTCGAGGAGGCGGGCGCCAGCCTGGCCGATGTCGTGGAACTGACAACTTTCCATACGGATCTGCGCGGCGAGATCGCGGCATTCACTGCGGTCAAGGACGCGTACTTTCCCAGCCGCTATCCATCGTGGACGGCGGTAGGGGTCACGCAGCTGGCGCTTCCCGAGCTACTCGTCGAGGTACGGGCGGTGGCGGTGGCCGGGTCCGGCAAGGAGTAACTCCGCCTTTGACCAGTACGCAGCAACAGGCTTTTACCCGCCTCATGCGATGAACCATGACAAGACGAGTGAAAGCGGAATCGGAAGGAGAACCATGATGAAGAAGTACGGATTCGGAGCCGCGTCGACAATCGCGGCCGCGGTATGTCTTGTGGTCGGATCGGCTGCCATGGCGGAAGACCTGACGCCCGAGGGTGGGGATCGCGCGGCAAGCAAGGACGGTGCCGTGCCGGCCTACACCGGCAAGCAGGCACCCGACGCGGGGTGGGAGTGGGGCAAGGTTCGCGGCGATTTCTGGAAGCATCGCAACGAAAAGCCGCTGTACTCGATTGATGCATCGAACATCGACAAGTACGCAGACAACCTTACGCCCGGCCAGGTCGCACTGATCAAGGAAAAGAAGGGCTACCGGATGGACGTGTATCCGTCGCATCGCGAATGCCAGGTGCCTGACTTCGTTGCGCAGAATTCAAAGACCAATCTCACCGAGGCGAAGCTTGATTCGACCGGCGAGCAACTGAAATCGGCGGCCCTGCCGGGCGTGGCATTCCCGCAGCCGAAGAGCGGTGCAGAGGCCATTCTCAACTACATCTACCGGTACCGCGGCGAAGGTCTGGAATGGCCGCGCATGGCAACCGTGGTTTCCCCGCGTCCGGGCAATAGCGACTGGATCGACGCGATCGCGCCGCAGCATGTGTACTTGCCATGGGGCAAGCAAGGCAAGACGACGCCGCAGGATGTCGATCAGCTCAGCAATGCGGCGTTCTTCAAGGTCGAATCGCCGCCCGCGCTGGCCGGACAGGCTTTCGTGCAACGTCAGTACTTCAACAAGGTGTCGGAGACGTTCTACTACTTCTCTGGGCAACGGCGTGTGCGACGCATGCCGGCCTATTTGTACGATGCGCCAGTCATCGGCATGGAAAACCAGTACCTGATCGACGAAGCCAACATGTTCTACGGCGCTATCGATCGCTTCAACTGGAAGCTCGTGGGCAAGAAGGAAATGATCGTCCCGTACAACGCGTTCGGCATGCTCAAGTTCAACGAGAAGTTGCATGACGTTGCTACGCCAGAGGGCATCGCCTCAAAGAACCGGCGCTACGAGATGCATCGTGTCTGGGTGGTCGAGGCAACGCTCAAGCCCAGCGCGCGCCACGTTGCATCGAAAAAGGTCATCTATCTGGACGAAGACAGCTGGATGGCATTGATCGGCGAGGACTACGACGCTCAAGGCAAGTTGTGGAAGGTGCGCGAGAGCTACCCCGTCCCGGTGTGGGAACTGGGTGGTGCGTGTGACAACGAGCCGTTCGTGCAGTACGACGTGCTCAACGGGCGTTACGTGTTCGATCAGTCGACCATTGGCCAGGGCAAGGACCTCCGCTGGTATCAACAGACCAGCGACCCACGATTCAAGTCGGACTATTTCTCTGCCGAAACGCTGCGCGCGGTCAGCGAGCGATAACGCGCTCCGCTCTCGGGGGAGCCGGCGCGTGTTTGAGGAGGCACGCGTCGGTATGAAATGGATGGAGGAGGAATGATGAAAACAAATAGAACGCTGGCGCGCACGACGATCTCACTTGCCGTGCTGGGAGCCGCATCGAATGCACACGGTTTCGATTTCACGGCGGGACCCGACGATGCCATCAAGGGGTCGCTGGTCAGCAACATTACGACCGGTGCGGCGGTACGGACCAAGACCCCGAGCTGCTCACTCACCGGGGATCCGAATGCAAACGGCTGTGGTGCCGCGGCCAACGTCGATCAGTGGGGCGCCGGCGACAACGGCGACTTGAACTACAAGAAAGGCAAGCCGTTCAGCACCTACGTGAGTGCCACCAGCGAGCTGCTGTTGACGATGCCCAGTGAGGGGATCAAGTTCATGGCGCGCGGTACGGGCATGTATGACTTCATGGCCAAGAACACGGAGCGCACCCAGCTGACGAGCGACGCGCAGCAGCAGATCGTCTATAACGCGCAACTGCTCGATCTGTGGGCCCAGAAGGACTTCACGATTGCCGACCGTACCGCACACGTACGGCTTGGCAACCAGGTGATCAACTGGGGCGAGAGTATGTTTGCAACGGGTGGCATCAGCGCCACCAACTCGCTCGATTTCCAGAAGCTGATGATCCCGGGCTCTCAGCTCAAGCAAGCGGTGCTGCCGGCGCCGATGGTGAGCTTCGCCGCCGATCTGTCCCACGGTGTAAGCACCGAGGCGTACTACCAGTTTATGTGGAACGGCAACCGCTTCCCGCCGGTCGGCTCGTACTGGTCGGTGTCTAACGTACTTGGCCGTGGTACGGAGCCGTTCACGGTCAATCCGAACAACTTCAATGTGAATGGCCCAAGCGCCGGAACCATTGCGGGCATGACCGGGCAGAACGCCCACGATCCGGCCACGCTGGCCGCGATCAGCAATGGCCTGGTCAACGGCGAGTTTGCCGATTCGTTCGGCCTTCCGGTCTATAACAGACTGCCTTCGCGGTACAAGCCGCAGTTCGGTGTGAAGTTCAACTACGTACCGCGCACCATCGATGCGAACTTCGCGTTCTACTACGAGAACTACACCGACAAGTCGCCGGTACTGACCTCGTTCGCGAACAACACGCTGCAGTGGTCGAACCTCGCCAACCGACAGCTGTTTGGTGTTAGTGCGAACTTCCCGTTGGGCCCCTGGGCGATTGGCACCGAGTTGTCATATCGCCCGCGTGATGGCGTGGCGCTGTCGAGCTGCTACGGCGCGGGCGGTCCGCCTGACCTGAATGTGAATCCGGGTGGGGTCGACTGCCAGCAGTGGGTCGACAAGAAGAAGTTCCAGTTCGGCATCAACGGTTTGCTGGCGCTGACGCGCAGCGAGTATCCGTTTCTCAAGTGGATCGGCGCCGACTCGGGAACGTTGACGACGGAGCTCACGTGGATCTACTACCCCGGCCTGAGCTCCAGCGGCGTCACACGCACCGTCAACGGCCAGCAGGTCACGCAGTTGCCGCAGACCGGATACCTGACGTGGTTGAACCCCAACTCTGGCACTGGCTACCCGATCGGCAGGGGGCAGGGCACGTCGAGTTCGGTGGGCACCACGATCGACTTCAACTGGACCTATGACGGCTCGCTGATCCCCGGCTGGCAGGTGACGCCTGGCGTGACCTTCTCGGCCGGACTCTACGGGTACACGCCAACGTTCCAGGCCAACTACATGCAGGGATTGAAGTCGGCAAACCTCTACATCCTGTTCAACCAGAACCCGACCAAGTGGCAGGCGGGCATCAACTACACCATGTTCTGGGGCGGCCACAACACCGTGGGTAACCCCTACTCGGATCGGAACTTCGTTGGCATGTTCTTGACGCGGAATTTCTGACGGGGCATGCCCGCGAGGCGGCGCACGCGGTGCGCCGCCGGAATACCTGAAGGAGTAGAGTCGTGTTGAATCGTCTTGTCAGTGGCCTGGAAAAGGTCTTCTTCGGCCATCGCACGATTGTGCTCGCTGTGATCGGTCTGTTCACCGTTGTGATGGCGGTCTTCGCGGTGCAACTGCGTATGGACGCCGGCTTTGAAAAGCAGATGCCGGTCGGCCATGAGTACATCCAGACTTTCCAGAAATACCGGTCCGATCTGCTTGGCGCAAACCGGATCACCGTCGTGGTACGGGCCAGGAAGGGTGCCATCTGGACGCCGGAGGGGTTGACGCGCCTGTACAAGGTAACCCAGGCAGTCACCTACCTGCCGAACGTCGACCGCATTGGTGTTCGCTCGCTGTGGACGCCCAACTCTTTTGTCAACGAGATCACCGAAGAGGGGTTTCGAGCCGAGCCAATCATCTCCGGCTCGATCACGCCCGATCAGCTGACGCCCGAGGTGGTGGCGAAGATCCGTCGCGCAACCACGCTCGGTGGCTACGTGGGTACGCTTGTCTCGCATAACGAAGACAGCGCGATGATCACGGCTGAACTGAACGAGCGCGACAGTGCTGGCCACGTGCTCGACTACGTAGCGTTCAACCATCTGCTCGAAGCGCAGATTCGCAAGCCCTTTGAAGACGCCGGCTACGAAGTCCAGATCATCGGCTTTGCCAAGCAGATCGGCGATATCGCCGATGGTGCAACGGCCGTGCTGGGCTTCTGTGCCATCGCACTGCTGCTGACCGCGCTCGCGGTGTACTGGTACTGCCATTCGGTGCGCTTCACGGCGCTGTTGATCGTCTGCTCGCTCACGTCATTGGTCTGGCAGTTCGGCACGCTGAAGCTGCTTGGCTTTGGGCTGGATCCGCTTGCGGTGCTGGTGCCATTCCTCGTCTTTGCGATCGGGGTCTCTCACGGCGTACAGCAGGTGAACTTCATCGTTCGCGAGATTGCGCACGGACATAGCTCGTTCGATGCCGCGCGACACAGCTTTAACGGACTTCTGATTCCGGGCGTTCTGGCACTCATCACGGCGTTCGTGTCGTTCATTACGCTGCTGCTGATTCCAATTCCGATGGTGCGTGAGCTGGCCATTACCGCATCGCTGGGTGTGGCGTACAAGATCGTGACGAACCTGATCCTGTTGCCGGTTGCCGCCTCATGTTTCAACTTTTCGCAGCAGTATGCCGACAAGTCGCTGACGCGCGCCCAGCAGCGCGCAAAGCCGTTGCGGGTGCTGGCGCGGGTGGCCGAGCCAAAGTTTGCGGCTGTCACGCTCGCCATGGCGGTGATGGTATTTGCACTCTCTGCCTGGCAGAGTCGAGACCGGGTGATCGGCACCTTGCAGCCGGGAGCTCCGGAGCTGCGCGAGGATGCGCGCTTCAACCAGGATGCGACGTCGATCGCGGGCAACTACGACATGGGGCTCGACTGGCTGTCCGTTGCGGTCGAGTCGAGTGGCAACGCGTGCGACAACCCGGCTGTCGGCTTGTATGAAAACGAGTTCACGGCAGCCATGCGCACCGAGCCTGGCGTGGTGTCTGCACAGTCGTACTCGGGGATGTTGCGCACCTATAACCAGGGCTACAACGAAGATTATCCGAAGATGAACGTCGTGCCGATCGACCCGGAGAACTACGGTGCGGTGTCGGTCGATGTCGGACGTTTGAAGGGCTTCATGACGGCCGATTGCAGCATGACCGCCGTGCACTTGTTCCTGACGGATCATAAGGCGACCACGATCAACCGGATCCTGGATGACATAAAGGGATACCGTGCGTCGCATCCGTTCCCGGGCATCAACATCCGTCTTGCCGCGGGTAACGCTGGGGTGCTTGCTGCTACCAACGACGAGGTGGAGAAGAGCGAGCTGCCGATGATGATGTATGTGTACGCGGCAATCCTGATTCTCGTCTTCCTGGCCTACCGCGACTGGCGCGCGATGTTGGCCTGCTGCGTCCCGCTATCCGTAGCCACGTTCATCGGCTACTGGTTCATGAAGGAATTGAAGATCGGCCTGACGGTAGCCACGCTGCCGGTGATGGTGCTGGCAGTGGGAATTGGCGTCGACTACGCCTTCTACATCTACAACCGGCTGCAGGCGCACCTGGCCGGTGGCCAGAATATCGTGAAAGCGGTGCAGCACGCGATGCTCGAAGTGGGTGTGGCGACAATTTTTACCGCCATTACGCTGGCGATCGGCGTGGCAACGTGGAGTTTCTCGGCACTGAAGTTCCAGGCCGACATGGGCAAGCTGCTGGCCTTCATGTTCCTTGTCAACCTGGTGATGGCGATGACGGTGTTGCCGGCATTGGCCTCGGTGCTGGAGCGCTGGTTCCCGCGACGCCAGCCTGCACGCGCACCGGGCCTGTTCAGCCACTGATGTGCGAGCGCGTTCTTACAGAGACTCAGACATGATCAAAACTCTCGTAGCCGGTATCGCGCTCTGCGCGGTCACCGCGGCATTCGCAGAAGCCCCATCCGAAGGAACGGTCGCCTTGTGGGCAACGAAGCCAGCCCACGCGTGGAGCGCGCCGACCAGGATGATGTTGGTGGACGCTACGCGTGCAGGCAAGCGCATCGTCGCTGTTGGCGAGCACGGCATCGTTCTTCTCTCCGACGACGAGGGCAAGAGCTATCGGCAGGCCCGCAGCGTGCCGGTTTCTGCCACGCTGTCCGCCGTCACCTTCACCGACGACAAGCGCGGCTGGGCCGTGGGGCAGTGGGGCGTGATTCTCGTGACCGCAGACGGCGGAGAAACGTGGGAGAAGCAACGGATGGACACGGCGGTAGATCAGCCGCTGTTCTCCGTGCACTTTACCAACGATCACGACGGCATTGCGGTTGGTCTGTGGTCGCTGATGCTGCAGACGCATGACGGCGGCAAGACGTGGTCGCGGACCACGCTACCCAAGCCACCTGGCGGTGGCAAGGCCGACCGCAACCTGTACCACGTATTTGCCGATCGCCACGGCGCGCTGTACGTCTCAGCCGAACAGGGGACGGTGCTCAAGTCCACCGATGGTGGCGCCAACTGGAACTATCTGGCGACGGGCGGAAAAGGCTCGTTGTGGTCGGGCGTGGCGATGCCGGACGGCCGGATCGTCGTTGGTGGTCTGCTTGGCAGCCTGTTTCAAAGCAGCGACGGTGGCGCGACATGGTCTGAGCTGAAGACGCAGACCAAGAACTCGATCACCAACCTGATTGCCACAGGCAAGGGGATCGTAGCTGTCGGGCTTGATGGACTGGTGCTCAAGCAGAGTGAAGACGGTGCGTCGCTGGAGGTTACCCAGCGCGATGATCGGGCGGCGCTGACCGCTGCCGTGATGGATGCAGGCGGAAAGCCGATTCTGTTCTCGAATGCCGGCGTGCTGGCAGGGCGCTGAGTACTCAAGCCAAAAACGCAAGCCATTCTGGCCGTGATTCAAGCAAGGAAGAAACAACATGAACAGGGATCAGGCATCGAGCGAGGTGCCGAACAACAATCCAGATGTGCCGGGCCGGCGTCAGGTCCTTCGCATGGCCGTTGCTGGTGCCGCGTCACTGGCGGCCAGCCAGGTATCCATGGCTGAAGGTGTTGCTGGCGGATCGGTGGATCGCGGCGTACTGGACGTGGTCATCATCGGCGCGGGACTGGCGGGGCTGACGGCCGCACGCGATCTGAAGCGTGCCGGGTGTGATTCGTTCGTGGTGCTGGAAGCGCGCGATCGCGTCGGAGGCCGCACGTACAACCATGAGTTGGGCAACGGGGTCGTTTCCGAAGCCGGGGGGCAGTGGATCGGTCCTGGCCAGACGGCGATTGCGGATCTTGCACGCGAACTCGAAGTCGACACCTTCCCGAGCTACTACGCCGGCAAGACGGTAGTGCTGGCCGGCGACGCACGGGTGGCGCAGGATCTTCATGGCGGTACCGGCGGCGGTGATGGTGCCATCGGCGCCAAGCTTGGCGAACTGGCGCGTGGCGTGCCTTCCGCAGCGCCGTGGAAGGCGGCGCATGCCGCGGAACTCGACAAGCTTACCTACGGCGAATGGCTGCTGCAGCAAGGCGTGAAGCATGAGGAGGGCTATTTCCTGGCACTGGCTGCACAGCTCTCGCTTGGCGGGGCGCCGGCGCAGCTCGGTATGTTGCATTACCTGTCGATCATCAACAGTGCCGATAGCAACTACCAGAAGCTCGAGGCTTTCAAGGGCGGCGCGCAGGAAACAAGATTCGTTGGTGGCTCGCAGGTGCTTAGCACCAGGATGGCGAAGGACCTTGGCGACAAGGTCAGGCTGTCTCACCCTGTGCGCAAGATTACCGGATGGGATCGCGACGTTGTCGAGGTGCATACAGACGCGGGCGTAGTGCGCGCGCGTCGGGTGATCGTTGCGATGAATCCGGCACTGTGCAACCAGGTGGTATTTGATCCGCCTCTGCCCCAGGGGCGGTCGCAACTACAGCAACGCTGGCCAGCGAATGCGCCGATGCGCAAGACGGTACATGTCTACGACAAGCCGTTCTGGCGCGAAGACGGCAACTGCGGAATGCTCTATCAGGTCGGCGGCCCGGTGTTCATGGCATACGACAACTCGCCGCCGGATGGTTCGGTTGGCGTGATTGCGGCATTCGTGGCGCCTGGCGCATTGCCAGGCGACCCCAAGGCGGCCGAGCGTACGCTGTCGGCCATCTATGCCCAGGCTTTCGGCGAAAAGGCGCTACATCCGAAGCAGTTCCACGATCACGACTGGGGCCGGGTCGATCCCTGGACATTGCAATGCATCCACCCGATTCCTGCCGGGTTCTGGACCAAGTGGGGAAAGTTCCTGCATCCCTCCGTGGGCCGACTGATCTGGTCAGGCACCGAAACCGCCGACATCTGGCCTGGTGCGATGGACGGTGCCGTGCGCTCCGGCCACCGCGCCGCATTGCAGGTGCTGGCCGCACTGTCCAATCAAGGCGAGGTGGCATAAATGAAGCGGACCTTGATCATCGTCGCTGCGGTGGCGGTTGCGGCCGCAGTGGGTGCGGGCGCGCTTTACGGGCGCGATCTGCTGGACGGCATGCGCTATGAAAAGGCCATGTTTCAGATCGGCGAGACAAACCGGATCGATGCCGGCGCATGGCCGCAACAGCAGGAAACGTGCTTTGTCTGTCACGGCCCGCGCGGGCAATCGCGCAACGGCTGGTATCCGGCGCTGTCCGGACTGCCGCAGGCGTATATCGCTGCGCAACTGCACGCATTTGCCAGCGACGAGCGCCGGAATCCCTATATGGCCCCGCTCTCGAAAGACCTCACCGATGCGCAGATCGATGCCTTGGCCGAATACTTCGCCAAACAGGTGCCGACACGTAACGAAGAGGTTCCAGCCAACCCCGACCTCGACAGGCGAGGGCTGGCCCTGGTCCAGGCGCGAAGTTGCCAGGCTTGTCATGGCGCGACGCTGATGGGCAAAGACCAGGCGCCGCGTCTGGCGGGACAAGGCCAGGACTATCTTGTGAAACAGCTTGCCGACTTCAAGACCGGCACGCGCAAGGACCCGACGGGCGCCATGAATGGGCTGGCGGCGACGCTGTCCAGCGAGGACATTCCGGTTGTAGCGCGCTACCTCGCCGCGATGCCACCCACACGCTGATACCCGGCCTGCGCATGCGTCGGCGCCACGGCCGGCTCCACTGCGGAGCCGTCGGAGACGCGCGCGCGGGCGATGCCTCCATGATCCCGGTTTGAGATCTCCGCCGGGGTCTTTTTATGCCGTGCTCGCACGGCATTTTTTTTGTGACGTGATGGCGCGATGACAGAAACGGCAGGGTAATCCCTGTCTTTTTTTCTCTGTTCGTAATTGTCATCATGACCTACCTTTGTGCATGTGTACTACAAACGGTCAGGGCGGATCGGCGCACCTGGTTGGGCGTTTGATGCATTCAGGACTTACCAACTTACATAGCAGGAGACAACCATGGCAAAGCACCCCGTCGTCGTTTATGGCGCAAGCGGATACACCGGCATGTTGATCATGGACTGGCTGATCGACCAGAACATTCCTTTCACCGCGGTGGCCCGCAATGCCAGCCGGACCAAGGAGATGATGGCGCAGCGTGTTGTGCGTCTTGAGTCGGCCAACTACGAAATCATCGAAGCGGAACACAACGTGGATGCGCTGGTGAAGGCATTCCGAGGCGCGAAGGTGGTGTGCGCCACCGTCGGTCCGTTCTTCAATTTCGGGTTGGTTGCGGTGGAAGCGGCGCTCAAGGCTGGGTGCCATTACCTCGACACTACCGGCGAACAGCACTTCATCCGCCAGGTGCGTGACGAGTTCGGCGAGCAATACCGCCAGGCCGGTTTGCTGGTGTCGCCGTCGAACGCGTACATGTACACGTTCGCGGAAATCGCCGCTGAACTGGCGCTCGAGACACCGGGTGTCGATGCGCTGGAGACGGCCACCCTGACGCGCGGCCCGCGCGGTGCCGGCGCAGGTGTAAGCGTGGGCTCGACGGCCACCATCTTCGAAGGCTATCGCCAGGAATCCTGCTACCTCTGGGAGAACGCTCTGGTGCCGCATGAGAAGAACGCTTCATTCAATGTCGCGTCTCCCGATTTCCTGCAACCAGTGTTCGCGCTGCCGTGGGGCGGCACATCGCTGCCGGTGTACTTCGAGCGCGATCCGCGTGTGCGCAGCTGCATCTCGTGCGTTGGTTTCTATGACAACAACGCGATGCAGACGGTGCATGCGCTCAACCAGAAGTGGGATGCCGAATACGCGCACCTGCCGCGTGAGCAGCAGGATGCGGTGCTGAAGCAGCTCGTGGATTCGACCACGCCGTCCATGCCGCCGCGCGAGCGCACGTCGTCGCATCGTACCGTTGATTTCGCGATCGGCCGCGGTCAGCTTGCATCGGTGCGCGCGACGCTGCACGGCATCACACCGTACATCTCCACCGGTGCCATTCACGCTGCCGGTGTTGCCAAGCTGCTCGACGGCGATAGCGCCAAGGTTGGTTTCGCGTCCGGCTCGAAGGCGTTCGGACACCGCTACCTGCTCGGCTTCCTTGAGCAGCGTGGCCTGGCGCGCGCCACGATCGCGCAGCTCTAACCGTCTTGTCACGCGGCCCTGACCTGATCGTCGGGCTGCGGCAGAACACAAACTCGGCACGCCCCGGACGCTGCGTTGGGGCGATGCCGAAGATCAGTTGAAGCAGGGCCCGGCATGGCTCCAAAGGAATATGTAAATGGCAATCATTGATTTTTTCGACCGTGGGTGGCGCATCAATCCCGATGGCATCGCCTATATCCAGGGGGAACGCAGCTTTTCGTTCCAGGAGATTGGTGAGCTTTCATGCCAAATTGCCAATGGGCTGTTGGCAGCGGGCTTCGAGAAGGAAGCGAAGGCCGCGGTCTGGGCAGATAACGACGTGATCGGCTGGGGTTGCGCGCTCGGCATGTGGCGCGCCGGCATGGTGTACATCCCCGTCAATGGGCGCAACCCACCGGCAGAGAACCAGTACGTGCTCGACGCGTTCGATTGCGAGGCGCTGTTCTTTACGCAGGCCTTCGCATCGATCCTCGAAGAACTGCGCTCCAGCCTGCCGATGATCAAGCTGTGGGTGTGCATCGACGCAGAACTGCCGTGGGCGCAGTCGCTCGCAACGTGGAGCGCCAGCCAGCCGACGACCATGCCGCAGGTCGATTACGACATGGACGACATCGTCACGCTGTCGGCAACTGGTGGAACGACGGGCGCACCGAAAGGCGTGATGAACACGCATCGTGCGTTTCAGACCTACTTCGCGCAGTTCATGATCGCGTTCCCATATGGAACGCAGCGCCCGGTAAACCTTGCCGCTGCACCGATGACGCATACAGCGGGAATGATGTCGCTACCGTGCACCGCACGCGGGGGTACCGTGGTGGTGCTGCCTAAGCCCGATCCCGTGTTGCTGCTCACCGCCATCGCCAGGCACCGCGTCACCGAGTTCTTCCTGCCGCCGACGGTCATCTACCGTCTACTCGATATTCCCGGTATCGAGAAGCAGGATTTCTCCTCGCTCAAGTACTTCCTCTACGGTGCAGCGCCGATGTCGGTGGAGAAGCTCAAGCGGGCGATGGAGGTGTTCGGCCCCGTCATGGCGGGCGGCTACGGGCAGACCGAAGCGGCGGCATCGATCTCCAATATGTCCCCGGCCGAGCATTTCGTTGACGGCAAGATCGGTTCCGACGAACGGCTGTCGTCGGTGGGCCGTCCGAACCCGCTGATCCGCGTGGAGATCATGAACGATCAGGGCCAGGCGCTGCCGCAGGGTGAGACCGGTGAAATCTGCGTGCGCGGTGACCTGATCATGAAAGGCTATTACAAGGCGCCCGACAAGACCGCCGAGACCATCGTCGACGGCTGGCTGCACACCGGAGACATCGGTCATCTGGATGCCGACGGCTACCTGCATATCACCGATCGCAAGAAGGACATGATCATCAGCGGCGGCTTCAACGTGTATCCGAGCGAGGTCGAGCAGGTCATCTGGGCGCACCCGGCGGTGCAGGACTGCGCGGTGATCGGCGTGCCTGACGACAAGTGGGGCGAGGCGGTGAAGGCCGTGGTGGAGCTCAATGTCGGCCACGCGGTCAGCGCAGATGAGCTCGTTGCCTTGTGCAAGGAGAAGCTTGGTTCAGTCAAAACACCGAAGAGCGTGGACTTCGTTGCCGCACTGCCGCGCAGTACGGTCGGCAAGGTATTGAAGAAAGACTTGCGCGAGCAGTACTGGCAAGGCCTGCAACGCAAGATCTGACGAGAGCGATAGACGAATGAGCAATATCTACATCGCCGGTATCGCCATGACGGTATTTGGCCGGCACCTCGAACGCAGCATCGAGGACCTCGCGGGTGAGGCGCTACGCGGTGCGCTGCAAGACGCCGGCTGTAGCGCCGATGCGATCGGCACGGCTTTCTATTCCGGTATCACCAACGGGCAGTTGCAGGGTCAGTTGTCGATCCCGGGGCAGGTCGTGTTCAGCAAGATCGGGCTGGAAGGCATATCGGTGTTCAACGTCGAGAATGCCTGTGCCTCCGGTAGCACTGCCGTGCACCTGGCGGTGCAGAGCCTGAAAGCCGGCGCGTGCGACGTGGCGTTGGCCATTGGGGCGGAGAAGATGAACGTACCGGACAAGGCAAAGTCGTTTGCATTGTTCGAGGGCGGTTGGGATGTGTCGCGTGTCGAGGAGAACTTTGCGAGCCTGATGCAGTTGGGGGAGGGTGTTGTCCCGCCGCCAGGCTCGGAATCCGACCGACCTTACAGTCGCTTCATGTCGGTCTATGCCGCGCTATGCCGCTATCACATGAAGACCTACGGCACCACACAGCGCCAGATCGCCGCCGTTTCGGCAAAGAATCACGGGCATTCCGTGCACAACCCGCTTTCGCAATTCCGCAAGTCGTTCACCGTCGACGAGGTGCTCGCAGCGCCGCCGATTACTTACCCGATCACGCTGCCGATGTGTGCGCCGGTCACGGACGGTGCGGCGGCCGCCATTTTGTGTACGGAGGAAGGGCTAAGGCGCATCGGCGCGGATCGCAGCCGCTGCATCCGCGTTGCCGCAAGCGTGATTCGCAGCTTCACACATCGACGCATCGACGAGCCGGAACAGAACATCGGCCGCCTGGCCGCGCTGCAAGCCTACGAGCAGGCTGGCCTGAGCCCCGAAGATATGAACGTTGCCGAGGTACACGATGCCTCGGCAATGGGCGAGATCATCCAGGCTGAAAACCTACTGTTGGTACCACTCGGCCAAGGTGGACCCGCTGCCGAGCGCGGGGACTTCACGATCGGGGGGCGCATTCCCATCAATACGTCGGGTGGTCTTGAATCGAAGGGGCATCCTCTGGGCGCGACCGGGATCGGTCAGCTCCATGAACTGGTGACCCAGTTGCGTGGGGAGGCCGGTGCACGCCAGGTGCAGGGTGCCCGGCATGCGATTCAGGAAAACGGCGGAGGCTTCCAGGGCATCGAAGAAGCCGCGCTTGCGGTGCACATCCTGAGCAAGGAATGACGGAGCCAGAAATGACCAAGAGCCTCGATAAGGGCGGCCAATCCGGAATGACCCGGCGTACTTTTGTGAAAGGGGCAGCCGCCACGGCGGTCGTCGTGCCAGCCGTGGCTGCCATGCAAAGCGCGAGGACGGCGCCAATGGAGGATGCGAGCGAGATGGCCGACCTGGAAAAGTACCGCGCACTTGGCGGTTGGGTGGAAAAGCCCGAGGACATTCAGCCCGCACTCGAAGGCGATGTCAGTGCCGATGTGGTAATCGTCGGCGCCGGCTTTGCCGGCCTTTCCGCCGCGCTGGAACTGGCAAAACAAGGGGCAAAAGTGATCGTGCTGGAGCGCGAGTTTGCGGGCTTCGGTGCGAGTGGGCGCAACGCGGGGTACCTGGGCGGTGGCGTGGCGCTTGAATACGACCTGTTTCTCAAGGGCATCGGCAACGAGCGAGCGAAAGAGATTGTTCGCTACTACGAAGATGCCGTGCCATTTGTTGAAGGCAAGCTGAAGGAGCACGGTATTGACTGCGACTACAACCAGTCCGGGTTGATCCGCGCAGGTATTCACCCCTCGCAGGAAGACAAAGTACGCGAGGGCGTACGAGCCAGTGCCGAGTTCGGGGTCCAATCGGAGTTCCTGGACGAGGCCCAGATGCGTGCGCGGGGCATTCCTCCGGCGTTTCTGTTTGGCGAGTACACGCCGCGCGGCGGTACGCTCCACCCCGGCAAGTACGTGATGGGATTGCGGCGCGCAGCACTTCGCGCGGGCGTCAGGATCCATGAGAACACGCCATTGCTGTCTTACACCGAAGGTCCTGTGATCCAGGTGAAGACGCCACGTGGCAGCGTGAGCGCTCCGGCCTTGATGCTCGCCACGAACGCCTATACCCCACAGCTTGGTCTTCTTGCGGATAAGGTGGTGCCGTTGCGGGTGTCCGCCATCGAGACCGAACCGCTTTCGGCAGCGCAGCTGAAATCCTTGGGGTGGTCGCAACGCGAAGGCATCATGACTGCGCATTTCGTCATGGAAAGCCATCGATTGACGGCGCACAACACGCTCGTCGTGACAACCAAGCGTCTTCGTTACCCATACGGATCGAAGACGCAGAATGTGCCCGACTACGATCAGTATCGCGAGCTGAGAGGTGCCCTGCGCGATCGCTTCCCGACCTTGGAGAACCTGGCCGTTCGAGCGTGCTGGAGCGGCTATATCAGCTTTGCCGGTGATGCGCTGCCCGTGGTCGGTAAGACAGGAGCCCACCAGAACATCTACTACTCTGCCGGGTGTTCGGGGCACGGTGTGGCGGCCCAGTCCTTGGTTGGCCACATGATTGGCCAGCAGATTCACGGTACCGAGCCTTCGCTGCTTGCTGCGCTGCGCCATGAGACGCCTTCGACATTGCCGGAACCGTTCCGATGGTGCGTCCTTAACGGGGCGCTGGGCGGAGCAGCTGCGATGGACGACTGGACCAACCGCAAGGTACGTGACGCCACCCGGCCGGGATAGCACCACGGGATCGTGCCCGGATGCAGTTGGATATCGAAGTTGTTGTCAGGTGGCGTCACCTCCACGCGGCGAAACGCTATCATTAGGCCTTTTGTTAGGCAGGGTGTCCAAACATGACGGAAACGACCAAGGCGCCTGTAGCACGGCGCACCACCAGGAAGAGTCAATCCGCGAGCGCGGCCGCGGCGGGAACCGCCCCTGAGGGACTGCGGGCCCAGGGCTTGCGCACGCGCAATGCCATCGTGCGTGTGGCAAGAAAGCTCCTGCTCGAAACCGGCCCGATGGATTTCTCGCTGCGCGCGGTGGCCCTGCGCGCCGGCATCAGCATCAGCAACCTCCAGTACTACTTCCCGACCCGGCCCGCTGTCTTGCGGGCGGTGATGGAACCCGATATCAAGGTGTATCTGGACGAACTGAAGCTCGTCGTCGACAAGAACGTGACCCCGCACGAGGTGTTTGAACTGATCATTCAGCAAACGCTCAAGGATTTGAAGGACGCCAAATACGTGGCGTTGTGGCGGCACTTCCTTTCGTTCGCGTCTACCGACCCCGAATGCGCGCAGTTGTTCGACGAGTGGTATGAAACGCTGACGGTCGAACTGGCACGCGTGATCCGTGGCATGAATCAGAAATATGACGTCGCCAGCAGCATGCAGGTTGCCGCGCTGGTGATTTCGATGGGCGACGGATTGGCGCTTCAGCTCGGCACGGGGCGCACGGGACGCACCGAGCTGAAAGGACTTGACGAGCAATACCGGACGATGGCGTACGCCATGGTGGAGTTTGGCGCGCCTCGCGCCCGCGAAAAATAGCCGCCCGGACGCTGCCGCAGCAATCCAGGAAGACAGGGGAATACCCTGTCTTTTTTTTCTTCCCATTGTTTTGTAAATTGACCTAAGTTTGGTAGGTCGTTCTACAAAATAGCCGTCCGGGGATTTATGGGGCTGGTCGGCAGGTACCCTGGAAACGAGGAGCGCTGAGATGATTCGCATCAAGAGAAACGTGGAGTTGCCGTCGGTTGGATTGACCGGTTTCGAGACGCCGTTAGGCGAAGAGGAGGGCGCGATCCAGAGCACCGTCCACCGCTTTGCGCGCGATGTGCTGCGCCCGATCGGCCGGGAGCTCGACCGCATGACGCCGGAAGAGGTGATCGCGCCCGGATCTCCGTACTGGGTGGCCATGATCGAGGCCTCCAAGCTTGGCCTCGATCCGCAACTGATCGAGCAGTTTCCGCCCGATGTGGCCGTGCGGATCGAATCGCTCATCAGTGAAGAACTTGGCTGGGGTGATGCGGGCCTGGCGATCTCGATCACCGCATCGCTGATGCCGATGATGGTGGCGCAGTCGGTCGGCAATCAGGAACTGATCGAGATGTGCGCGGGCAAAGTGGGTTGCTGGTCGAACACGCAGCCGGACCGTGGCTCGGATGGCGCCATCCTCTATCGCGAGGAAGTCAGCGCGCACGGCAAACAGTCGCTGGGTAACGTCACCGCCAAGGTCGGCGCCGACGAGATTGTCATCAACGGACAGTATTCGTCATGGGTCTCGAATGGCTCGGTCGCACAGGTGGCGCTGGCCTATATGGCGGCCGATTACGGTGACGGCTTCTATGGCACCGACGAGCACGGTACGTTCACGAATGGCGTGGGGATGATCATTCCGCTGGACTTGCCGGGAATCTCGCGCGGCAAGCCGCTCGACAAGATCGGCCAGCGCGCGCTGCCACAGGGTGAGATTTTCTTCGATAACGTCAGGGTGCCGAAGCGCTTTGCGATTGCGTTGAAGGACGACTACCTCGGCAATATCGCTTCGGCGTGGTCGCACGCCGGCACCAACATGTGTCAGGTATTCACTGGCGTAGCCCGTTCCGCATTCGAGCTCGCACTGGCCTATTGCCATGAGCGCAAGCAGGGCGGCGCACTGCTGATTGACCATCAGATGACGCAGTTGCGGCTGGGCGAGATGCTGCGCCGGCTCGAAATGGCGCGCGCGATTTCTCGCCGCAGCCTGGCGTACGCACGCATGTCCCCGCAGAGCCACCCGTACGCGACCGCGCAGGCCAAGGTCAGCGTGACCGAGGAGGCGATGAAGATCGCGCACGAGGCTTTCCAACTCTTTGGCGGCAACGGCACCACGCGCGAGTATCCGATCGAGAAAATCTACCGTGACTGCCGCTCAGCGCTGATCGAGGACGGTGAGAACTATGTTTTGACATCACGCCTGGGTGTGCTGGCAAGCCGGCTCTATCAAAACGGCTGGACGAAGGAGTAAGCGCCGCGAGCAGGCGAAGGCTGCCGCGTCAGCCGGGAAGATGCCACGCCGCGACGGACAGGTATTCGCATGGGGGACGTTCACATGACGACATGTTCTTGCAGTGCGGCAGCCTCTCCCGAGCGGCAGCCTACCGCAAAGGAAATGCTCCACTTCATCCGGGCGTCAGTGGAGAGCATCCGCAAGGATGCGGCCAATGATCTACGCCGCGATGGCGCTGCCATTGAGCGACGCCTGTCCAGCCTGCTGCGGCAGGCGCTGATGACACGTTCGCCGTTCGAGATTGCGTTGGTGCTAGGCAGCGCTGCAGAGCTCACGTTGTTTCCAGAACAAGAGGTTCTGGAGCAATGCACCGTCGCCGTACAAACGGCCAATCAGCTGGTGTTGCGCGGACTGGTCTGGGCTGTCAGGCACAGGAGCATGCGTGGTGGCCAGAACATCCGCCGGTTCGCGATCGACGCGCAATGAAGCAGAGCAAGCAACAACCCGTTCATAGCAGTCACGGATACACCAAGTCAGAGATGTCAAAGATGTCAGAGAAAACCCCCCCAGACCCTTCAACCAGCATGCCGCGCAGGCAATGGCTCAAACGCGCTGGCGTTGCGGCCGCTGCCGGCGGTCTGGCCCTTGGCGTCCGGCAGGCCAATGCCGGTGCCGCCAGGGCCAGGCAGACAGCGGACGGCGTTCTGGACGTCGTCATCATCGGCGCAGGGCTGGCAGGCCTGACCGCCGCACGTGACCTGCAGCTGGCTGGCTGCAACGCCTTCCTGGTCCTTGAGGCGCGAGACCGCGTGGGCGGACGGACGCTCAACTACAACATCGAAGGTGGCTACATCTCCGAAGTCGGCGGCCAGTGGATCGGCCCCGGTCAGACCGCCGTGGCGGATCTCGCCCGCCAACTGGAAGTCGGTACGTTCCCAAGCTACTACGACGGCAAGACGGTCATGCTGGGCGGCGATGGTCGGATCGCACTCGACCTGAAAGGGACTTTCGGCACGGACGAGGCAGTCAGCGGAAAGCTTAGCAAGATGTCGCGCGACGTACCTGCCGGCGCGCCCTGGAAATCCAAGAAAGTCAGTGAGCTGGACAAGCTCTCGGTCGGTGACTGGCTGGCCAAACAGAGCATCAAGCCGGAAGACCAGGTCGGGTGGAACGCAAGCATCGCGCTTTCCGGTGGCGCCGCGCCGGCCAAGATGGGGCTGCTGCATTTCCTCTCGATGATCAATTCCGCGGACTGCGACTACGCGCAGCTCGACAGTATCAAGCACAGCGCGCAGGAAACCCGCTTCGTCGGCGGCTCGCAGCTCCTCAGCATCAAGATGGCGCAGCAACTGGGCGACAAGGTGCGCTTGTCCACACCGGTGCGCCAGATCTCCGGCTGGGACAGCGATGTGGTCACGCTGCATACCGACCACGGTGAAGTGCGTGCCAGGAAAGTCATCGTGGCCATTCATCCGGCCCTGTGCCATCAGATGCGGTTCGACCCGCCGCTGCCGGAAAAGCGCGCCGCGCTACAGCGTGCCTGGCCTGCGCATTCACCGGCTCGCAAGACAGCCATGGTCTACCGTCGTCCGTTCTGGCGCGACAAGGGCTTGAACGGACATATCTTCCAGGTCGACGGGCCCGTGATCTGGGCCTTTGACAACTCTCCGCCGGGTGCGGAAATCGGGGTCATCAACGCCTTCGTCGTAAATGCCAAGCTGCCGTCGGACCCACGCGCGGCAAAGGCAGTGCTGACCGAACTCTACGCCCGCGCATGGGGCCGTGAAGCCTTGTCGCCGGTGGCCTATCACGATCATGACTGGAGCAAGGCAGATCCCTGGTCGATTACCTGCATCTCTGCCATCCCGCCGGGCTTCTGGAGCGCTCATGGCGAAGCACTGCGACCGCCGTGCGGCAACCTGATCTGGTCCGGCACAGAAACCGCCGAGATCTGGGCCGGTTATATGGACGGCGCGGTCCGATCCGGCCGCCAGGCGTCTCTGCAGGTGCTCAATGCACTGCGTCGGGCATAAGGGGCAGACATGAAGAAAATCATAGTTATCAGCGTTGCCGCCATCTCCGCCGCCCTGGGAGTGGTCTTCTATGGTGGGGATCTGCTCGACCTTTATCGGCTGGATCGCTTTATCGATGCCTCGGCCAAGGCTTACCAGGCAGACGGCGGTCCGTGGCCGCATGTGAACGACACCTGCTTCGCCTGTCATGGTGCCAAGGGCAACTCGCTACACCAAGGCTATCCAAGCCTGGCGGGCCAGCCCGCCGCCTATCTGGAGGCGCAACTCCGCAATTTTGCGAGCGGCGCGCGGCGCAGTCCGAACATGGAACCGCTGTCGATGACGATGGGGGATGCGCAGATCAAGGACATGGCGGATTACTTCTCCAAGGTAGCGCCCATTGCAAACCACTATTTCAAGCCGGATCAGCAATTACGCGGAAGAGGGCAGCAACTGGTGGCAGGTGGGAACTGCGCGGCATGCCATGGGCCGCAACTGATGGGGCATGACCAGTTTCCGCGCCTGGCCGGCCAAGGCTACGACTACCTCATGGCGCAGTTCGACGCGTTTGCGGCCGGCACACGCAGCGAACCGACCGGCATGATGAAGCGCATCGCCGAAGGCGCTTCGCCGGAAGACCGCAAGGCGATGGCCAACTATCTTGCCAGTCTTGAACCGAAACAACCCTGACGCATCCCCCGACGCATCAAGCGCAATCGATCATTGGTATTGGAGTTGAATCATGGATCTCAGATCTCTCATTCTGGTTCTTTCCAGCGTCGTGCTGGCACTGAGCTCATTTGTCTACGGCTGGAAGTTTGTCAAGAAGCGCAACTATCTTCTCGGGATCGAGATGTGGGTGGTCGGCACGTCATCGACGAACGCCATCGTATTCTTCGCGACCGATTCGAAGGTCTCGTACGCGATCTCCCACTTCTTCGATGCGTTTTCCCGGGGCTTCGGGATGCCGATCATTGCGGTGTTCGGCATGATGGTGATCACGCATGGTCTCAGGCCATCGATTCGCTTTGACGTACTGGCGTTTGGGGCGACATTTGCCGCCACATTCGTTTTGATTGGAGCGCATTTCGTCGAAGGGGTCTTGCCATACTTCTACGTCGTAATGTCGGTGCTGCTGTCGGCCTATCTCGCTTATGTACTCAAGAGATTGCTGGGTATTGGAGCGGTGCCGCAGGCGATGGCCTTGTTGTTGGCATTGGTGACGTGCCAGGCGATCGCAGGTATCTATGATTTCTACAAGATTCCTGGGGAAGAAACGAATGTCGTGCTCAATTTCTACACGCTGGCGCTGTGCACCTGGGCTTTCCTCATGCCAGCGCTCTACCATGCCTATCGCGCGTTGGAGCGAGCGCAGGGAGATGAGCTGAAGTTTGATCCGGATCTCGCGCTTCGCGGTCTGGAACGGACATCGCAATGACTACGCTGATCTTGTGCATCTTGTAGAAAAGACGCCCGATGCGCATCAAAGCGCATCGGGCGCTTACGTTTGAGAGTCCCTTGCCTTATGAAGCGGTTACGGAGTTTTGGCGATGCGCCTCTCGAAGATTGACCTGAACCTGTTCTTCGCGTTCGACGCGATCTACCGCCATCGCAACCTGACGCGCGCCGCCGAAACGCTGTGTATCACGCAACCGGCCGTCAGCAACGCGCTGGCGCGGATGCGCAGGACCCTCAACGATCAGCTCTTCGTCAGCACACCGGCCGGCATGATGCCGACGCCGATGTCGGAGAACATCATCGGGCGCGTACGCGAGGCGCTACAGCTGCTTGAAGCCAGTGTGCAAGAAGGGGATGTGTTCGATCCGGCTGCATCGGAACGCGTCTTTCCCGTCAGCATGAGCGATCTGACCGAGGCGCTGGTGCTGCCCGCGTTGGGCGAGCAGCTGCAGCAGCATGCCCCTGGCATGCACGTGCGTAGTTACTACACTGACCGCAGCGAAGTCCCCACCGCGCTCGCCAATGGCTCGATCGCGCTGGCCATCGACGCGCCGCTTATCTCCGACCCGTATCTCCACCACGCACCGCTCGGCCGGGACAGCTACGCGTGCATGATCCGGCACGACCATCCGTTCAAGGGAGATGCGCTGTCGATGGCCGACTATCTGGCGATGGGGCATATCCACGTTTCCAGCCGCCGCCGGGGCAGCGGATATGTCGATGCCGAGCTGACGCGGCTTGGGCAGCGCCGGGATATCAAGATGCGCGTGCAACATTACATGGTGGCGCCGCTGATCGCGATGCGCTCCGACCTGATGCTGACTGCGCCCCTGCGATTGCTGCAGCGATATCCGGCGCGCATCCTGGAGCTGCCGTTCGCACTTCCCGATCTGGAGTGGCATTGCTACTGGCACCGCAGTGTCGATCGGGACCCGGGCAACCAGTGGCTGCGCGAGCAGTTGATGTACGTGATGCGCGATGCGGCGAACCAGCCGTGAAGCCTCCGGCAATGCGATGAGGCTTCACGGCTTGGCGGCTTGGCGGCTTGCTGCGTAGGCGTCAGACGGCCTTGGCCATGTCTTCGACCACCTTCTTGGCATCGCCGAAGACCATCATGGTCTTGTCCAGATAGAACAGTTCGTTGTCCAGCCCGGCATAGCCGGCGTTCATCGAGCGCTTGTTGACGATCACGGACTTGGCCTTGTAAGCGTCCAGGATCGGCATCCCGGCGATGGGCGACGTTGGATCGGTCTTGGCAGCGGGGTTGACCACGTCGTTGGCGCCCAGCACCAGCACGACGTCGGCCTGGCCGAACTCGTTGTTGATGTCTTCCATCTCGAAGACCTGGTCGTATGGCACCTCGGCTTCGGCCAGCAATACGTTCATATGGCCTGGCATGCGGCCCGCCACTGGATGGATTGCATACTTGACCGTCACGCCTTTCTCGGTCAGTAGCGCCGTCAGCTCCTTGAGCGCATGCTGTGCGCGCGCCACCGCCAGACCATAGCCCGGTACGATGATCACGGTTTCCGCATTGCCCATCACGAACGCAGCGTCGTCAGCAGAGCCCGCCTTGACCGGGCGCTGCTGCCCGCCGGCCGTTGCCGTGGATGCCGCTTCGCCACCAAATCCGCCGAGGATCACGTTGAAGAACGATCGGTTCATCGCCCGGCACATGATGTACGAGAGGATAGCGCCCGACGAACCCACCAGTGAACCCGCAATAATCAGCATCGGGTTGTTCAGTGAGAAGCCAATGCCCGCGGCCGCCCAGCCCGAGTACGAGTTCAGCATCGACACCACCACCGGCATATCTGCCCCGCCGATCGGAATGATGATCAGCACGCCCAGTACCAGGGCAATGGCCAGCATCAGCACGAATGGCAGCCACGCCTGGGAAAGGAAGAACGCCACGCCGAAGCCCAGCATGGCTACGGCCATCAGCAGGTTGAGCCAATGCTGACCCGCAAACTGCACCGGTGCGCCCTGGAACAGCCGGAATTTGTAGCGCCCCGATAGCTTGCCGAACGCGATCACCGACCCCGAGAACGTGATGGCGCCCACAAAACAGCCGATAAACAGTTCCACGCGATTGCCTGGCGGGAGCGCGTGCGATCCGGCTGGCGCAATGCCGAAGGCGGAGGGCTCCGCCACAGCGGCCACCGCAATGCACGCCGCCGCCAGACCAATCAGCGAATGCATGGCCGCCACCAGTTCCGGCATCTTTGTCATCTCGACCTTGCGGGCCACGTAGGCGCCGAGTCCACCGCCTACCACCAGCGCTGCCAGGATCAGCACCAGCCCCGAGGCCAGCGACTCGTGCGCTGCGCCGGCGGCAAGGAAGGTCTCCTTGAGTCGCGCAATCAAGGCGATGGTGGTAAGGCCCGCGATGGCCATGCCCGTCATGCCGAAGGCATTGCCGCGCCGCGCCGTGGCCGGGTGCGACAGCCCCTTCAGCGCCTGGATGAAGCACACCGACGCCACCAGGTACAGCAGCGTCACCAGATTCATGCTGATAAGCTCGCTCATTGCACACGCTCCTTGGCCTTGCTTTCCTTCTTCTTGAACATCGCCAGCATCCGCTGGGTCACCAGGAACCCGCCGAAGACGTTGACGGCGGCCAGCGCCACCGCGGCCACGCCCATGACGCGGCCTAGACCGGTCTCTGTCAGGCCGGCGGCCAGCATGGCCCCGACGATGACGATGGCAGAGATCGCATTGGTCACGGCCATCAATGGCGTATGCAAGGCGGGTGTGACCGTCCAGACGACGTGATAGCCGACGTAGACCGCCAGCACGAAGATGATCAGATTGATCACCGTATGGTTGATGACTTCCATTCCTGTCTCCTTATGCGGCCCGCAGCACTTCACCGTCTCGGCACACCAGGCACGCCGCGACGATGTCGTCGCTGGTATCGATCTTGAGCGCGGCTTCCTCGCCGACGATGAGCTTGACGAAATCGAGCACGTTGCGGGCGTAGAGCGCCGAGGCATCCGTGGCAACCATGCTGGCCAGATTGGTGTGCCCGACCAGCGTGACGCCATGCCGTTGCACCACTTCATCGGGCACCGTGAGCGGGCAGTTGCCACCTTGCGCAGCAGCCAGATCCACCACCACCGAACCCGGCTTCATCTGTTGCACCGTCTGCTCGGCCAGCAATGTCGGAGCGCGCCGGCCAGGAATCAGCGCGGTGGTGATGACGATGTCAGCCTCCCTGGCACGCTCGTGCACCAGTTCCGCCTGTCGGCGCATCCAGTCTTGCGGCATCGGGCGCGCGTAGCCGCCAACGCCTTGGGCAATCTCGCGCTCTTCATCGGTCAGAAGGGGAACGTCGAGAAACTTTGCACCCAGCGATTCGATCTGCTCCCTTACCGCGGGACGCACATCGGACGCTTCGACAACTGCCCCCAGCCGCTTGGCCGTGGCAATGGCCTGCAGGCCTGCGACACCGGCACCGAGGATGAGCACGCGCGCAGCCTTTACCGTGCCAGCCGCCGTCATCAGCATCGGCATGAAGCGCTGGTAGTGATGCGCGGCCACCATCACGGCTTTATAGCCGGCGATATTGGCCTGGGAAGAGAGCACGTCCATGCTCTGGGCGCGCGTGGTGCGCGGCGCGGCTTCCAGAGCGAAGCCGATCACGCCCGCCGCTGCCATGCGGGCGTTGTTCTCCGCA
Source organism: Cupriavidus sp. (assembly GCF_057315035.1). Classification (NCBI taxonomy): domain Bacteria; kingdom Pseudomonadati; phylum Pseudomonadota; class Betaproteobacteria; order Burkholderiales; family Burkholderiaceae; genus Cupriavidus; species Cupriavidus sp. The sequence continues at coordinate 3,106 of NZ_DBHKYV010000057.1, read as the reverse complement.
TCGAACGGATTGAGGATGCCCACCAGCACCGTGCCGCGCTTCATGCGGGCAAGCTCTGCGGGCGCCGGGGCGCGCACCTTTAGCACCAGATCCGCACCCAGGGCCTCCGCTGCCGTGCCGATGCGCGCGCCAACGGCTTCGTAAGCAGCATCCGGTTGGCTTGCACGATCACCCGCACCCGTTTCGACGACGACCCGGTGTCCCTGGGCTGCGTACTTTTTCACGGTATCCGGGGTAGCGGCGACGCGTGTCTCCCCAGCCCGAGTCTCCTTCGGGATTCCTATCTGCATGGTTTACCTCTTGTTTGACAGTGTTCGCGAGACGCTGTTGCTGGCCGTCAGACCGTCATGCCACCATCGACGACGACGCATTCGCCGTTGGTGAAGCTCGCTGCATCGGACACCAGGTAGAGAACGGTGCCGGCCATCTCGTGCGGCTCGGCGTGGCGCCGCAGCGGGATCTCGCTGATCTGGCGCTCGTAGGACTCCTTGTCCTCGAAGAGCGCGCCGGCAAATTTGGTCTTGGTCAGGCCTGGCAGAAGGGCGTTGACGCGGATGCCAAACGGCCCGCATTCCTTGGCAAATGCACGCGTCATGTGAGCCACGGCGGCCTTGGTGACTGAGTAAATGCCCTGATTTGCGCCAGGGTGCAGCGCGTTGACTGACGCGGTGTTGACGATGGACCCTCCGCCTTGGGCCTTCATCATCTTGCCGGCTTCGACCGACATGAAGAAGTAGCCCCGGATGTTCACTTCCACGGTTTTCTCATACGCGGCGAGATCGGTTTCGAGGATGTGCCCGAAATGCGGATTGGCCGCCGCGTTGTTGATGAGAATGTCCAGTCGACCGTGCGAGCGGCGGATATAGTCGAACGTGGCGGCGATGTCCTCCATGCGGCCAACGTGGCAGGCCAGGGCTTCCGCCTTGCCGCCTGCCGCGCGAATGCTCCTGGCCACGGCCTCGCAGTCGGCCAGCTTCCGGCTGGAAACGATCACGTGCGCCCCCTGTTCCGCAAGCAGCCTGGCGATTTCCTCGCCAATGCCGCGGCTGGCGCCTGTTACCAGGGCGATCTTCCCGGTCAGATTGAACAGGTTCGTACTCATGCTTTGCTCCTCCAATTGTGTTGTATCTCTTTGGGCTGCGACAGCCTCAGCGCCGGGTGTCGATGAGTCGCGCCGCTTCTTCTGCGAGCGGTCGCGCCATGTCTCCGGCTTTGCTTGCCTGCGCGCTCGACGCATTGCCATTGAGCGCGCGTTGCTTGACGCCCTGCGCAATGGCTGCCAGACGGAAGAAGCTGAACGCCAGATAGAAGTGCCAGTTCTCGATCGGGGCGATGCCTCGCAGCTCGCAATAGCGCGCGACCATCTGCACTTCGTGCGGAATCCCGAGCGCGTCGCGATCCTGATCCCCGAGCCCGGGGATATGCGAGCTCGACGGCAACCGCAGGCACATGCAGAAATTCGCCAGATCGGCCAACGGGTTGCCCAGTGTTGAGAGCTCCCAATCGAGCACGGCCTTCACGCCGTAGCCCTGCGGTTCGAACATCATGTTGTCGAGCCTGAAGTCACCGTGCACGAGAGAGGGCTTGCCGGAATCAGCCGGGCAGGCCGCGGGCAACCATTCAATCAGCCGCTCCATCGCCTCGATGCGCTGCGTTTCCGCCAGCCGGTACTGCTTGGTCCAGACGCCGATCTGGCGCGCGAAGTAGTTGCCGGGTTTGCCGTAGTCGGCCAACCCGACCGATTCGACATCGATGTCATGCAGCGCGGCCATGGTGCGCAGCATTGAGTCGTAGCAGATGGCGCGATCGGACTGCGGCAGATCGGGCAGGGCAGGGTTCCAGAAGATGCGGCCGTCTTCGAAACTCATCACGTAGAACAGACTGCCGATTACATCGCGGTCTTCGCACAAGTGATACGGGCGCGCCACCGGCAGCACCGTGCCCGATAGCTCCGTGCCTGATAGCGCGGTCAGGACGCGAAATTCGCGGTCCACGGCGTGGGCGGATTTCAGCAGTTCGCCCGTCGGCTGGCGCCGGAGCACGTAGCGTTGCTTCGGTGTCTGCAAGAGGAAGGTGGGGTTCGACTGGCCGCCGGAAAACTTCTCGGCAACGACGGGGCCCTCGAATCCGGGGATATGCTCTTCCAGATATCGCGCCAGCCGGGCGATATCGAGTTGCTCTGATGCGTGCGTCATGGTCAGGGGACGTGCGGGCGTTCACCCGTGAGTTTTTAGAACCACGCCGTCCGGGATCGTCCCGATGCGGAATGCCGTGAAGATGGCTAGCTGAGACGATCCGCAGTGTTTGGCACCGAACGATGCCTGCCCATACCGTACGAGATAGGGCTCCGCCATCCAGCGCTCACCAACTCACCGGAGTGCAGGATATCGGCCCACCTCTCATTTTTGAAATTCATTGTCTGAACGCCGAGCCATTCATGCTTTGAATGGCTGGAAGGTGTCGGCGCTCAGCGTTGGAGGGGATATGGCGGCCAGGTGGCCGTAGATGGTGCTGACGCCTGGAGGCTAAACCCTGACTGCTTAGCCTTGGTCGTCCGATGGCAGCGGGCATTCGTACTCGACTAACCGCTTTCTTGCGACCGCAAGCTGCTCCTCGGTGAACAGCGTGCGCCACGGTTGTTGCAGGACGAGGTACTCGACGCTGAGACGCAGCGCCTCTCTGCCGCCGCGAAGAAACAGCTCGGTGAGACCTTCTGACGGTTTGGGCGTAGCCAGCATCCGATTGGCCGCCTCTTTCCCGCCATGTCTATTCACCATGCCGAGAAGATAAGTTGCCCGGTAGGGCGGCTTCAGTCTCAGGGCGGCGTCGTAGATGCCGCGCATCGCTTGATCAAATTGTTCCGGGGTTGGGGCGGTCATGGTGTCTGCGCAAGGAACGAGGCTCCTGATTCTATCGCCGCGGCCTTGAGTCGGCGCGTCCTGGTTGCGCTGGGCCGCGGAGGCTTCGATGTCTCCGGTGCAGGATTGTTAACTTTCGATGAGCGTCTTCGGAAATCGCTTGCTAATGGAGCGCGGACGCATTAGTATTCGCTCCCCGCTGCAGCAAGCCAAGCTTCGATGCGGCGGGCGAGAATAATGGCCAGAGA
>NZ_DBHKYV010000056.1:0-48181 GCF_057315035.1 Cupriavidus sp. | reverse complement strand
TGGTCCACAAGGCAGCCCAGCGTACCGCAACCCTGCATGAGTCGATCGCCCCGGTCCATGCGCCGGTGACTGAATACTGAAATCCACAGTCGGTGGCGCGGCATTGAAAGCCGGGCCACCTTGAATAAGCGCAGGGGAAGGGCGGTAACCGCTATGACACGCAATCACAATCTCGGTCGCAAGCTGGAAATGGCCGCCGTCGCCTTCGCGACGGGATTTTCATCTCACGGGCACTCCTCGTCGTCCCTGGGTGTACTGGCTGGAACGCTGGCGGTTTGCGCCCTGGTTGCGCGCAGTACGTTCAACAAGCGCTCGGCGACGGCGAGCATGTTGCTCTCCCAGGCAAAACGATCAACGTTTCGGCACGCGTAAAAAAAATCAATCAATCATGACCAAGCAGTTTCCGACCTTCGCCGACCTGTTCGCCCAACTTGGGCTCCCCACCGACGAAGCCGCCATCGGTGAATTCATCGCCGGACATTCACCTTTGCCGCGCAGCATTGAGTTATGCGAGGCGCCATTCTGGACACCGTCTCAAGCAGCATTGCTGCGCGACGAGTTTATCGATGACGCTGACTGGGCTCCGGTCGTCGACCAATTGAATCTTGCGCTGCGTGGTACAGCCTGATTTATCGACGTTTCAAATGCGTCGATCTGGCACCTCCAGCGTTCTAGTTCGCCACCGAAGCCTCAAACACGCGTCGATAGTTGCCACCCAGGATTTGCTCCGATTCAGACTGGGAGAACCCGGCAGCAACTAGGGCGCTGCCAAGGCGTGGCAATTGCGCGTAGCTATTAAACACGGGTGGGGAAATGAACCCAAGCATGTCCGTCCCAAGGCCGACGTGGTCTACGCCTACGACGTCGGCCATGCGCCGGAAGCCATGCGCCATGTCCTGCAGGTCGCGAAACGTGGCGGAGTTCGGCCATACGCCGATGACGCCGCCAGTGCCGGCGATCGCGCGCGCATGATCGGCTGAGATCGATCGACCGCGACTAGTCGGCCGCGTAGCCAGCGCGGTGTGCGACAGGACCAGCGGCTTCGTTGTCACCGCGGCGGCGCGTTTCACCAGATCGAAGGTGCCATGCGCCACGTCAACCACGATGCCCAGTGCGTTACAGCGGCGCACCACGTCGGCGCCGAAATCGGTCAAGCCGCCGTGGACGGGCGCCTCTGTCTGGATGTCCCCGAGTTCGTTGACGCGGTAGTGGGTCAGCTGCAGGTGTCGCAGTTGATGCAGCGTAAAGGCCTCGTCGACACGATCAAGTTTGCCTTCAAGAAAATCCGCACCTTCCGCCGAGATAATCGCCCGTGGCCCGGCCGCATCAGCCGATGCGAGTGCGGCCGCATGTGTGATTACCTTGATCCCTTCGTGCTCGACGAGCGCCTTTGCGCGAGCGAATTCGTCCTGCGATAGCCGATAGAGTTCGCCTGGCTCCGGCTTGCGCCAAGCCTCGAAGCGCCGCCGATCGGCGGATACCCGCGTGACCAGCGTATCCGTCACGATCGCAAGACAAATCACGTCCATGCCGCCCGCGACCATTGGCGCACTAACGGGCGTGAACGGACGATGCGCGCCAAGCGCCGGATCGCGGGATACCGTCACCCGGCCGGCATGGCTATGCATGTCGATTGTCACGACACCCGCAGACGCGCGCCAGGATGCCGATTCGTCCTGGCGCGGTTCGGCATGCCCGCCGGAACGCCCCGGTGCGCATGCTGCAAGGCCCAATGCGGCCCCCAGGGCGAGAAACGCGCGTCGATTTGGCCTGAGCGTTGACGTCGCGACAGCGGCGGGTTCGCACGCGAGCTCTGCATCTTCCAGTCGGTATCGCCAGCCGTTCGGATCGTCCTGCAGGCGCAACAGGCGGCCACGCAGACGAACCGGCCCGGCGCTCAACGCAATACTATCGATCGCGAAAACTTCCACGCTGGTCAGTGGATCGCATGGCGGGCAACTGCCACAGCAAGGCTCCGCTGCGGCGAGCACGAAATAGTCGGCCGCGTCCGAGTTCGGATCCAGGGGAATCATCCAGCCAACGATCTCCACTTCCATCGAGTGCCAGGCAACCGCAGCATCGCTGCGAATTTCGGCCCAAGCCAATTGAGTGGTTATGTCGCAGTGCAAGGTGTCTCCTCGGCGTGTTTGATCGAAAAATTCACTGACGCACCAGTTCGCCAGTATGTCATGTGTAGCTTGCATCTCCCGCCATTTACGGTAGTTTCTGCGTTGGTACGCGAGCCAACATAACAACGTCTACGGGGCGCGTACTGTACCGTTGTAGAAGTGCAAGAGATGCAATGTCCCGGCTATTGAGGGTCACCGGCGTATCGAGCTGGAAGGGATGGCATCGATAAGACGGGGTGGAAGTCGTGAGTTCTCCAGGGTTGCAGCAGGACGTGATCAATCGCAGGGCATGGGGGAGTTGGGGCGCCAGGCACTGGTTCCGGGCGCTCAGTGACTGGACCGATCCTGGCGAGGCTGCAGCGGTTGCCTTGGTGGCTGACAGCGTTCGGGGCACGCCTATCCTCGACGTAGGTGTGGGCGGAGGCAGGACGGTGCCGCTGCTGCGCCGCCTGAGCACTGACTACCAAGCCATCGACTACATGCAGGAGATGGTTGATATCTGCCGCCGCAACCATCCCGGCGTGCGCGTGCGGCTGATGGATGCACGCGACCTTTCCGCGTTTGACGACAACAGCTTCGGGCTGATTGCGTTCAGTTTCAACGGCATCGACGCGGTGGACTATGCCGGTCGGCAGGCCATCCTGCGGGAATTCAGGCGTGTGTTGCATCCGGGCGGAAGGTTGATTTTCTCAACCCATAATCTGCAAGGCCCCTCGTATCGCGAGACGCCGATTCGCGGTCTGCATTGGCCGTCTGGGTCGAATAATCCCCTGCGGCTGGGGTTTGGCGTGGCGCGGATTGTGATCAATTTCCCGCTGGCCGCGATCAACTACCGGCGCAATTCACGGCTGAATCGCGAGTTCGACGGGTATGCAATACACGTTTGCGCCGCGCACAAGTTCGCCATCGTCATTGTCTACACGGAACTGCAACACCAGCAGCGCGAGTTGGCCGCATTGGGTCTTGAGACGGAAGCGGTATTTGGCAATCTCGACTGTCAACCGCTTACGTTGGCAAAGCCGCTCCGAGACGTCAACTGGTTTCACTTCGTAGTGCGCAAGCCGTAGCTGAATCCTCGGGCGCTTTGCGGTCGATTGGCGAAACGGCGATGGCTGTTGCGCAGGCCCAACTGCAATTCCGATCCAAAAATACGTCTTATCTGAGGAGTTGATAAGACGTTTTTCGCTTTGCAACTTGTCTTTCATTTGCGACTTCCTTGCCGGGCTTGACGACATGGGTCATCGGCATTACGGGTGCCATGTATATGTGGGTGACATAGGAGTTTGGCTAGGACCAAAGTGGGGTGTGAACCCTGTACATCGCGATCTATCCTGCGCCCCGATTGTGTCGCTCTAGACGGCTAAAGCTGTAGTTGCAGGTGGTGAGAGTTGTTCATCCCGAGTTTGCAGCAGTTCAGTGCGTTGCCGCGAGACACGCCAGCAAACCGGGTCGTCCATGAATCGCCTTCGTTACCGTATTGTTTTCAACCGCACACGTGCCATGTTCATGGCTGTGGCGGAGACCGCAAGCAGCATTGGCACAGGCAAGCTGGGTGCCAGCAAGCAGGGCAACACGAAGGACAAGGGAACCGATGTCGCACGGCTGGCGATTCCCGCTATCCGGCTGGCCATCTTGGGAGCGATGGGCCTTCCGTTCGTGGCGGTCGCGCAGATCGTCGCGGACCCGAATGCCGGTGCCAATCGACCGGGCGTGGTTCAGACCGCCAATGGCCTGCCGCAGGTCAATATCACGCGGCCTTCGGGCGCCGGTGTCTCGGTCAACCAATACACGCAGTTCGACGTCAACAAGCCCGGCGCGATCCTGAACAACTCACCCGTGATCACGGGTACGCAGCAGGCGGGCTACATCAACGGCAATCCCAACCTGCTGCCCGCGGGCGCCGCAAGAATTATCGTCAATCAGGTCAATAGCACCTCACCGAGCCAATTGCGCGGCTACCTCGAAGTCGCCGGGCAACGTGCAGACGTAGTGATCGCGAATCCGAACGGATTGCTCGTGGATGGCGCGGGCTTTATCAACACCAGCCGTGTGACGCTGACCACTGGCACACCGATCTATGGCGGCAGCGGCAGCCTTGATGCATTTCGTGTCACGGGCGGTCAGATCAACGTCGAGGGGGCGGGGCTCAATGCCGCTAGCATCGACCAGGTAGACCTGATCGCGCGTGCGGTCACGGCCAACGCCGCCATCTACGCCAACAAGCTCAATGTAGTGGCCGGTGCGAACCAGGTCGACTACAACTCGCTGGCCGCAAGCACGATTGCGGGCACTGGGCAAGCTCCCGCGGTCGGTATCGACGTGAGCCAGCTTGGTGGCATGTATGCGAACAAGATCCTGCTGGCATCGACGGAACTCGGCGTCGGCGTCTCTACGCGTGGCGTGCTGGCGGCCCAGGCCGGCGATTTGACCCTGACCACGCAGGGTAAGCTCGTGCTGGCCGGGCAGACCAATGCCAGTGGCAACATCGCTGTCTCGGCGCGCGACGGTATCGACCACAGCGGCACGACGTACGCTGCTGGCGCGGCATTGATCCAAACCGACGGCACACTTGTCAATAGCGGAATGCTGGTCGCGCAGCAGTCGCTGGGTATCCAGGCGCAGAGCGTGGCATCGAGCGGCACGCTCGCGGCGGGTTTGCATCCGGATGGCACGCCCGGCAATGCGGCGGATCTGATGGTAAATGCGACCGGTGCCGTGTCTGCGACGGGGCAAAACCTTGCGAGCGGCAATGCCGCGATCCAGGGCAGCAGCGTCAGCCTGGCTGGCGGCCAGACCGCGGCCAATGGCAATCTGAACCTGACCGCCAGCGCCGGCAACCTGGACCTGACGGGGGCTACGACCAGTGCGGGTATTGGCATTGTGGCCAGTGCCCAAGGCGCGCTCGTCAACGACCGGGGTCAGATGTCGAGCCAGGGCGCCACCAGCCTCACAGCCGGCAGCCTGTCGAATCAGGGTGGCCAGATCGAGGGCGAAACCGTCCAGATCAACAGCCCGGCGATGATCAACACGGGCGCGGTCATCGGCAACAACGTGCAGGTTCAGGGGGCGGACATCGTCAACAACGGTGCCTCGGCACTGATGGCGGCAGTCCAGAACCTGAAGCTCTACGCCTCGAACTCGGTGCAGAACCTCGATGGCGCCACACTCTACAGCGCAGGTAACCTGCAGATCGCGCGCGATGGTACTCGCGATGCCAGTAACGGGTTGCTTGCCAATCAGGTGAATTCGCTCGTCAACCGCTCGGCCAATATCGAGGCCGACGGCGATATCGACATTGCGGCGAACCAGGTCAGCAACACCCGCACGAGCATTGTGACGGTGGCTGGCACGCCGGTGGAGACAGCCGTTCAGACGCTCTCGCTCTGGCAGGCAGGGCTCACGGACGGGGACCTCAACAACCATCTCAGCATCACATTCCCGGCCTGGCGTTGGAACACGCAAAGTGCACAGGTTAGTACGCCGCAAACCAATGCGCTGCGTGCCCCCATCACCGTAACGGTGGACAAGGCGACGGTGACGAACCTGAACACCGGCAAACAAACGCTGTCGTTCACACAGTCGCCCATCGAGGAGTACGAGAATTTCCTGGCGATAACCAACTCGCCGAACTGCGACGTGGATACCGGCATCTGTTCACGCCCCATCGCGACGAACGCGACGCAGTACTACCAGTCGATCCAGGACAACGGATCCACCTACAGCATCACCTTCTGGCCAGACTGGGACCCGAGCAAGAATATCCGTCCGGACCAGGTCCGCCAGCAGAACTTCGGGCACGATTACAACGAGATATCCCGCACTACCGTCACCATGACGGCAACGGACCAGCTCGTGAGCGCCACCGACCCGGCCAAGATCCAAGCCGACGGTAACATCCGCATCAATAGCAACGGCGGCAACATCCTGAACCAGTCCTCGACGATGGCCGCCGGGGGCAACCTGGTGCGATTGGCAGCAGGCGGCACGGTGCAGGACGTTGGTACGACTCTGCAGCAGACCGTGACCACCACGGACACATCGACTTTCTATTGGCACCAGCGGACCGGCGCGAGCGACGACACTCAGGTCGTACCGTATCCGAGCGAGCCCCAGGCGCCTACCACCGTCGCGGCGCTGCCCGCCATTGCGACTGCCAACCAGACGGTGCAAACCACGGCCCAGAATGTGACCGTGGCGTCGGTCAATGCCGTCGGTGCGACCGTTACCGGGAGCAGTGTTGCAGGGGGAGGTGCGAGTGGCACCCAACTGGCCGGGGCCACTGGCAGTGCAGGTGCTGCATCTGCGGGTGCAAACGGGACCGGTGCGGTCCCGGGGCAAGCTCACCCCCCGCAGACACTGGGTACTGCCAAGGGCGGCATTCCAAACCTGAAGCTGCCTACCAACGGTCTGTCCACGTTGCGCACGGCTCCGGGGGACACATACCTCGTTGCCACAGATTCGCGCTTCACCCAGTACACCAATTTCATCTCCAGCGACTACATGCTCAACGCGCTGGGGCTCGATCCGCAGAAAACCCAGAAGCGCCTTGGCGACGGCTTCTATGAAGAGAAGCTGGTGCGCGATCAGGTCACGCAGTTGACGGGCAAGACGTTCCTGGCCGGCTTTACCGACCAGTTGGAAGAATACAAAGCGCTGATGAACAACGGCGTCACGTATGCCAAGACGTTTGATCTGACCCCCGGGGTAGGCCTGACCGACGAGCAGATGCGCCAGCTGACCACCGACATGGTGTGGATGGTGTCGCAAGACGTGACGCTGCCCGATGGCACGACGCAATCGGTACTCGTGCCCAAGGTCTATCTGGCGCAAGGTAATGGCGTCGACCTGAAGTCCACTGGCGCGCTGGTGGCCGGCAATGCCGTGGCAATCAATGCGACCGGCACCGTGCAGAACAGCGGCGTGATCGTCGGCGACATCGCCACGCAGGTGGTGGGCACGGACATCGTCAACCGGGGCAGCATCGGCGGCGCGGGCACGACCGTGGTAAATGCCACGCAGGACGTACGCAACCTGGGCGGCCGCATTGGTGGACAAGACGTGGTGGTGGCCGCAGGTCGCGATGTTGTCAATGAATCGCAGACGATTACGAATTCCACGGTGCTAGCAAATGGCAATAGTGCGAATGCCACGAGGATTGGCGCAGTGGCGTCGATCTCGGGGACGAACAATGTGGCTGTGCTGGCTGGGCGTGACCTCAGCATGGTCGGCGGAGCCATCACTGCCGGCAACAATGGGCTGATCGCTGCAGGCCGGGATATCAACCTCGGCACCGTCGTAACGGGCACCACGCAGGACGCCGCCGCGCATGGTGGACAGGACTACCTGCGCGACCAGACCGTTGTGAATGTCGGTAGCACCGTTCAGACAGGCGGGGGCGTGACGGCAGTCGCCGGCCGCGACATGATGCTCACGAGTGCAAACGTCCAGTCTGGCGACAGCACCACGCTGGTTGCCGGACAGAACGTGGCCATTGTCAATGCCACGGACACTCGTGCGCACAGCGCGGGCGCGCAATCGAACCGGGAGCAATCCAGCTTCAGGCAATCATCGTATGACGAGACCGTGCGTGGCACTACGGTGCAAGCTGGCGGCAACGTGCGAGTTGCCGCAGGTCAGGCCGACATCGCTGCCGATGTGCTCACGGCCAACGGCATCACAGCCGAGAAGTCCTCTGGTGGAACCCTTGGTGTGGTTGGTTCGAGTCTCACGGCCGGCACTGGCACTGCCGGCGGCAATGTGACGCTGGTGGCCAAGGACGATATCGTCGTGGCTGAAGCCCGCGAGATACACGAGGAGAGTAGCGAACAGCGATCGCGCAGCAGTGGTTTCCTGTCGCGCAAGTCCAGCTACGATGCCACTTCGACGTATGAGAATGTCGGCATCGGCAGTCTGGTCAGCGGCGACACGGTGACAGCGGTGGCGGGCAATGACCTGCTGGTACGCCAGAGTGCCATTACGGCGACAGATGCCGTCAATCTGACGGCCACTCGTGGCGATGTGTTGATCACTGCCGGTCAGAACACGCGCGAATCGACGGAAGCGCACGAGCGTTCGGCGTCCGGGCTGTCGTTCTCGGCAGGTAAGGGCGGCATCGGCATGTCGGCTGGCAGCAGCGATGCCAAGTCGAACTCGCATACGGTGGCTGTGACGCAGAGCGATGCCCGCTCCACGGTGGGGGCCACCAACGGCAACGTGACCATCGTCGCTGGCAAGGACGCCACCATCGTCGGCAGCGACCTGATCGCAGGGCGCACTGGCGACAACAAGGACGCCGGCAACATCGCGATCCAGGCTGAAAACATCACGGTTACGACCGGTGTCGACAGCGTCGTGCAGGACAGTAGCCGGAGCAGTCGGTCGACGACGTTCGGTATCAGCCTGGTGGGTACGCCGCTCGACACGATCCGCAACCTGCAAGCCAACAACCAATCGGACAGCACGGTCACGCGTGCCAAGCAAAACCTTGGCGAAATCGGCCACTCGGCCGGCACGGCGCCGCAGGTGGCTATCACGCTTGGTAAAAATTCCAGCAATGCCACCTTCCACTCCGAAAGCGTTACCAACAGTGGCAGTTCGCTGACTGGCGCCGGCGATATTACACTGCGTGCCACCGGCAGCGGGCAGTCCGACGCCAATGGTAAGGCGACGGATGGAGATATCCTGCTGCACGGCTCGGCAGTCAGCGCCGGCGGCAAGGCCACGCTTGACGCACAGCGCAATGTCAATATCGAGGCGTCGACCGACACCTACAGCGAATCAACGTCCTCGAACTCGAGCGGCTGGAAGATCAGCACGGCCGCAGCGACGCTTGGCGATATTGGCCGCAACCTGAACGGTAGCGCCAACAACAGTGGCGTATCGACGTTGCCGTTTGGCAGCCAAAAGAGCAATGCGAGCAGCGATCTGGCCGTCAGCCAGCAGAACGCCAGCACCGTGACGGGCGATTCCGTATCCATCGTCAGTCGCACGGGCGATGTGCGCATCGCCGGCAGCGGCGTGGCGGCCGAGAACGATATCGCGATCGCCGCGAAGCAGGGGCGCGTCGATATCCTGTCAGGTCGGGAGGCGAAGTCGCAGCGCAGTGACAGCAGCAGTCGCGTGATCGGCGATCTGGGTGGCGATGGCTATACCGGCATGACTGGCATCCGTACCGAATCGCACCATCTTGACGCGGGCGGCACCTCCGAGAATACGATTCGCAGCCAGGTCGTGAGTCAGAACGGCAGCGTAAGCATCGCCGCCAAGGATGACCTGACGGCACGCGGTGCAGATATTGCCGCAGGCCAGGACGTCACGCTGATTGGCAAGAATGTGGTGCTGGACCCCGGTACCGATGACAGTACGTACAACCAAGTCGACAAGTCGAGCCAGTATGGCGTGACACTGGCACTCTCGGGCTACAGCATTACCGCGGCCAAGGCGGCCGAATCGGCTGCCAGGGCAGTGGAGGATGGCAAGGACAGCCGTGTGGCGGCGCTATACGCTACGCAAGCAGGTCTGGCGCTGGTAAATGGCGGCGTCATTGGCAAGGAGGTGCTCACCAGTGCCGGGCAGCAAACGCCGGAAGTCATCAAGGTGACGGTCAGTGTGGGCGGTGGTAGTCAGCAGAGCGAGTCTCACAGCACGGCCAGCAGCCAGCAGGGCACGACCGTGAAGGCGGGCAATGCCGTAACTGTCGTGGCGACGGGCTCGGGACAGAAGGACGCCGAGGGCTATGCGATCGACGGCGATATTACCGGCCGCGGCGTCCAGATCAGCGGAAAGACTGTGGACTTGGTGGCTGCGCGTGACGTGACGCTTGAAAGCGCGCAGGATCGCACCAAGAACGACAGCCGCAGCAGCGGCAATAACTTTGGGGTGGGCGTTGGCTTCGCTCTGGGCGGCGCGCAGAACGGTTTCACGATCGAACTGTCGGCCGCGCAGAACAAGGCGAAGGGCAATGGCGAGTCGGTGACGAATCAGAACTCGCACGTCTCGGCCACGGACTCGCTGACCGTGACCAGCGGGCGCGACACAAACCTCAAGGGTGCGCAACTGATTGCCGACCGAATCGAAGGATCCGTCGGGCGTGATCTCAATATCGAAAGCCGTCAGGACACGGAAACCTACCACTCGAAGGAATCGTCGTCGGGCATGCAGGCCAGCATCTGTGTTCCGCCGATTTGCTATGGCACCACGGTAAATGCGTCGGCGACGATGAGCAGTGGCGACACCGACAGCACGTATGCATCGGTGCGTGAACAAAGCGGCATCTATGCCGGTCAGGGCGGGTTCGATGTCAACGTCAAGGGCAACACAGACCTGAAGGGCGGCATCCTGGCCAGCACGGCAGACCCGACGAAAAACAGCCTCACCACTGGCACGCTGACGACGAGCGACATCGAGAACAAGGCGGAATACAGCAGCAGTTCTTCGCAGTATGCGGCGACCTTTAGTGCGGGCAAGAGCCTGCCGGATGGCAAGGATCTGGCTGGCAATACAGTGAAGCAGGGAGCCTACTTTGCGGACAATCTGAATCTGGCCGGTAACGTTGCCAACAGTGCAATGGCAAGTGCTGCGGGCAATGCCCAGAAGCCGATCACCGGCAACGCGTCGGGCACGACGAAGAGCGCGATTGCTGCCGGCACCGTCACAATTTCGGACGCCGAGAGCCAACAAGCCAAGACCGGCAAGACGGCGGAAGAAACGCTGGCCAGTCTGAATCGCGATACGGAGAACGCAAACCAGAGCATCGACAAGATCTTCGACGCACAGAAGGTAAAGGACGAGCAGGCGCTCCGGCAGCTGACTGGCCAGACGATCCAGCAGGCGGCACCGATCATATACAACCAGGTGGGGAATGCGCTAAAAGGGCAGCCGGAGTACGTGAAAGTTGCCGTCCACGGACTCGTAGGTGGGCTGGTCAGCAAGGCGCTGGGCGGGGACTTTGGAACGGGCGCGGCCGGTGTGGCGGCGGCGACGGCGGCAATTGCCGCGCTGGACGAGAACCTCGGTAGTCTTGGGGTGGATCCGGCTACAAAGGACAAGCTGTTGCAGTTGGTGGGTACGGCGGTGGCAGGGGCGATTGGTGGCAATGCAGCGGCGGGTACGGCTGGGATGGCGGATGCGTACAACCGGCAGTTGCATCCGGACGAAAAGCAAAAGCTGGCTCAGTTGCAGCAGGGTAAGAGCCCTGCAGAAGAGCAGCGACTTGCTGATGCGGCGTGTGCGCTGGTGCTGTGTGCGGCAGATTTCTCTACGAACGATCCGAGTTACGCCGAAAAGCTTGCTTCCCAGCAGCGCGGCCAGCAATACACGGTCGAGCAGGAACAATTGAAAGCCACTGGCCTCTTTGTGTACGGGCCTTTGGACCCTGTATTGGACCTGCAAGCGCGGTCGCGGGACTACGCAGTCAATGCGGCAAAATACATAGCTCAGGGAGCAGCCGACTTTGCGAACCAGTTTGGAAGTCTGCTGAAGGCTAACGGGCCGCAGTCCCCATACGTGAATCCTGATGATTTGGGCGGCCCTGGAGGAACAGGTGCGCCTCCACCGTCTGCGCCTGCCGTTGTGACCGTTGCAGTACCGTGCGCACCTGGAGCGCTATGCCCCGTCGTGGTAGCAACGCCTGGTTCAGTCGGTAGCGTGCCAGGGAACGCGATTCTTGCTAATAATGAAAGTCAAGGCAATAACAGCCGGTTGCCGATCCCTGAACCTACCACCGGCACAAATGGGTTGCAGGTGGAATCGAATCCGAAGCATACCGCCGGCATGCCCGGCAATAGGCCGAATGCAGGTGTGGAACCAGCTAATTCGCTCGAACTGTTCAACTCATCCGTGCCAAGTGGTGATGGTGTGCGGTACGCTATTGATTCGAGTGGTAACATTAATCGATTTTATTCGGATGGTAATGGTGTTTTTCACTGGTCGGGCTCAACAGGCGATTCATCGGCACCTTTGAACATCTCGAAGATTCCGATCGACGTAAAGAGAATACTCGGATTTAAAGGAAAGTAAATGTTATCTGGAAACCCCGATACCTTCGCCATCTGGTGTGACTCGGTCGATTCATGGTCAACGGATAGATTTAAAAACGGATGTTTCGGCTACATCATCGGTGGAAGAATAATCTGGTCAACTCGATCAACTCTTGCGGTTGACTTAGAGATGCTTTCACAATTGCACTGCATGAGTCATGCCGTCGAAAATGAGAATTTTTTCAACCTTTCTGTCAATGAAGCATATAAGGAGTTATGTAATCTAACTTTCCCTGCAGCGGATTCCGATATTGAAAGAAATGATTTCAGGTATCTGGTATCTGCGGAGAGCCTGTCCGACGATGGGCACTATGTATTCCTTGTGGAATCAGATGAAAAAGCAAGATTGATATATGGGTTTAAAGAAGAGGGAGATAGTATCTTAGACATTTTTTTGATGCGCGGAGAGTTCCAATCCGTAGTAACTAGTGCGCTACAAAAATTTAAGATGGTATGACGTATCTGTGGTGAGAGAAAGCGTATAGTATTATCTTGGATTGGGGTGCGGAAATTAATAAGGAATATTTCGCAGATTTTCGTTTAATGGATGTTTAATGTGGATCATGATTTATAATCTACGGTAAATGGCCATATAATTGCTCACGAAATTGCTGTAGCCAGAAGTTTTTTAGTAATTGACGTCAACATGAAGCTCTATCTTTTCGCAGCCCTGTCCCTGTCAAGCGCCACCGCCGTGGCAGCCTCGCAAGCCGTCGTCCTGGAAACCCCGGTGACCTACGCCCCCGGTTCGGAGGTGGTTGAGCGAGTCAAGACCGAATGCCATATCGAAGACATGCTGGCAAACCGTGTTGGAGACATCTTGCGCAAGCGCAACAAAGGTGGCACCGGCACGGTTGCGGTGGGTGCCGATGCCAGCGGATCGCAAGTGCTCAGGCTCCAGATCTCCCATGTGCTCGGCATTGGGGGCGGTGCGTGGACGGGACCCAAGGCCCTCACCGTGATCGCTGAGTTGGTTGAGGATGGAAAGGTCGTGCGAAATACCAAAGTGAATCGCTGGTCCATTGGCGGATTCTGGGGCGCCTTCAAGGGGACCTGCTCGATCCTGGATCGCAGCGCTATCGTGATTGCCAAGGATATGGCCCGGTGGGTGCGTGACCCGTCTTATGTCGTGAAGGACGAGGGGCCGCCGAAGGATCCATCGGCGGCAGAAGCGGCGGCTTCCGAGCCCGTGGCCGCGCTACCCGTCGCGCCCGCAACCGAGCCCGCAGCGGCAACGCTCGAGTAACGCCAACCCAATTCATTCGCCATATTCCGACGGGCGCGAAAGCCCCGTCCGGCCCTTGTTACGCCGATGTCCTTCAAACTGCCGCACATTGCCACTGCCGCGTCACTCGCGGTTGGCTTTTCGAGCCTGTCGTCATCCGTAATGGCGCAGGTCTCGCCACCTACCGGCCAGGCGGCCGCCCTGACCAACGCCGAGCAAGACCAGCGCACCCGCCAGCAACGGGAGGCGCGCGAACGGGCTGCCATCGTCGATGCACCCGCCGTGCGTGCCGAGGCCATCGCGCGTGCCGAATATCCTGCGCTGCCGCAGGATACTCCGTGTTTCCGCGTCACCCGTTTCGTCCTCGAAGTCCCCAAGGACCTCCCGGCCGACCTGCAAACCGCCGGCGCCTCGGCCTTGCCGATGGACCCTTTCGCCTTCTCGCAGCTTTGGCTCGATCACTACCAGGGTCAATGCATCGGCAAGCAGGGCGTTGAAACGTTGGTAAAGGGACTCTCGCAAACGATTCTGTCAAAGGGCTACGTGACCACCCGCGTGCTGGTACCAGAACAGGACCTGTCATCCGGCATGCTGAAGCTCGCACTCATTCCGGGTGTGATTGGCGACATCCGCTTCAGTGATCCGGACCTATGGGGGACCTGGAGAACAGCCTTTCCCACCGCCCCGGGGGAACTGCTGAACCTGCGCGACCTGGAGCAAGGTCTTGAGCAGATGAAGCGCGTGGTGAGCCAGGACGTCGACATGCAGATAGTGCCGACATCGGTGCCGGGGCGTAGCGATGTCGTGATCACGGTCAAGCGCAACAAGCCCTGGACGCTAGTGGCATCGGTCGACAACTCGGGCTCGCGTTCGACAGGCAAGTGGCAAGGTAATCTCAGTGTCGGCATCGACAATCCGCTGGGGTTGAACGACATGTTCAACATCGGCTACAACCAGGATCTGATGTTCAACAACAAGGAGCACGGCACGCGCGGCTGGAACGGATTCTATTCGGTGCCGTGGGGGTACTGGACGGCTACGCTGTCTGCCTACAGCAGCAATTACTTCCAGCAGATCGCGGGCGTCAATACGACGTTCATTTCGAGCGGCCAATCGGAGAACGTCGACCTGAAGCTGCACCGGGTACTGAGTCGTAGTCAGAATGATGTGTTCGGCGTGCAGGTACGGCTGACGCGTCGTTTTGGGAAGAGCTTCATCGAAGATACCGAGATCCCGCAGCAGCATCGGAACAACACGATTCTAGAATTCGGCATCACAGACCGCCACTACTTCGGCCAGTCGCAGTTAGACGCCACGCTGGCATTCCGCCAGGGCATTGGCGCGTTCGGGGCGCAGCCTGACGCGCTGGCCGCCGACGACGGACCAACATGGTGCTTCCGGATGATGGTGCTCGATGCCAACCTGTCCGTGCCATTCAAGGTGGCCGAGCAACCGTTCCGTTATGTCACTTCGGTGCGGGGGCAATTCACCAATGACCGGCTCTACTACGTCGATGACCTGACGATTGGCAGCCGCTATACGGTGCGTGGCTTCGATGGTGAAAGCCAACTTGCAGGCGAGCGTGGATTCTATTGGCGCAACGAACTACAGGCTCCGCTAGGCAGTAGCGGGCAGGCACTCTACGTCGGTATGGACTATGGCCGGGTGCACGGTCCATCCACGCAGGGACTTGTTGGTACGCAACTGGCAGGCGCGGTGATCGGCATGCGGGGTGGTATCGGAACACAGAAATTCGGTGGTGCGTCTTATGACGTGTTCCTGGGTGCTCCGGTGTACAAGCCGCAGGCATTCCATACGGCTGGGATGACGGCAGGTATGCAGGTCGTTTATCAGTATTAAGTTGCTGCCTCTATCGAGGGGTGTTGGACCGCAGCAACCGATTAGCCCAGACACTTCTGTTAGATTCGGGATCCAAAAGATGTGAACAAAAAAGGGTGGGTCAATGGGTCGTAGAAAAAGGGAGCCGTCGCTCGGTGCTGTATTGCTCGATTCCCCATGGTGGGTTTCCCTCGTGCTGGCATTGGGCAGCTACATTGGGCTCCGCGCCGTTGTTCCCGCTGTTTTCGCCTCCCATCCTTATTTGATTGGGCTCGCCATAGCCAGCCGTTCCCTTGCATGGGTTCCGGCAACGATGTTCAGCTTCTTGGGCCTGCTTGCCTATCTGCGCGCACGAAGGCGCCAGCCGGAGGTCGATGCATCGTCTCGCGGTGCGCGGCACCCGCGCAGAGTTCGCCCCGCTGGGGATGTTGCGAGCATCAGCCCTGTTGCCGATCGAAATCCCGATGCTAGAGACAGTATTGACGAGGCACGCTCAATCCTGAATCCAGGCACTACGCTCGTAAAGCCTACCGAATGGTCCCTTGACGCGCTCAAGCAGTTGGAATGGAAACGGTTCGAGTCGCTGTGCGCCTGGTACTACGAAGCCATGGGCTTCACTGTTACCACGGTCCCGCATGGCGCGGACGGTGGCATTGATGCCACGCTGTACAAGGAAGGCTTGTCCACGCCGATCGCCGTAATCCAGTGCAAGGCATGGCGCTCGCCGGTAAAAGTTGAAACGGTTCGGGCGTTGGGCGGAGTCATGCATGCCAAACAAGTGCAGCGAGGAGTGTTCTGGTCGCTGACGGGTTTCATTGGCCAGCCGGTTCAGGACTATGCCGCCGAGGCAGGTATCCAGTTGCTGGACGGTGCCGGCATTGTCGAACGCATCCGGGCACTCGATCAGTACAAGCAAGCCACGCTGTTGGCGAAGGCATTCGAAGGCGACTATCGCACGCCGACCTGCTCCGCTTGCGGGCAGAAGTTGGTGGAGCGCGAGGGTAAAGGACGATCGTTCTGGGGTTGTCGAAACTACTCGAACGGTTGCAGGTTCACGCTTGCGCGCGCGGCATGACACTCATTTCATCAACACGCCGTAGCGCAAGACTCTGCCGCGAGAACATCGCAGGATGATGGTTAATCGTCGAAACCAATGAATGCACGCATCGAAGGCAAGCTCAAGACCTGGAACAACGACAAGGGATTCGGGTTCATTGCCCCGTCGAACGGCGGTCAGGATATCTTCGTTCATATTTCGGATTACCCCCGGCGGGACGGGATGCCGAGAGTAGGGGAGTCATTGACATTTCTTGTTGCGCTCAACCAGGATGGCAAGAAGAGAGCAATCAGTGTCCAACGGCCCAACAGCAGACAGGCAGCGCCATATCGGGCACGCTCACAACCGCCGGCGCGAAGTTCGATGGGTTCTCGTCTGGCTGCATTCCTTGTCGTTGCTGCTCTCGCGACAGCGGGATACAAGTACTTCGCCCCAAAGCACCAAGTGTCGCAAACCGCGATCTCGGACGCTAGCCCGGTGCTGACCGCGGAAAACTCGGAGGCATCCAATCCATTCCGATGCGATGGACGGACGCACTGTTCGCAGATGACTTCCTGCAAGGAGGCCAAGTACTTCCTGAACAACTGTCCGAACACGGAAATGGACGGTGATGGCGATGGCATCCCGTGTGAGTCTCAGTGGTGTACGGGCACGTTTTCCAGATAGACTTTCGAACCACGGGTGGGCGATGGTGTCGGGAAAGTTGCTCGGCAAATGGCTGGGTTAGCGCGACGCCGCCAATGTAATCGACACACCATAAGGGAGGCTCCGCATGTTTACCGAATGCCCCACTGAAAGAAGCCAGCTTATTGCCGACCGCGTCGAGCGCTTCGTGCGTGACGTCGTGGTGCCCTACGAGGGTGATCCGCGCTGCGGTGATCACGGTCCGTCAGATGATCTTGTCTCCGAACTGCGTGCCAAGGCTCGTGCCGCCGGGGTCATGACGCCTCATATCCTTGGCGATGGCGCTCACTTGACGCAGCGCGAGACCGCGGCTGTGCTCAAACGCTCCGGGTTGTCGCCACTCGGCCCGGTCGCCGTGAATACCATGGCGCCGGATGAGGGCAACATGTTCCTGTTGGGCGCGGTTGCCACTGCAGCGCAGAAGGATCAGTTCCTGGCGAAGTTGGTCAGTGGCGATGCCCGTTCGGCGTTCTTCATGACGGAGCCGGCCGAGGAGGGCGGGGCGGGTTCCGATCCGTCGATGCTCCAGACCCGGGCGGTCAGGGACGGCGACGACTGGGTGATACGCGGACGCAAGAAGTTTATTACCGGTGCCGAAGGGGCAAGCGTGGGCATCATCATGGCGCGCACCGGGGACGCCGATCATGTCCAGGCCACGATGTTTCTGGTCGATCTGCCGCATCCGGCAATCCGCATCGAGCGCTTGATCGATACCATCGACAGTTCCATGCCCGGCGGTCACGCGCTGGTTGTGATCGACGACCTGCGCGTGCCCCAGTCCCAGGTGCTCGGCGAAATTAACGAGGGCTTTCGGTATGCGCAAATCCGCCTGTCACCGGCGCGGCTTTCTCATTGCATGCGTTGGTTCGGCGGTGCCGTGCGGGCCGACGAGATTGCGCGCGCGTATGCAGTCACGCGCAAGGCGTTCGGCAAGCCGCTGATCGACCACGAAGGGGTCGGCTTCATGCTGGCGGAGAACCTGATTGACCTGCAACAGTCGGCACTGATGATCGACTGGTGCGCCGGGGTGCTCGATGGCGGTTTGCTCGGTACCGCGGAAAGTTCGATGACCAAGGTTGCAGTTTCCGAGGCGCTGTACCGCGTATCGGATCGTTGCGTGCAGATTCTGGGCGGCACGGGCGTGTCTCGGGACACGATCGTCGAACAGATTTTCCGTGAGATTCGCGCGTTCCGCATCTATGACGGTCCGACCGAAGTTCACAAGTGGTCACTGGCGAAGAAGATCAAGCGCGACACGCTTGCCGCAGCCGATTAAAAGTAGGCGAGGACGCGCCGGGCTGGACGTTGTTCCCGACCTATTAGCTCGGCGCGTGAGTCCTGTGCGCCCTCGGCGTTTTCTTATCGAGAACGGCCACCAGAAGCAGGCCCAGCGAGGGCGAAAAGGCCAGCGAGAAGATCGTCCAGCCAATGCCGACGCGTCCCAGCAAATGAGCCAGCAGGCCGACCCCGAGCGAGCAAAGAAGCCAAACACCAATTGCGAACATGGCAGCGACTCAGAAGAGTTATCGGTGTCATGCAGTATGCGAGGTTGTGGCCAAATGATTTGACGTGGCGGGACAGATGCTTTGCTTTTCGGGACGCTAGGGGAAAGCGCTTAGCGGGACAATCGGACCTGCGTGATGCCGCAGCGGCGCATCATTACATCAGCGGACCGTAGCCGCGTTCGGACGAGTACCGGCAATTTGCAGCTGCACGATGGCCGGCAGGTATCGCCGGGCGAACGGGTTAAGGCGGAAAAGGTCTTCTGTCAGCTTGGCCCAACCGCGGGGCGCCCGATACTCATGCACTGACACGGCTGTGATCTTTGATGACCAGGTAGACAGCCGTGGTCCTATCTCGTCGCTGTTGATCCCCCACGGCATCGGCGGCAGGCGGTAGTGCGGTGTTTGCATGATGCCCCACCGGGTCAACTCCGAAAACCAGCGCGGAATCACGTCGAATACAAATTCAGCGCCCGGAACACGCGTTGCGAGTTCGTGAAGGAGCCGGCCCACAGCCTCTGCTTCGAGATACATCAATAGTCCCTGGGCGATGACCAGCACATCACCTTCGGACTCAATCTCGTCGATCCAGTTTGCCTCGCTCACATTCGCGGCAACGTTGCGAAACCGTTTACAAGCGGGGAGAAACTGTTCGCGCAGCGCAATGGCCGGCGCGAGGTCCACTGTGAGCCAGCGCATGCGGCCGTTGTCCACACGAAATGCCTGCGTCTCCAAGCCTTCGCCCAACGATACGACCTGACCATCAGGGTGTTGTTTGAGCCATTGCCCAATCAGCCTGTCGATCTCGGCGGCGCGTGCCGCGAAAACGCCAGTAGGCTCTCCGAAGCGGCCCTTGAAGTCGTAGTCCAATGCGTCGCAGATGCGGATGCTCTCGGCGTCGATGAGAACACCGCTCGAATTGCGCGCTTCGGAAGCCCGATCATAGAGCGTCCACAGCATCGTCTCGCAGACACCTTCCAATCGCGGCCTGATCTGGACAGCTTTGGTGGCGTCGGGGCGGTGCGACGCGTGGCGCGAGGTTGGGACTGAAGGCTGGACGTCCACGGCATTCATCGCATCGCGCTTTAAGCGCTCAAGCGCTTGGCATTCGCGGTTACGCGACGGCGATATGGCGCGATGGTGTCCTCCAGTAAATTAGTCGCCAAGCCTGCCAGTTCCAGAGGGACGGCAGGAAGTTTGGCAGCTAACCGCCAGAGTTCAGCCTGGTGTTCGCTCCATTGCGCGGAAGAAGGGTTGGACACCAGCATCGCCGCGGCCGAGGTGGCCGCAACAAACTGTTCATTGGCATTTTTTGCAAGCGTCATGGCCAGATCCACCCAGCCTGTACTCAGGGCAAGGATCGATTCAGATGCAGCCTCACCTTTTTCAAAGCTCATGAGGTCGATTTCCCGGCGGTCCTGCTCGTCAGGCAGAGGACCGGCGAAAGCAAGCCGCGTGGTGCGCAAGGCGACAACTTGTATTGAAGCCTGAATCAGCTCGAACAAGTCAAGAAAGATATGGGAGGTGTCCAAAGAGGGACGAAAGACTAACGGGGCGGGCGCAGCGAGATGCACAGAGTTCCTTCGGGGGACGTCGAGACGTACCCTGTGATCGAGAATTAAGCCGCCACCGGCAATCGTCGTGGCGGACGCGAAGTCCCTGCAAGCGTTATCCGCAGTGTCGCAAAAAGTCCTTGCATCGGATACCGCAGAATAAGCTGGTGAATTGTGCAATGCAACAATTTTTCGCCACTGAGCCCAGTCCGGCACATTTATGCCATGGCGCCTCGACGGCTTGACGCCTTCAACCAGCTCACCGCGGCCACCATGAGCCGTATCTTGGCAAATACGGCTCATTTTGTGAGCCGCATTTGGGAATTTGCGGCTCACGCGGAGCATTTATATTACGTATTGAGCACTTTTATCCTAAGGAATCGCGGTTCGCAAAGGTAGCGGCGGTGTGCCGAGCCAAACGTGCCCCCAGTTCCTACCTACCCCTCCTCCTCAACACAACATGCGCCGCCGTTCCCAGCACAATTCCCCAGAACGCCGAACCAAGACCCAGAAAGGTCATATTTGATGCGGTGGCGATAAACGTGATGAACGCTGCTTCGCGATGCGCTTCGTCCTGTACAAGTCCCACGATATTGGTGGCGATGGCTCCCAGCAGGGCCAGTCCGGCCAGGACCGCCACGAAAGCGTTGGGAAGCGCTGCGAACAACATGACCACGGTTCCCGCGAAGGTTCCGCCAATCAGGTAGAAGAGTCCGTTTGCGATACCGGCAACGTAGCGGCGCCGAGGGTCGCGGTGCGCATCCTCGCCGGTGCAGATTGCCGCCGTGATGGCGGCAATCACGATGGTGATGCCGCCGGTGAAAGCGACAAGGATTGAAGCGAGGCCGGTTCCTGCCAGTATGGGGCGGCTTGGGGTGTTGTATCCTGAGACACGCAGGATGGCGAAGCCTGGCAGGAACTGGCCCGTCAGGCTGACGATGACCAGTGGTACGGCCAGACTGATGGTTGATTGCCAGTTCCACGTGGGCATTGTGAAAACCGGGTGGGTCACGCGCAAGGTGACGGTGTCGAAATGCGTCAGTCCGAGCGCCATGGCGAGCAGGCCACCGAACGCGAGCACCAGTATCAGGCAGTAGCGTGCTGCCCAGCGCCGGAACACCAGGTAGCTACCGAGCATGCCGAAGCCGAGCCACGGATTGACGCTGATCGACTTGAATATGTTGGTGCCGAACTGAAACAGGATGCCCGCCATCATGCCGAAGGCGATTCCTGGCGGAATGCGCTTTGTAATCTGGTCGAACAGTCCGGTCAGACCGATTGCGAGGATGCACGCGCCGGCCACGATATAGGCGCCGATCGCGTCGCTGACGGGCATGGCGGGAAAAAGCGTCACCAGCAACGCGGTTCCCGGAGCGGACCAGGCCGTGATGATCGGTTGCTTTAGCCACCAGCTGAGCACCAGTCCTGACACCGCGGCGCCCATCGAAATCGACCATACCCACGATGCCACCACGTCGTTGCCGACCTGGGCGGCGTGCGCTGCCTGGAAGAAGATGGCGAGGGGGCCGGCATAAGAAATGATGACGGCGAGCAGGCCGGCGGTGACTGCCGATACAGACCACGTTTGGTTGGAGGCGAAGGAATCCATCCGATCAAGCCCCTATGTCCGTGCGGGGTACATAAGGGATTTTCTCTTCCTCGTAGAGGCGGTAGATCAGTTCCAGCATTTCCTTGATGTCGCGCGACTCGTCCATGGCGCGCATGCTCATGATGATGGGTGAGGTGAGGGCGGGGTCATCCAGTTCCATATAGCTCACGTCGTCGCGCTTGAGTCCATAGACGCTGCTTGGTACGACTGCTATGCCTTCTCCCGCCGCAACCAGCCCCAATGCAATCTGCAGTTCGCGCACGTCATAGATGCGCCGGGGCGTAAGCGCGCGTTCCTGGAACGCCGCCAGGACCTGGTCCGCGAAGCTGGGCCTTGGGGCCTTCGGAAAAACAATCAATGTTTCGTAGATAAGATCCCTCAACGACAGGACCGGTTTCGACAGAGATAGTGGATGACCGACGGGAAGCGCAACGATCATTCGTTCCTCGCGCAGGATTACCCGGCGGATGTTTGCGTCCTCGTGTCGAATCCGGCCGAAGCCAATATCGATGCGTCCGTCCTTGAGTGCGCGAATCTGGTCCATGGTCGACATCTCGTGCAGGCTGAGTTCGACGGCCTTGTTCTCGTCCCGGAAGCGCCGGATGATTTTTGGCAGCATGCCGTAGAGTGTGGAACCCACATAGCCGATCGACAGGCTGCGCTCGATATTGCCCACGCGCCTGGTCATCGATTCCAGTTCGTTGGTCTGCGCAATCAGGTGCACCGCGTGAGAGTAGAAGAACTTGCCGGTCTCGGTGAGCTTGAGCGGACGCGAGTTCCGTTCGAATAGCTGCACCCCCAGTGCTTCTTCCAGTTGCTGTATCTGGCGGCTGAGCGGCGGCTGTGCAATATGGAGCCGCTGTGCCGCGCGCGTGAAGTTGCGTTCTTCTGCAACGGCTACAAAGTAGCGGAGATGTCGCAGCTCCATAAAATACCTCCAAGGTATAGCGCAATACTAAAACGGTGTTGGACTGGTCCGTTTGGCGCCTCTATTCTGCTTTTACACGCTGTTTCAGGGCCCGATTATACCTTCTGAGTAGCCTCAGATCGACCTGGAATGAGGGTTAACCCCACAAAAACACAGAGAGTTAGGAGCAGACATGAGTGCCAAAGTATTCGACTCGAAGGAAGTGCAGGACCTGCTGAAGGCTGCGGCCAATCTGGGAGGCCAGGAAGGCAATGCGCGCACCAAGCAGATCACGCACCGTCTGCTGAGCGACCTCTTCAAGGCCATCGACGACCTGGACATGACGCCCGACGAAATCTGGGTTGGCGTGAACTACTTCAACAAGCTCGGCAAAGATGGCGAGGCGGCGCTTCTGGCCGCTGGCCTTGGTCTCGAGAAGTATCTCGACATCCGCATGGATGCCGCGGATCGCGAAGCCGACATTCATGGCGGCACCCCGCGCACCATCGAAGGCCCGCTGTATGTGGCAGGCGCCCCGGTGCGTAATGGCGTGTCGAAGATCGACCTCAATGCCGACGAAGACGCGGGTCCGCTGATTATCCGCGGCAAGGTGACCGGACCGGACGGCAAGCCGGTGGCCGATGCGGTGGTGGAATGCTGGCACGCCAATTCGAAGGGCTTCTACTCGCACTTCGACCCGACCGGCGCACAGGACGATTTCAACCTGCGCGGTGCAGTGAAGACCGGGGCCGACGGCAAGTACGAGTTCCGCACGCTGATGCCGGTTGGCTATGGCTGCCCGCCGCAAGGTGCCACGCAACAACTGCTTGACGCGATGGCCCGTCACGGCAATCGCCCGGCGCACGTCCACTTCTTTGTCACCAGCGACAAGACCCGCAAGCTTACGACGCAGATCAACATCGAAGGCGACCCGCTGATCTGGGATGACTTCGCTTACGCCACTCGCGAAGAGCTGGTACCGCACGTGGTCGACAAGACGGGTGGCGCAGCGCTCGGCCTCAAGGGCGACGCGTACAAGGAAATCGAGTTCAACATCGAGTTGACGCCACTGGTGCAAGGCAAGGACAACCAGCTGGTGCATCGTCCCCGCGTATCCGCCACAGCGTAACCCCCGCATACGGCGGCCGGCTTCACCAGGCCGCCAACCTCTCCGCGAAGTTTTATCTGAACCGATGCCAAAGGGCTTGAACGAAGCCCGCATAGGGAGACGACTCATGTCCGCAACTATCGACAAAGCACAACAACTGGACGATTTGCTCAGCAATGCCGTTCAGGATGACAAGGAAAATGGCGTCTTCCGTTGCCGCCGCGACATCTTCACCAACGCCGATCTGTACGAACTCGAGATGAAGCACATCTTCGAGAGCAACTGGGTCTACCTGGCACATGAAAGCCAGATTCCCAACAACAACGATTACTACACCACGTGGATTGGCCGCCAGCCCATTGTCATCACGCGTGACAAGACCGGCGAGCTGCACGCGGTGATCAATGCGTGTGCCCACAAGGGCGCCATGCTGTGCCGTCGCAAGCATGGCAACAAGGGCAGCTTTACCTGCCCGTTCCACGGCTGGACGTTCTCGAACGCCGGCAAGCTTCTGAAGGTCAAGGACGAGAAGACCACCGAGTATCCGGTGCAGTTCAACAAGCAGGGCTCGCATGACCTGAAGAAGGTGGCGCGCTTCCAGAACTATCGTGGTTTCCTGTTCGGCAGCCTCAGCGAAGACGTGATGCCGCTGGAGGACTACCTCGGCGAGACCAAGGTCATCATCGACCAGATCGTTTCGCAAGCGCCGGAAGGTCTCGAAGTACTGCGCGGCAATTCTTCCTACGTCTACGACGGCAACTGGAAGATGCAGATGGAGAACGGCTGCGACGGCTACCACGTCAGCACCGTGCATTGGAACTACGCCGCCACCATGGGCCGCCGCAAGGAAGAGGGCACCCATGCCGTCGATGCAAACAGCTGGAGCAAGTCGGTGGCGGGCGTGTATGGCTTCGAGCACGGCCATATCCTGCTCTGGACCAACACGATGAACCCTGAAGTGCGTCCGGTCTATCAGCATCGCGACGAGATCGCCAGCCGTGTCGGCGAAGACAAGGCGAAGTACATCGTGAACCAGACTCGCAACCTGTGCCTGTATCCGAACGTGTTCCTGATGGACCAGTTCAGCACGCAGATTCGCGTGGTTCGTCCGATCAGCGTTGACAAGACCGAAGTCAGCATCTTCTGCTTCGCCCCGAAGGGCGAAAGCGCGGAAAGCCGTACGCTCCGCATCCGCCAGTACGAAGACTTCTTCAATGTCTCGGGCATGGGCACCAGCGACGACCTCGAGGAATTCCGTGCGTGCCAGTCTGGTTACGCCAACACCACTTCGATGTGGAACGACATGTCGCGCGGCGCGCCGTTGTGGGTCCACGGACCTGACGCGAATGCGCAGGGCATGGGATTGAACCCGCTCATCTCGGGCGAGCGCAGCGAAGACGAAGGTCTGTTCGTGGTTCAACACGAATACTGGAGGCAGGTCATGCGCGATGCCTTGCGCAAGGAACAGGCGGAGGCGGCAGCATGAGCATCGACTATCAACACATCTGTACCGCGCTCTATCAGGAGGCGCGCTTCCTGGATGACCGCCTGTGGGACGAGTGGCTGGCCTGCTACGCCGACGACGTCACGTACTGGATGCCGGCGTGGGATGACGATGACCAGCTCACCGAAGACCCGCAAAGCGAAATCTCCCTGATGTACTACCCGGATCGTGGCGGCCTGGAAGACCGCGTGTTCCGGATCCGGACCGAACGCAGCAGCGCGTCGATGCCGGAACCGCGTACCAGCCACAACGTCACCAATGTGGAAGTGCTGGCAGAGCGTGAAAACGAAGTCGACGTTCGATACAACTTCAACACGCTGAGCCATCGCTACAGGGTAACGGACCAGTACTTTGGCACCGTGTTCGTTACCTTGCGCAAGGTTGACGACCGCTTGCTGATTTCGAGCAAGAAGATCGCGCTCAAGAATGACTATATCCGCCAGGTGCTCGACGTCTACCACGTCTGAGCCAACGGTTGGAATGAGAACGGACGCAGGAGGCAACATGTCCAGCTACAACATCGCACTGAATTTTGAAGACGGCGTAACCCGCTTTGTGGAATGCAAGGCCGGCGAAAAGGTCCTCGATGCCGCGTTTCGCGCCAGGATCAACCTGCCGATGGATTGCTCCGACGGGGTTTGTGGCACGTGCAAGTGCCGCGCCGAGAGTGGCAGCTACGATCTGGGCGACGACTATATCGAGGATGCACTGAGCGACGACGAGAAATCCAGCGGTCTGGTGCTCACGTGCCAGATGGTGCCGCAGAGTGACTGCGTCATTTCGGTACCGGCGTCGTCGACGGTGTGCAAGACCGAGCAAAGCAAGTTCGCGGCGACGGTCACCAAGGTCGAGCAGCACAATGATGCCGCGGTAGTGCTTGAGCTGGACGTCGACAGCATTCCTCCGGTCTTCCTGGCAGGCCAGTATGTGAACATCGACGTACCCGGCAGCGGCATGCATCGTTCGTACTCGTTCTCGTCCGCACCGGGCGCATCGAAGATCAGCTTCCTGATCAAGAAGATTCCCGGCGGCGTGATGAGCACCTGGCTCGAAGCGGCGCAGCCGGGCCACAAGGTACAACTGACCGGCCCGCTGGGCAGCTTCTACCTGCGCGCCGTGGAGCGTCCGTTGTTGTTCCTGGCCGGTGGCACGGGGCTGGCACCGTTCCTGTCGATGCTGGAAGTGCTGGTTCGTGCGAACTCGCAGCAGAAGGTGCATCTGATCTACGGCGTGACGCGCGACCTCGATCTGGTCCAGGTCGAAGCCATCGAGGCATACGCCGCGAAGTTGCCGAGCTTTACGTTCAGCACCGTGGTTGCGGAAGCAGAGTCGAGCCATCCTCGCAAGGGCTGGGTGACCCAGCATATGCCGGCTGAATGCCTGAACGACGGTGATGTGGACGTGTACCTGTGCGGACCGCCGCCGATGGTCGACGCGGTACGCAAGCATTTTGACGACAACGGCGTGAAGCCCAACAGCTTCCACTATGAGAAGTTCACGCCCAACGCTGCGCCGGTGGCCGCATGAGCGCGCGTCGATTCGAAGGCAAGGTGATGGTGGTCACCGGTGCCGCACAGGGTATCGGCCGTGGCGTGGCGTTGCGCGCAGCAGCTGAGGGCGCGAAGGTCCTGTTCGTCGACCGCGCGGACTTTGTTTCGGAGGTTGCGGCAGAAGCCGTCGGGGCTGAAACCGCCGGCTTCATTGCCGACCTTGAGACCTACGACGGTGCCGCTTCCGCGTTGGCGTTCGCGGTAAAGGTGTTTGGCCGAGTCGACATCCTTGTCAACGGCGTGGGCGGCGCGATTCGCATGCGGCCATATGCCGAGTTCGAACCGGCGCAGATCGATGCGGAAATCCGTCGCTCGCTGATGCCAACCTTGTACGCGTGCCACGCAGTGCTGCCGTACATGCTTGAGCAAGGGCGCGGAACCATCGTCAATGTTTCCTCGAACGCCACGCGCGGAATCCGCCGCGTACCGTACTCGGCGGCAAAGGGCGGCGTCAATGCGCTAACCCAGTCGCTGGCGATGGAGTATGGCGAACACAACATCCGCGTGGTGGCTGCAGCACCCGGTGGCACCGAAGCGCCACCGCGACGCGTGCCGCGCAACGCGGCGGGAGACAACGCGCAAGAGAAGGCCTGGATGAACGAAGCGGTGACGCAGGTTACCGAGTCCACCTTCTTCAAGCGCTACGGCACGCTCGACGAACAGATCGCGCCGATCCTGTTCCTGGCGTCTGACGAAGCTGGCTACATCACAGGCGCTGTGCTGCCGGTTGCCGGCGGCGACAACGGCTGAAACTCGCCAAAGAAGCGAGATCAACCAAAGACATCCCGAATAACGGAGGAGACAACCATGCGTCATATTGATGTTCACAAGCTCGCCGACGATGCGCGCTTCAACAAGTTCCATGCTGGCCTGCTGTTCTGGTGCGCGCTGATCATCATCTTTGACGGCTACGATCTTGCGGTAGTGGGCATTGCGCTGCCTTCCATCATGAAGGACATGGGCGTCGATGCCACCCGCGCCGGCTTGATGGTCAGCTCGGCGCTATTCGGCATGATGTTCGGCGCCGTCATCATGGGCACCATTGCCGATCGTATTGGCCGCACCAAGGCCATCGCCATCTGTATTGCATTGTTCAGCGTCTTCACTGCGGCTGCGGGCATGACCCATGATCCGGTCACGTTCAGCATTACCCGTTTCCTGGCCGGACTGGGTATCGGCGGCGTGATGCCGAACGTTGTGGCGCAGATGACCGAGTTCTCGCCGCGCAAGATCCGCGGCACCATGGTCACGCTGATGTTTAGCGGATATTCCGTGGGCGGCATGCTGGCGGCACTAATGGGGAAATCACTGATCGAGACCTACGGTTGGCAGTCGGTATTCCTGGCGGCCAGTGTTCCCGTGCTGATCATCCCCGCAGTGCTGAGGCTGATGCCTGAGTCACTGGCGTTCCTGATCCACCGCAATCGTCTGGACAGCGTCAAGGCAACACTGGCCCGCATGGAGCCCACGTACCGCGCGCAAGCGACGGACCGGTTCGATCTGCCGCAGGCCGAGAAGGGGACCAGCGCTCCCATCAGCATGCTGTTCCGTGATGGCCGTGGCTTCAGCACCGTAATGCTGTGGGTGGCCTTCTTTATGTGCCTGTTCATGGTCTATGCGTTGAGCTCCTGGCTCACCAAGCTGATGGCTGGCGCAGGCTACAGCCTGGGCTCGGCACTGACGTTCGTGCTGGTACTGAACCTGGGTGCGATGGCGGGCGCCATCAGCGGCGGTTGGCTGGCCGACAAGTTCAATATCAAGTACGTGCTGGTGGGCATGTACGCGCTGGCTGCGGTATCGATCACGCTGCTGGGCTACAAGATGCCAACCGAACTGTTGTTTCTGGTGGTCGCGCTGGCCGGAGCATCCACGATCGGCACGCAGATCGTTACCTACGCATATGCCGGGCAGTTCTACCCGGCCACGGTGCGGGGCACGGGTATCGGCTGGGCCTCCGGGGTTGGTCGAAGCGGCGCAATCCTCGCGCCTATCGTGATCGGCGTGCTGGTCAGCATGTCCTTGCCGCTCCAGCAGAACTTCGCGGCGATTGCGGTGCCCGCGGTGATCGCCGTGCTGGCAGTGCTGCTGATCGACCATAAGAAGTCGGCATCGGTCATCGATAGCAAGGCGAGCCAGGATGCGTCGGACTCCGGGAAAACGGTGGTTCTGCGCGCTGAACGCAGGAGTTCCTGAGAGGGCGCGCTTTGCCGATGATTCGGGGTGGGGGTGAGGCTGCGCTGTTTCGCTGGGTCACATTGCTCCATCCCGAACCAGCCCGAAG
The DNA here is from genome assembly GCF_057315035.1 of Cupriavidus sp. Lineage (NCBI taxonomy): Bacteria > Pseudomonadati > Pseudomonadota > Betaproteobacteria > Burkholderiales > Burkholderiaceae > Cupriavidus > Cupriavidus sp. The sequence continues at coordinate 19,196 of NZ_DBHKYV010000056.1, read as the reverse complement.
AATCCAACATCGCCCATCTGCCCGCCCTTCAAGACAATCTCGATACCGTCCCGTCGCGGTACACGGGACCACGCGCGGCACAGCGGTGCACCCGGGGTCAGTCCTGCCGAGATGGTGAGCGCCTCGATCTCCAGGGCGCTGGCCACTTCTCCCGAGCTATCGCCACCCGCTACCACGACGCGTCGCAGGTCGACTTCATCAAGTAGTCGTCGCATTACCTCGGCAAGAACCGCACCTACTTGCCGGGCGGCATCTGCCCGGCATAGTCCGTTGTTGCGCGCCGTTTCGTCGAAAGCCAGGACGCTGGGATCGTCCGGTCCCTCGGCGCTGAAGACGATCACACTCGTGCCATCGCTGATTGCCTTGGCGCCTATCTGCACGACGCGTTCAATCTCGTCACTGCGGGTGCGATCATTCAAGGCATTGGCTAGTTGCAGGCGTTCGGCATGGAAGCCGTTCTCCCGAGCCCATTGAATTTGCCCCGCCGTGACAGGCGAACAGCTTCCGCTGACGACTGCGATGGATGGAACGGGGCCGGCGACCGGCAAGGACGGCTTGGCGGGAAGGAGTCCCTCGCTTCGCCAATAGGATGTCAGCGCATATTGCAACCCGGATGAGGACGCGCTGAACACCCCTTCGGCGCGGTGCTCCCATATCAAGCGACCTGCCGCGAGTAGCGTTTCATCGTCGAGCACGTCAATCATCACGACTGGAACGTCGTCGCCCTGGATCGCATCCAGGCGTTGTGCCGCTTTGCCCTGGCGCAGTTGCACCATGTCGACGAGTTCGATGCGGCGTTGCGTCTGCGCCGACAGATGCCGGCGCAGATCTGCTTCAGCCATGGGCGTGACGGGATGCCGAGACATTGTGGGATGTCGGTCCAGCCGGTATCCCACACCATCCACCATGGCAAACAGATTGCCGAAGACCTGATAGCGCTTCAGTCTGGGCGCGCCAACGATGCTCGGTGACCACCGCCCATGCATGGTCTTGACACCGATGTCGATGGCCTTGCCGATGGAGCCGATCGTGGGCGAGGAATCGAACGTCGAGCAGACCTTGTAGTGAAGGATCGGTGCCCCAAGTCGAGCCAGTGCAGTCATGGCGCGGGGGAGCTCTTGCTCCATCCATTCGGGGCTACGACCGCGCGACGAGCCGGCGATCCCGACGCAGCGCACATGCGGAAATCGTGTCAGCAGTTCCGGGCAAGGGACATCAAGAAACAGTACACTCGGCACACCGGCAGCCGTCATCGCCTCCATCGCATCGGTGGAACCGGTGAAATCGTCCCCGTAGTAGGCGAGCAGGAGATTGTTCTGCGACATAGCCGAGCTCATCGCCAGAACTCCAGGGCAGCAGCGAGCGAAGGCTTCCGCGCGGCCTGTGTCTCCAGCGGAACGCCTTGCATCGCGGCATTCCAGGATTCCCGTAATGCCTCGACTCCGGCCGACACGCCATTGGGGTGACCGAAGATGCCACCGCCTGCGGTGTGAATCAGGTCAGCGCAGCCAATCGCAGCGTAAGTGTCATGCGCCTGCAGCCCCGTCTGCCCCGAACTGAAGACCGGCATCGCCGTCATGGGCGCACCGCTCATGACCGGAGCGAGTACTGATCTGGCTGCCACAACCACGCTCTCATCGGGTTCGCTGAACTTGTTCCGCAGCCCGTTCACGTGCAGGTGGTCTGCCCCGGCGAGGCGCCAGATCTTCTGCCAGGGTGCGTAGTCCCACCCCAGTGCGGGGCTGCGCGTGAGATACCCCCAACCGGCGCGGTGGGCGTGGATCGGCAATTGGGAGTGTCGACGCAGTTCGTGCAAGCCAACGATGCCTACCGAGTTCAGGCACACCATGACGCAAGTGCCGCCGTGCTCGAGCACGAGGTCATGACGGCGTCGCATCTTGTCGAGATCGCCGGTCAGGTTGAATGCCACCATCACTTTCTTGCCGGTTCGATCGGCTGCGGCGTTAACGACCCGCATGACCGCACGCACGCGTTCTTCGAACGGACAATGCGGACCATCGGCCTGCAATTCATCGTCCTTGATGAAGTCAATACCACCGTCGACCAGCGCTTGCACCTGCACGGCCGTTTCTTCTGCGGAGAGTCCGACGCTGGGCTTGATGATCGTACCGATGAGCGGGCCCTGTTTGACACCGGAGAGCCTTCGTGTGCCTTCGATGCCGAAAGCCGGGCCCGGATACGCGGCGGCGAACGACGGTGGCAGTTGCAGATCGATTAGCCGCAGGCCCGTCACCGCGCGAAGCTCGAACAAATTCCCTGCGATGGTCGCCATCAGCGTTGGCAGGCAAGCGCCCAGGTTCTCGATCGGCCAGGACAGTTCCAGCAGGCAGCGCGTGTATGTCTTCGACGTCTTGGGAGTCGGCAAGCTCGGCACGCTTGCCGTGTCGAGAATCTCGAGCCGTTCGACCCGCGCGCCGGAGCGGGCCTTGAGTTCCGGTGTTTCGGTTGCCAGTGCGACAAATGTCCCGCTGGACTGCTCGCCTGCGATGACCTCGGCCGCCCGCGCCGGATCGTCGCCCGTTTCGAGCCAGTAGGTGGCATGGATGCGTTCGGACATATTTTCTCCTGTTTGTCGCGTGCCTTTGTTGCACGACTCAAGTCTCAAGTGATGCGGCGAATGCTCTCAGCGATCTCTTCGCGGTCGAAGACCTTCAACCAGTCGTCGCGCATCAGGCGTGGCTTGCCGAACGTGATGGCCTTGTTGCAGGCATCAGAGAAGGCGCCGGGAATCTCATTGAAGATCACCGCCCCCAGGATGTTCATGTGGCCGAGCAGGAAATCGCGCGCACAGGCCTGCGGCACGCCGCGCTTTACCACTTCGTCCATCGCATCCCGCATCACTTGCAGCAGCGTTGCGCAGATCGTCTCTGACAGGCCTGGTTCGAGCAGCGCCATCTGGTCGACTGTGAGGCGGTACGAGTCCTTGATGGGCTGGTAGATGGCCTTTGCGACCGCTTCGCCGAGATCCCACGCGGACTCGGGGCCTTGCATCAGCGAGCTGGTGATCGATTGCCTGGCCGCACCGCCGCCGAAATAATCCCGCCGCGCGGCTTCGTCAACCTCGTCGTTGTAGATAGTCGGATGGCAGGGATGCGCGATGAAGTAGGTAAGATCCTTGCGGTCTGGCAGATGGCCAGCGAAGGGCGCGGCGGCGTCCAACAGCATGACCATCGTCCCGGGGCGCAGCTTCGACGATATTTCGTGGGCGATTTTTCCGATGATGGTGTCGGGGATTGCCAGGATCACGACATCGACGTTGTCGAGTGCCAGGTCCACGTCGGCGCACTCGAGACCTAGTTCGTCCTTCAGACGCTTTTGTCCAGCCGGGCTTGGTTCGACATGGTGCACGACGTAGTCTGACTTGAGCAGATTCCTTGACAGGCGTACACCCATCTTTCCACCAGCCCCAAACAGGGCGATCTTTGCTTTCATGCTAGTACTCCAGTTAGGTAGGCATCGTGATGTCGATGCACTGCGGATTCATTTCAGGTTTGCGTGCGGGTTGAGTGCGCCGTTTCGATTTGGCGCGGCCTGCTTCTCCCGGGCGGCGATGGCAAAGACGAGCACCGCGGAGAGCAGCATGAAACCGCCGACGATAAACATGGGCACCTGGTAAGAGCCGGTCGCATCCTTGACCGCGCCCGTCACGAACGGGGCGGCAAAGCCAGCAAAGTTGCCAATGGTGTTGATGAGCGCAATGCCTGCGGCTGCGCCGGCGCCGGAAAGAAAGCGACCCGGAATCGACCAGAAGTTGGGCAGCGCGGAGAAAATGGCGCACGCAGTCACGGTGATGACCGCCACGGTCGCGGCAGGCGAGTTCATGTAGAGCGCAACCGGGATACTGATGGCCCCAATCAGCGCCGGCGCCCCGACATGCCAAGGCCGCACGCCGCGGCGGGTCGCATCGCGGCTCCACAGGAACAGCGCGACTGCGGCCGGGAAATATGGAATGGCAGTGATCCAGCCTTTCTGGAACACATCGAACTTTGTACCGTACTGGGCTTCGAATCCGCCGATGATGGTGGGCAGGAAGAACGCCAGCGCATACAGCCCATAGATCAGGCCGAAGTAGGTCAGCGACAGCACCCAGACGCGGCCATCGCGCAGTGCCTGGCCGGCCATGCGGCCATGCGCATGGGGCTTGATCTTCTCTTCCTTGTCCAGTTCAGCGTTGAGCCAGTCGCGTTCGGCTTCGGTCAGCCACTTGGCGTGGGCGGGCTTGTCAGCCAGGTAGAACCACGTGATCACACCGACGACGATGGCCGGCACCGCCACGCCGAAGAACATGATGCGCCAGCCGGCGAGCCCGAACAGGCCATGCGCCTCGATCAGAAGCGCGGCAACCGGTGCGCCAATGACGATGGTGAGCGGCTGCGCCAGATAGAACAGCCCCAGCACATGGCAGCGGTGGCGTGCTGGTACCCACGTGCTCAGGAACAGAATGGCGCCAGGAAAAAATCCAGCTTCGGCAACGCCCAGCAGGAAACGCAGCAGGTAAAGGCCTTCGATGCTGCTGACCCAGGTGAACAGGATGGCGACAATGCCCCAGGTCACCATGATGCGCGCCAACCAGCGACGGGCGCCGTACTTGTGAAGGGCGAGATTGCTGGGGATTTCCAGCAGGATATAACCAACGAAAAATACGCCCGCGGCGAAACCGAATTGAGCGGCGGTCAGCCCCAAGTCCTTTGTCATGCCGTTCGGGCCGGCAAATGAAATGGCTGTCCGGTCCAGAAAGTTGATGAAGAACATCAACGCAATAAACGGTACCAGGCGTAGCGATACCTTACGGATCGCCGACCGCTCGATGGCGGAGTCTTCCAAGTTTTCCACGTTGTCTCCTGTAGGTCGTGCATTGGCAGGAACTGCCGAGCCGCTCGATCGCAGTCTTCCGCTGCTGTCGTGGTGTAATGGTATGATGAGTACATCAGTAGACCAAGAATGATTTGATCGGGGTTTACACGAGGGCGTGCTAAAAGAAAATCAAGGAGCACTTTCGGCGAAGTTCGGACGTGAGTCGTCCGCCGAGCCTTGGGCGCGCCAAGTGGAGACGGGGAAAGGGACTGCGGCGTGGAAAGCGGGCCGCGACCGCCTAAGGCTTGCCCCGGAGTCTGGGGCAAGCCAGTGCTATTGGACGCTTTAAGAGGACGCTTTAAGAGATGTCTGCCGTTGTACCGTCCAGCGTGCGATACAGGGCGTTAGCCCGGGTAAGGTGATCGGACATGGCGCGGGCGGCGCCCTCGGCGTCGTGCATCGCCACGGCGTCAATCACGCGTTGGTGCTCGGCAAGCGTCAAGTCTTCGGCGCCCGGCGCCCGCACGATGCCACGATAATATTCGCGCGCCCATTCAAACATGGCCTGGACGATCGCCGGGAAGATCGGATTGCCGCTGATACGGGCCAGCTCGCAGTGGAAGGCCATGTCGCGCGTGAGGAAAACAGCCGAATCGTTCTTGGCCAAACGCTGTTCTTCCAACCGATTTTGCAAACGCTCAATGTCGTCTGGGGTTGCATTGGCGGCCGCGAGTCGCGCCATGCCGCACTCCAGGAATACACGCGCACCCTTCAGATGCTCCAGAGAGTCAGGATCGGTCCGCAGCAGATGCTGGGCGCCAACACCGATTTGCTGAATCAAGCCTTGTGGGGTAGGGATAACGACGCGCGCGCGTTCGCCGTGCGCAATTTCAATAATGCCGGCTCGTGCCAAGGCTTGGAGCGCTTCGCGGACGGCAGGCCGACCTACGCCGTAGTGCTCCATCAGGTCCCGCTCTGCGGGAAGCTGTTCGCCAGGAGCGATCTCGCCACCGCGGATGCGCTCGGTAAGCCGGTCTAGCACGTCTTCAAATAGCCGCCGCCTTTGGATAGGTTCACTTGTGGCCATGTCTCAACAGTCATGATGTCATCAGACCATATGATGGCATGAACAGGGCGTTGAAGGCCTGCTCACCACGGGGCACAGCGTCCTGATCGTGCTTGCGGCGCAGTTTCAAGATTGCTCAGCGAGCATACCCGTAGGTATTACGCTCACGGATCTTGCCGTTCGACTCATAGATAAGGACTTCAGCCCTTGCCATTGTTGCCAACGCGATGGCATCTGCGATGGCGATGTCGAGGGAGTCATAGGGGGTACGTTTGCCGGTGCCTTCGATCGCGAGGGCCCAATGACCTGCGTGGGGGACTACATGGATATCGCCGGACATACTTCTCCTTTGCTCGGTTGCACCTTGTGCGGCATTCTCGTGGCCAAGTGGCCAACTGCCGCCCGTTCGTTCAGGTCATCGAACATCACACCTGAGGACATGGCTGACAAACTCTACGCTCGCTGGGGGGCGATGGATGTCGGTGGCTGTCCGATTCGCTATTCGAAGGGTTTGACGCGCCTGAAAGCGGCCAGCAGGGCCAGGTCGTAGCTGATTTTCAGTAGGCCACAGGCGAGCAGCGGCGCCGCGACCCAGCCCAGCGCCATTAACGCCCCGGCAAGCGCCGGACTGGCTGCCGCAGCGAGGCTCCGGGGTACCGCCGTCAGGCTGGCGGCGGCGGTCCGCTCGGCTGGTGTTACCACCGCCATTACGAACGCTGTCCGGGTGGGCACGTCCATTTGCGACAGTGCGCTGCGCGCCAGCAATAGCAGCAGCGTTAGTGTCAATGATGGGGAAAAGGCCGCTGCAATCAGGAAGATGCTCGATGGGATGTGCGTAAACACCATGGTGTTCAACAGCCCGATCTTTCTTGCCAACGGAACTGCGGCGAGTTGGGACGCCGTGGTCAACAAACCAGCCCAGAAGAAGAACTGGCCTGCGGCGCCGGGAGACATGCCGAAACGCTCCATCAGCCATAGAGACAACAAGGCGTTGACGACCAGGCCACCGGCGAACGCGTCCACGCTGAACAGCATCGCCAGACGCATGACTATGCCACGTGATGCACCCAACGGAGTGGCGGCCGGCCGCGGCCCTGAATGTGGCTCGGGCAGTCTGGCATAGAGTGCGCAGAGCGCAAGGCCCGTTACCGCGTAGACAACGAACATCAGGCGCATGCCGCTCAGCAGCGGCACGCCGGCATGCATGGCAATCCAGCCCGGCAGGCCTGCGGCCAATGCACCAATGGCAGCGGAGAGAGAACCAACCAGACCGTAGCGGGCGAACAGCGCCGTGCGGGCATCTGGTATCGCTGCCTCGGCCAACCGGGCTTGTTCGAGCGGCAGAAATACACTGACGTCGCCCGAACTGGGATTCAGCGTGCCGATGAACGCGACGATCAGCAGCGGCCAGAGCGAGGAAAGGCTCGCAAAGGCCACGCCGGTAGCCGCCATCAGTAGCGCTGCCAGTATCAGCAGCCTGCGTTGCGGAAACCGGCTACCGACCAGCCCGATCAGGACCGTTGCCAGTGCCGATCCAGCCAGCGTGGCACTGCTGATCAATCCGACGGCAAGCGGCTCGAAGCCCAGGCCTATCAGATACGCGGGCAAGAGCACTGCGATGTATCCGTCGCAGAACCCACGTAGCGCTCGCCCAACGAGAAGCGGCATCACGCCGGCATGGATGCCGGGCGGTAATACAAGCGCCGCGATTCTCATATGGGTTGTCATTTCATGATTCGGTGCTTGAGGGTTTGCTGATCGTCGGGTGACTTCCGGCAGTCCATGCTTCGATACCGCCGACCAGATACCGGGCGTCGAAGCCTACCGCTTCCAGCAGCGCCGCACAGTCCTGGCCAACCTCGTGGCCGCGCACGCAATAGACGATAACCGGACGTTTCGCGTCGAGGGTGCCAATCAACTTGCCGAGTTCATCGGGATTGCACCAGATGGCCCCCGCAATCATTTGCTCACTCGCATCGAACGCTGGCTTGCGGCGGACGTCAATCAGTTGCGGTGAGCCCGGGGTCTGCAAGGCGGCGGCGAGTTCAACGGAGGAGATGGTGTTGGGCATGGGGGAGCCTGCTTCGGTTAGTGCTTTACCGTGGAATAAGCCACCAGGCCGATCAACGCCGCTCCGGCGACGATCACGGGCTCGGGCAGTTTCTTGAACTTCAGCAGCAAGGCGACCGTGACAAGCGCCAGCAATGCAGTCGGGATATCGACGATCGAGCGCCTGGCCAATACGATCACCGCCCCGGTAATTGCGCCGATGGCGGCTGCGGTGACGCCATCCACGAACGCCAGGATGGCGGGCAGCTTGCCGTATTTCTTGAAGTACGGCGCCGGCAGGATCGTGAACAGGTAGCACGGCAGGAACGTTGCGGCCGCGGCGATGCAGGCACCAGGCAAGCCCGCCACGAGGTAGCCGATAAATCCCACTGTGATGACGACCGGGCCGGGTGTGATCATGGCCACCGCGACGGCGTCAACGAACTGCTTGTCGTTCAACCAGTGGTGTTCAGTGACCACGCCGCCGTAGAGGAATGGCACGATGGCCAGTCCCGACCCGAAAACGAAGGCGCCGGCCTTGGCAAAGAACACGCCGATCTGCGCAAGGAGCGGCCAATCGAGCGCACTTAATATGCTGCTTGCCGCCGGCAATGGGGCCGCCGCCAACGCATTCAGCTTGCCCTGGCGCAACCACTTTGGCGGGGCACGCCAGAACCAGACCAGGACACCGGCTGCAAGGAATAGCCACGCAACCTCTGATTCGGTAATGACCGTCACGGTAACCAGTACCAGATAGATAAACCACAGCAATTTGTCTTTGCCCACGCTCTTGCGGGTCAGCTTGTATGCGCTGATGGCAATGATGCCGATCACTGCCGCACCCACGCCGTAGAACACGGACTGCATCCAGGTCAAGCCGCCAAAGCGCGTGTACGCCCAGCCGAGCGCCAGCACCATCAGGAACGATGGCAGTACGAAGGCAATGCCGACGAGCGTGGCGCCGATGATGCGGTAATGCACGTATCCGAGGTAGATCGCCAGTTGAGCGGCCAGCGGCCCTGGCGCAAGCTGGGCCAGGGCGAGCCCCTCCTTGTAGTCGGCGTCGGTGATCCACTGCCGCGCATCGACCAGATCGCGGTGCATATACCCGGCCAGCGCCACCGGGCCGCCGAAGCCGAAGGTGCCCAGCCGAAGGAAGTAAATCACCAATTGCCGCAGCGTATAAGCAGGGTCATTGAGCACCGGGCCGGCCATGGAGGTGTCGGGTAGTTGGGGCGAGTTCATCAGCGTTTGCGGGTGCTTGAGAAATGCGTGTACAGCGAGTCGAGTACCTGGCCGACTTCGTCCAGCAGCGCGTCGTCATTGGGCAGGCGCTCGCGCGCGCCGCCCAGCACCGCCTCGAAGCCTGCGGCTTCTGCAACGGGTGTGCCCCCGACGTCCAGTACATGCACCATCTGGCCCAGGCGGGCGAGTCCCTTGTTCTCGTCGAGTCCAAAGCTGGCGACCAGTACCTCAAAGGAAACGCGGTCGCCGCTGTGCGTAAACGTCGCGCCATCGAAGTCGAACCCCAGCGCGTCATCCGGGCATTGGTGAATATCGTCGAGCCAGAGGAAGGTGGCGTGGGGATCAATAAAGCGTCGGATCAGCCAGGCGCATGCAACGCGGTCTACCCAGAGATGGCGCCGGGTTGCCCAGCGGCGCCCCTGGTACTGGCTGGGGTCACGTCTCGGAACGCTGCCTGCCGTGCCACGTGGTTCGCCCGGTGAAAGCAGGATGTCGATCGCGGCATTGAAGTCGCGCCATTGCGCTTCGGCGCGGGCGGACGCTTCATTCGGGAAAAAGTCGATCTTGCGAATTGCGTCAAATCCTCGGCCGTGCCGCCGTGCCGTGCGCAGCAGTTCTGCTTCGTCGGTGGCGGACAATGTAGTCCGGGCACCGGAGACTTCCGCCATCCAGTCCGCGTATTCGGTGGTCCGGTCGAACAGCGCGCGATATTCGTGTTCCTGCTGCTCGTCGGTTGCGTGCACCGACAGCATCCAGACCTTGCCGTCCTCGCTGGCGGCATCGGCCGCTAGCGCCTGCAACTGCGCTCGCAGTCCTCCCAGGTCCGGCAGCAAGTAAGCCCCGTCGCGCAGCGCCGCGGCGCCCAGTGCCTTGATGCCACGCCAGAAGCGCATGCGGGCAGTGGAGGCAGAGGTCGGCAGGCTGACCACGAGCAGTAGCCAGGCGGTTTCGGGAGTGGATCGAAGGGCGTTCATGCAGCCAGCTTAGTGGGCTGTATGAGCTATTTCAATCTTGTAGAGATCTCTACAAAACTCTACAAGCGCTGGTGGCGCCAGCCTTGGCGACGAGGTTGGCGAAAGCACTTTGGACCCTCTTTGCACTACACCCTCGCACCGCAACGTCGGCGGCATGCCAGTGGGATGAACTAAGCTGAATTGCGACCGAAACGGAAGCAACCGGCTCGAATCTTGTCGCTTCCCTGATGGTTGCCAGTTCTAATAATTTCATCAACTTGGTGGGGGATGGCAATGAAATACATGATCAGCTGGTTCGACCGCCCAAAGGGTTCCGTTGAGGAGTACGAGAGCGCCCAACAGCGAATTCTCGATGTCTTTGGCCAGTGGAAAGCGCCAGACAACCTCAAGATCGAGTTATTCGTGGTGCGGGTGGGCGAGTGGGGTGGGCATATGCTCGTGGATTGCGACGATCCATTGACGGTTCACAAAGCCTGCTCGACATTCCCCGCCTTTGAGTTCCGGGCGCACCCGGTAATCCCCGTGGAGGATGCAGTCAGGGTCGAACTCGAGGCTATCGCCTGGCGCGACGGCCTGGGGAAAAAATAGCCTCCATGGCTCACCGATGTGGACCGCTGCCAGTCGTCAGGGAATGGAGGGTAGGGACCGAACCTTGCTGTATTTCGGTTGGCTGACCTTGTTCGTTTACCTGGCGACGCCGGCTGGCGCGCTCGTTGATATCCAGACGTCCTACATCCTCAAGAACGAGTTGCACGCGACGGCCACGCAGACCTCCGCGTTCCGGCTGGTGACGGGCATTCCCGTCTATATAGCGTTCGTGTTCGGGCTCGCACGCGATCAGTGGAGCCCGTTCGGACTGCGCGATCGCGGCTATTTCCTGATCTTCGCGCCGGTTACGGCGCTGGCCTGCGTCTGGATGGCGCATGCGGGCTTTACGTACATGGGACTGCTGGCCGGGACGTTGACGGCCATGCTGGCATTCCGGTTCGTCGCGGCCGCTTATCAGGGGTTGATTGCCCTGGTCGGCCAGGAAAAGCTCATGTCCGGCCGCCTGAGCGCGCTGTGGAACGTGATTGGTGCCGTCCCGGTCGTCGGCGGAGCTTTTGCTTCAGGCTATATCTCCGACCATCTGACCGCAAAGGAAGCGTTCTATCTGGTGGCGGTCTTCAACTTGCTGATTGTTGTACTGACGCTCTGGAAACCGCCTTCGGTCTTTGGACAGATCTATGAGGGCACACAGGCCCGGGCCACGGACTTTGTCGGCAACATCAAACGGCTGGTCAGGCACAAGGCCGTCTATCCAGCAGTGCTGATCTGCCTGCTATGGAACTTCGCCCCAGGCTCGGCTACGCCGTTGCAGTTCTATCTGAGCAATGAACTGCACGCGTCGGACTCCGTGTATTCGTACTACAACGGAATCTTTGCCGCAGCGTTCGTCCCGACATTCCTGCTCTACGGCTTTTTGTGCAAGAGAGTCGCGCTGAGCAAGCTGCTGTGGTGGGGCACGATTATCGCCGTGCCGCAGATGATTCCGCTGGCGTTCATTCACTCCGCCGATCTCGCCCTCGTGCTGGCGGCGCCGATCGGGCTGATGGGCGGCATTGCCACGGCCGCCTATCTTGACCTTGCGATGCGCTCGTGTCCGCCTGGCCTGCAAGGCACCCTGATGATGCTGGTGGATGGTGTGCTGGCGCTCTCGGGGCGCGCCGGCGACCTGTTGGGTGCGTGGATCTACAACAGCGCGCCGTCGCACGGGTTCACGTACTGCGTAGTCGCGACCACGGCCGTGTACGCGCTGATCCTGGCCGTGATCCCGCTGGCGCCGAAGGCGTTGATCGCGACGCGCGATGGCGAATCCAATCCCGACGTCTACTGCCCGTAGCCAGCCATATTGGCAGCAACGCATCCTGCCGCCAGGAGCGTCAGGTCATCCGCAAACTGGCCAATCAGTTGCGCGCCAATCGGCATGCCGGCAGACCCCGTGCCAATGCGAAACGCAACGGTTGGAACTTGCAGCACCGTCCATAGAGCACCGAACCGCGGGGAACCAGAGTCGACGATTCCCACTTCAGCCTCGCCGTCAGCCGCGGGATAGAGCAGCACATCAGAGTCAAGAAACAGCTGCGACAACTGGGTCTTGCCGGTTTCCACCCGCATGCGCATGGCAAGGTACTCCTGCGGCGAGATGTTTTCTCCGCCTGCCAGGCGCTGCAGGATTCGAGGGCTCATTTGCTCCTGCGCCGTGCACCACTCGTGCTTCAACGATTGCCGTGCTTCGTACGCAAATACGCGGCTCTGTTCCTCAGCGAGTGTTTCCAGGGCAGTCGGCAGGACAATTTCGGTTACCTGTCCGCCAGCCTGCGAGTACCGGCTTGCGAATGCCTCGATAGCCGACACGGCCTCAGCGCTCGCATACGCCCATTGCGACGAGCGCACCAGACCCAGCCTGGGCAGTCGAGCCATGTCCACGGCCTTCCGGGCCGCGGCTTCGCCGAACAGAAAGTAAGCGGCATCGTCTACGCGTCGGGTAAGCAGGCCGACCGTATCCTGCGAGTGACTAAGGTGTTTGACGCCAGCCGTGTTGATCAAGCCGAAGGTCGGCTTGTACCCGACAACGCCGCAGTACGATGCCGGCCGCGTAATGGAGCCCGTGGTCTGCGTGCCAAAGGCGACCGGTATCATGAAGTCGGCGACAGCCGCAGCCGAGCCACTCGACGACCCTCCCGGTGTGCGGGCAAGGTCGAGCGGATTGCGCGTACTCGCGGGCGATTGTGTCGCGAACTCGCTGGTCGCAACCTTGCCCAGGAGTACTGCACCCGCCTCAACGGCGGTGGCGACACAACCGGCATCCGCCGCCGGCTGGTAGCCCTGGTAGATTTGGGAGCCAAAGGCAGTGGGATAGTCGACCGTCTCGATAATGTCTTTCACGGCGAAGGGAATCCCACGCAACGCGCCGCCAGACTGGCGATCTGCGACCTGGGCGGCCCCCACGGCCTTGTCGGCATCGAGAGCCACGAAAGCCTGGACGAGTGGGTCCCTGTCCTGAATGCGTTCAATGCAGGCGCGCACCAGTGCTTCTGATGTCAGTTTGCCTTCGGCCATGAGCCGGGCAGCCTCGCGCACCCCAAGCCGATTTGGTTGAGAAATCATCTCAGTTCACCGTGATATTGGCCGTGCGGATCACGGTTGCCCATCGGTCGTGCTCGGCGCGCACAAATTTTGCGAAGGATTCCGGGGAGCCCGCAACGGGTACGGCGCCCTGGTCCAGCAGTTGTTTGCGTACGTCTGCGTCGCCAAGCACTCGCGCAACCTCGGTGTTGAGGCGCTTCACGATTGTTTCGGGGACACCCTTGGGTGCAAACAGCCCGAACCAGCCATCGACTACATAGCCCGGCACGCCCGCCTCGGCGACGGTCGGCACGTTTGGCAGCAGCGGGCTGCGCTGTGCCGACGTGACGCCAAGGGCGACGAGCTTTCCGGCACGAATCTGCGGCAGGCAGAGCGGCAGGTTGCAGAACATCAGCTGCACGCGCCCTGAGAGCAGGTCGGTGAGCGCCGGAGAGCCGCCTTTGTAGGGCACATGAAGCATCTCGGTCCTGGTCATCGACTTGAACAGTTCGGCCGACAAATGCTGGCTGCCGCCGGCGCCACCGGATGCGTAGGCGTATTGCTGCTTATGAAGGACTTCGATCAGTTCCTTCACGTTCTTGGCTGGGACGCTGGGATGCACCACCAGAACGTTTGGAACGCTGGCGACATTGATAACCGGAACGAAGTCGCGCATCGCGTCGAACTTCAGGTTTTTGTGCAAGCTGGGATTCACCGCGTTGGTGCTGGCTGCGCCAAACAACAGGGTGTAGCCGTCATGCTCGGCGGACGCCACATAGCCAGTGCCGATATTCCCGTCCGCACCGGCACGGTTGTCAACAATGATCGGTTGCGACCATGTCTCGCCCAGTTTGTTGGCGACAACCCGGGCCAACGTGTCGGTAACACTGCCCGCATTGAACGGCACCACCATGCGGATCGGCTTGCCCGGGTACGTTTCTGCGCCTTGTGCCATCGCGCTTGCGGGAAGGAAGGGCAGGGCGAGGCAGCAGAGGACCAATGCGCGCATCAATCGGGACGGAGTCATGGGAGAGCCTTATCGGTACGTGGGAATGCTCACAGGTTAAGACCACGCATTGGATCAATCCAATATAAAATTAGCGCTCATTCATATATAAAACATATCAATAGGATAGGCATGCTATCCCTCCATGCGTTAAAGCTGTTCGTGGTGGTAGCCGAGGAACTGCACTTCGGCCGCGCCGCGCTTCGGCTGCATATCGCCCAGCCTCCGCTAAGTCAGCAGATTCGCCAGCTGGAAGCGGCGTTAGGCACGCGCCTTCTGACACGCACCACGCGAAGCGTGGAACTGACGCTTGCCGGACGCGTATTGCTCGAACGGGCGACGCAGCTGCTGGCGGACGCCGATGCGGCCGAGAACGCGGTACGGCAGGTTGCGGAAGGCCGCGTTGGTTCAGTCGCGCTGGGCTTCACCAGCAGCGCCGCCTATCGGGTGCTACCAGGCATTCTGGAAACATATCGCGCGGGATATCCGGACGTCGAAATGGTGCTGCGGGAACTGACCACCGATGTCCAGATTGCAGACCTGCGTAGCGGCAAGCTCGATGTGGCAATCGTGCGGGCCGATCAGACCGTTGCCGACGCAACGCTGGACAGTTTCGAGGTCGAGCGCGAGCCCATGGTGCTGGCCATGGCCCGTGAGCATCCGCTGGCGCAATCCCGCACCGTGCAATGGCGTGACCTCGACGGCGTAAGCCTGGTCAGCTTCAGTCGACGACTCTCGCCGTATTTCAGGAACCTGTGCGAGCGTGTCTTCCTGGCCGCGGGCATTCAGCCGCGCGTCGAGCAGGAGAGCGTGCTGCCTACCATGCTGGCGCTCGTGGAGGCAGGCATTGGCGTTGCGCTGGTGCCGGCATCGGCAGCCGAAATGCGGTCATCGCGGCTGGTCTACCGACAGTTGGCGCCACTGGAGGAGGTCGGGGTCCAGCCAGTGGAAGCCATTCTTCATTGCGCATGGGCGCGGAACCTCGACAATCCCGCGGCGCATGCGCTGATAAATCTGCTACGCATTGGTTAAAACTCCGACGGCGCCTCCCGTCAACGCCTGATCATCAGCGAACACACCGCACTCACGGCACATAGTGTGGCGACGATCGGGAAAATGATCGATGTCTGGCCGGTCGCATCGATCAGATGCCCGACCACCGGTTCCCCGAGTCCGGCGAACGCATATGACATGGTATTGAGCACGCCTGTCGCGGTGCCTGCGGCGCGACGGCCGAAGATGTCGGGGCACAATGCCCAGAACGAGGACGCAGGGCCGAACACAAAGAAGCCGCACAGGAACAGCAACGCGATGCCGACCATGCTGCCATGTGGCACTTCCATCATGGTCAAGGCGGTGATTGTCGCCAGCACCATGTAGGAAACGATGGCCAGGTAGCGCTTGCCGCGGAACAGGACGTCCGAAATCCAGCTGTTTGACAGCGATCCGAGTGCCATGCCGACCGGCAGCGCGACCGTGATCCACCTCGGATCAATGGTGGTGGACGCGGTTTTCCAGTCCACGCCAAGGAAGTGCACCGGCACCCAGACCACGAGCGCGTAGCGCGCCGCATTCTGGAATCCGATGGCCAGGCCCGTGACGTAGAGTCTCCAGTTCTTCAACACCAGCGCATAGCGTTGCGCGCTGCTCAGATCGTCTCCGGCATCGGTATCCACCGAGTGCGCCCTGGTTTCGCTTTTGGTCGTTGCCAGCTGCTTGTCGTCGGGGCGCTCGGCCACGAACAGCATCAACACCAGTACGCCGAGCAGCATCGAAAGCGGCGCCAGACGGAAAATCCAGATCCAGTCGAGATGGAGTACGCCAAGGATGATCACCGGCAGCACATAGGCCAGCACCGATGAGAACCCGGAGAAGCCAACGTATACGCCATAGACGAATCCACGCCGCTCCACGCCCCACCAGTTCGACAGCAGCCGGCTGCCTGGCGCGAACCCCATCGACTGGAAATAGCCATTGAGGCCCCAGACAATCAGGAAGAACAGGAAGCTGTCGCCGAGGCTGAAGATCCAGTTGGCGGCCAGTGACAGCAGCGCGCCAAGAATCATCATCACCTTGCCGCCGAGCTTGTCGCCGAGGTTGCCGTTGACGAACTGACCACCGGCGTAGCACCACAACATGGTCGCGCTGATCCAGCCGATCTGGTATTTCGACAGGCCGAAGTCATGCTGGATACCGGCCACGGCAAAGCCAAGCGTCTGGCGGCCTGTGTAGTAGAAGAGGTAGCAAAACGTGACACCGATCAGCGCGCGCCATTTGTACTGGTCGAAGGTGGTCTGCGCGATGGCCGGCTGTTGCGGCCAGGCGTTGGTCGTCTCTGTGGGCATTGGGCTGTCTCCGAGCGGCGCGCAATCTATGGTTGCGCTGCGGTTCGATTAATGGACGTGAGAAGTGCGGCTCCCGCCTTGGCCGCATGGAAAACGGCCAGCGCGTGGAGCCCGGCTGGTGCTGGAGCTATCTGGATGTGAGTTGGGGTAGTGGCAAGCGTACGTTGTCGATTTAGCTCACACAACGCAATCATTCTCGCAATATCTGCGAAAAAAACTCACACGCTGGAGTACATGGCCGCGTACTTGCCCTCGTACTTGCTCGGGGCTGCGCAGGCTATTTGTGCTCGCCTTGTAACGACAACCAGTCGAGGAAATCGCGCAAGTAAACTGGCTTGTCGGCATCGCGTGGCAGCAGGCGGTAATAGGTGCTGCCCGGTGCATGGATGTCCGGAAAGGGCAATGCGATGCGCCCGCTGGTGCTGTCGGCATCGAGCGTCGGAAACGCACCGATGGTGCAGCCGAGATTGTCGACCACGGCCTGCAAGGTGACGAAGAAATGATCGAAGCGCAACGTGCGCAGCGGCCGCAGGTCTTCGATGCCCGCGTGCTGCAGCCAGTGCTCCCAGCTGCCCGGGCGCGTCTCGGTGTACAGCCACGCCGCCTCCGCAAGGTCCTGCAGATCGCGCAAGGGCGTGGCAGCAAACAGGCCCGGCCCGGCGATGACGGTTTGACGTTCCGTGAAAACGGGCTCGACCTCGAACTGGCCTTTTACATCGGCAGAGCGGCGGATTGCTACGTCGAAGGCGCTGCCGAAGCCCGATTCATTGCTGAAGGCGGTTGACACGCGTACCTCGACATCCGGATGCCGTGCCCGAAAATCTGCCAGGCGCGGAATCAGCCAGCGCATGGCGAACGTTGCCGGCGCGTTGACGCGAATGATTTTCTGGGCCGCGATCTTGCCGTAGCGCTCCGATGCCGCACCGATGTGATCGAACGCGGCACTGATCTCGCGGGCGAAGGCCTCCGCGTGGACCGTTGCCACCATGCGCTGCCCCTGGCGCACAAACATGGGCTGGCCCAGCCAGGTTTCCAGGATCTCGACCTGCCGGCTCACCGCACCGTGCGTGAGATGCAGTTCCCTTGCCGCGGCAGAGTAGCTGCCGGCCCGTACGGCGACTTCAAAGATGCGCAAGGCGTTCAGCGGGGGCAGCTTATGCGGCATGGCGGGGAGGGGATGTGTGAGGTTTCCTCGCAGAATAGGGTAAGTATCGTCGCTTGTGTGAAGAAATACGCCGGACTACGATCGTCTCACCCCATCGGAACTGAGACAAAACATGAGCAAAGAGATCGTCGTCAACGGCCATTCGTACCGCCTGCCGAGCGCCCCGACCGTCATCGTCTGCATTGACGGCTGCGAACAGGAATACATCAACCTGGCAGTTCAGGCGGGGGTGGCCCCGTTCTTTGAAAGCCTGACTCAGCGCGGTACGGTCCTGACCGGCGACTGCGTGGTGCCTTCCTTCACGAACCCCAACAACCTGTCGATCGTCACCGGCGCACCGCCGTCCGTGCATGGCATTTGCGGCAACTACTTCTACGACACCGAGACCAATGCCGAAGTACTGATGAACAACGCGCGCTACCTGCGCGCCCCGACGATTCTTGCGGAAGCTGCGCGCGCCGGGGCATCGGTGGCGGTCATCACCGCCAAAGACAAGCTCCGCGCGCTACTCGGCCACCGGCTGGAAGGCATCTGCTTCTCGGCCGAGAAAGCCGATGAAGCCACTCTCGCCGAAAACGGCATCGACGACGTGCTTGCCAAGGTCGGCATGCCGTTGCCATCGGTCTATAGCGCCGATCTGTCCGAGTTCGTGTTTGCCGCCGGTGTGCACCTGATGGAGACCGTGCGTCCAGACCTGATGTACCTGTCCACCACCGACTACGTGCAACACAAGCATGCACCCGGTACAGCAGGCGCCAACGCGTTCTACGCGATGATGGACCGCTACCTGCAGAAGCTCGATGCACTGGGCGCGGTGATTGGCGTGACGGCCGATCACGGCATGAACGCCAAGACCGATTCGCTGGGCCGCGCGAACATCCTGTTCCTGCAGGAATGGCTCGATGCGCAGTTCGGCAGCGCGTCCGGCCGCGTATTGCTGCCGATCACCGACCCCTATGTGGCGCACCACGGCGCGCTGGGTTCGTACGCTACGGTGTACATCGCACCGCAGGCCGATGCCGCAGCAATCCGCCAGGCCATCGCCGCGCTGCGGGGCATCGAGCTGGTCCTGGACAAGGCGCAGGCCTGCGAGCGCTTCGAACTGCCGGCTGACCGCATCGGAGACCTGGTCGTGGTGAGCGAGCGGCTTACCGTGATTGGCACCACGCCAAGCCGGCATGACCTCAGCGGCCTGGACGTGCCGCTGCGCTCGCACGGCGGGATGTCCGAACAGAAGGTGCCAGTGCTGTTCAACCGCAAGATCGCAGGCGACCTGACCGGACGGCTCAGGAACTTCGACATCATGCGCATGGCGTTGAACGGCGCGCAGTAGTTGAAGCGGAGCGGGGGAGCACCACAAGCCTTGATCCTGCCCTTGGTGGTCTCCCCTCTCCCGCACGGCGGGAGAGGGGCGGGGGAGAGG
>NZ_DBHKYV010000055.1:28115-48282 GCF_057315035.1 Cupriavidus sp. | reverse complement strand
GCACCGGTCTACGTGGCCCCGCCGCCCCCGCCGCCGGTGGTATATCGCGCAGCGCCGCCCGTGGTGGTCGCGCCCGCCCCGGTCGTCGTCATGGGTTGGCACGGTGACCGCTACTGGGACGGCCGTCGCTGGTACGACCGCCGCGAGTACCGCGAATACCACGCCCGCCACCAGGATCGAGACGATCGCGGATATCGTGACGATCACGGCTATCGTGGCGACCACGACGGCTACTACCGTCGCTAGTACTCTCGCTGATCGCCTCGCACTATGACCGGGCCACGGCCGGCGCCGCCGCCGGCGTGGCGGGTCGAAGCACCAGCCATACGGCCAGGCCGATCAGCAGCATGCCGCCGGCGTGCGCCCACGACAGCGTTTCACCCAGGAACATCCAGCCCCAGACAATGCCGAACGGCGGAATCAGAAAGGTCACGGTCAGCGAGCGCACCGGCCCCAGATCGGCAATCAGCTTGAAATAGAGCACGTACGCAATGGCCGTGCAGAACATGCCCAGGCCAAGCATGCTCGCCCAGACGCCCACCCCGGCCGCAGGCAGCGTATTGTCGCGGATCAGGGCTACCAGGCTGAACGGCAGCAGGAACAGCGTGGCGCCGATCAGGCTGCCACCAGCCACCAACCGGTTATCGAGCCCACCACGCGCGGTGATCCAGCGACGCGTCAGGAAACCGGCCAGCCCATAGCAGGACGTAGCCACCAGGCACGCCAGTGCGCCCAGCATGACCTCGTGCGAGAACACCACGGGTCCGGTACGGGTCAGCACTGCCACGCCGGCCAACCCCAGCAGCACACCAGCCGCCTTGGCCCGCGTGAGTTTCTCCGCAAAGAACAGCGAGCCGATCACTACCCCCATCAGCGGCGTCATGGCGTTGAAAATTGCCGAGTACCCGGCTGGCAGCCAGAGTGCGGCAATCGAATACATCACAAATGGAATCCCCGAATTGATGATGCCAAGCATCACCACGGCCGGCCATTTGCCTTTCATGTCCCATTTGAGGCCAAGAAACGGCAGGCACGCGGCCAGGGTCGCCGCACCAATCAGTACGCGGAAGAACGCTGTGGGCAACGGTCCCAACACCGGCGCCGCAATCCGGATAAATAGAAAGCTCGCACCCCAGATGGCGGAGAGCAGCAACAGGCGAAACAGGTCAGCGGGTTTCATCGGTTCAGTGGAAGCAATGATCAGGTTTGGATATCGCAAACTGTTGCAGTATTGCGACAAGTACGCCACTCAGGACTCAGGACGGTCGCCTAGGAATTGGCTGGTTCAGGCAATTAAACCTCTCAACCGCTTTGTTGGCGCGCTGAATCCGGACATCCGAGCCAGCGTCGAAGCCGGGCTCCATTGCGTCAAAAGCACCGAATGACGCACAAAAACGGGGCAAAAGCCGCGTTTGTTGCATTTCAGCCGCAGAATCGCTTTCGGCTGGCTTACAGGCTTACCCCTCCGATGTAGGGGGCTTTACCACAGGGCGTGACATCGCGTATTCGATTCCATTAAACTCTGACCTGCGCCAGAGTTAATTGACCCCTCCGACGCATTCCCGACAAGCCGCCAGGGCTCCTGGCGGCTTCTTTTTTTCTGGCGTCGTAAAAAGACGTATCGTAGCGACTGCGGAGCCTGAATGGGGTGAGGCGTTCCGCGCACGTTGCATTCTCGCGTCAACCACAGTCCCCGGTCCTGCGTTGCCTGCCACATGAAACGACAGTTCCTCGGCTTGCTAGCCCGCGTCTACGTCATGCAATTCGCCATGGAGGTGCCCGCCACCGTGGCCATGCTTGCAGAAATGCTCATGGAGTATGGATTCCAGGTAGACATCGGCACCGTCCGTCCACTGCTGCGCGCGCTGCAGATGGAAGGCTATCTGGAAAGCGTCCTGCGCGACGGCATCGGACGCGTCTACCTGCTCACCGAGCAGGGCCGCGAAGAGCTGGCTACCAGCCGCTCGCGCATCGACGACCTGTATCGCCGCCTGCACAATCCGACCGCTGGCGAGCCCGCTACCAATACCTGAGCAGTACCGAGCAATACCTGAGCGCCCCCGCTTTTGGTAACCCGGCTGTGCGCGGATGCGTCAGCCGGGTTTGTTTTCGCCGAAAGCGTACCCGTTTCTGCGTAGTGCTGGCGTAGTTTGCGGGATGTTGCGGGTCGGCGCGCAGCCTCAGGCTGCGTTGGCAAACCCCTTGCCTTCGAGCAGGATCCGGCGCAACACATCGAGCCCCACAGGCTGGCAGAACAGGAAGCCCTGTACGGCATCGCAACCCTCGCCACGCAGGAATTCGAACTGCGCCCGCGACTCCACACCTTCCGCCACGACCTGCAGGTGCAACTGGTGGCCCAGTGCGATGATCGCTGCCGCCACCGCGCGGTCGTGTCCCGGCATGGCCAGGTCGTCGACAAATGACTTGTCGATCTTGAGTTTGCTGATCGGCAGGCGGGTGAGGTAGCCGAGCCCCGAATAGCCGGTGCCGAAGTCGTCGATCGACACACCCACGCCAAGCTGGCGCACGCGACGGAACGTCTCCACCGTCTTGTCGCCACCTTCGACCAGGATCCCCTCGGTTACTTCGATGGTCAGGCTCGCCGCCGGCAAGTCCGCTACCTGCAGGCAACGCACCACGGTGTCGGGGAAACTTTCCTGACGCAACTGCAGCGGCGAGATATTGACCGCCACATCGATATCGAGCCCAAGTTCTTCGCGCAGTGACTGGATATCGCGGCACGCAGTGGCCAGCGTCCACTCGCCGAGCGCATTGATCAGACCGCATTGCTCGGCAATCGGAATGAACTCAGACGGCCGCATCTGGCCCCGCTCGGGGGTTTCCCATGCAATCAGCGCTTCCACACCCACCACGGCCAGCGTGGCCACATCCACCACCGGCTGGTAGCGCATGCGGAATTCCTGCTCGGCCAAGGCCCGCCGCAACAGCGCCTCGATCGTGAAGCGTGCCAGCGATGCCTGGGCCATTTCAGAGGCAAAGCGGCGCAATTGCGCGCGTCCGCCCTGCTTGGCCGCATACATGGCCGAATCTGCCGACTTCATCAGGTTGGTCAGGGTGTCGCCATCGTCGGGATAGACCGCCATGCCCAGCGACGGCGTCACACGCAGCGACTGGCCAGCCAGCTGCAATTCCTCGGATACACGTGCCAGGATCTTGGCGGCGGCCAGTTCGGCCTCGCCGTCATGCCGCAGGCCTCCGAGCACCACCGCGAACTCGTCACCCCCCATGCGCGCCACCACATCGCGCGGGCGCACCGCGCCGCGGATGCGGTCGGCAATGGTTCGCAGCACGTCATCGCCCACCGGATGTCCCAGCGTTTCGTTGATGTGCTTGAAGTGATCCAGATCCAGCAGCAGCAACGCCACGCGATCCCCGTGGCGCCGCGCATCGACGAGCACGGCTTCCGTGCGGGCATGCAGCTCGGTACGGTTGGGCAGGCCGGTCAGCGCATCGTGCTGGGCCAAATGGCGAATGTACTCGTCAACGCGGCGACGTTCGGTCAGGTCGTGTGCAATGGCCAGGTAGCCGCTTTCGACCCCGCCGTCGGTCATCGCCGTCAGCGTCAGATGCACTGGCAGGCGCGATCCGCCCTTGCGCAGGTACGTCCATTCGCGATCGTCGGGTACGCCAAGCTTCGGCTTGGCAATCAGCGCGGGCAATCCAGCCACCACGGTTTCGCCGATTTCGTTCGACAAGTCGCGCGCATGGGCGGCCACTTCATCGGCATCGTGCAGGCTCATGTATGGCACGCGGCCGGCCAGTTCGGGCTCGGCATACCAGAGCATGCGCTGTCCGGCACGATTGATGCCGCTGATCATGCCATCCGCATCGAAGGTGATCACGCAGAATGGCGCATGGTCGAGCAGTCGTGCATAGCGCAAGCTGGCCATGGCGGCGCTTTGCTCGGCGCGTGCCAGGCTCGCACGCAAGCCGGTGGCCTCGGCGTGATTGGCCTGGCCGGCCAGTGTTGCCTGCTGGCGTACTTCACGCTGCTCGCGCGCCAGCCTGAATGCCAGCCAGGCCATCAGCAGCGTAGCCAGCCCGCCCAGCAGCAGTACGCGCGAGCCATAACGCCCCGCGTGCGTGGCCTCGAACGTGGGACGCGTGGCCCCCCGCAGTGTCCAGTGCTGGCCCCCGAATTCGATGCGCCGTGCCGCTTCAATCATCGGCTTGCGGCCATCTGCACGCCGCTCCCCTTCGGTTGGCCCACCGGACAGCAAGGTGCCCTTGGCATCCGATGCGTCTTCGTACAGCGTCAGCGCCAGATCGTCGGCTGCGGTCCCCGCGACGCCGCGTAGCAGGTCGCCAAGCCGCAGCGTGGCAAAAACCACACCGGCCAGCGCCTGGCGGCGCTCCTCTGTCGTAGCGGCCGGTACGCCTGCCGGAAATACGGGTACATAGATCACCGCGCCACGCTGCGGCGCCTGGGCCTCGACTTCACGGATCAGCGCCAGGCCCGGCGTCAGGCTCGGCTGTCCACTGTCGCGCGCGGCTTCCAGCGCCGCACGACGGGTGGGGTCGCTGTACAGGTCGAAGCCCGCGGCACGCCAATTGCGTCCGCTGGACGGTTCGATATAGAAAATCGGTGCATAGGCCTCGCGCTGCCCGGGAGGATAGACCTCGTAGTCAGTGAGCCCATCGGCGTGCGCCGCAGTCGCCATGGCCCCCAGTTGCGCATACGAGACAATCGGCGCATAGGCAATCGATTGCGTTCCCGGCGGCAGTTCGTCTAGTTGTGCCGAGTAGAGGTAGTTACGCCACTGGGTGCGCGAGGTCTGCGCATTGGCCGCCATCAGCGCCGCCGCGCCGCGCAGCAAACGCTCGTTTTCCTGCAACCGGTCAGTCAGCGCATCGGCCGTACGGGACAGCAACGCCGTTACATCCTGCTCGGCTACCCGACGTTCGAGCCGGTCCGCCAGCCGCCATCCCCCCGCCGTCAGCAACGCGCCTCCCGCTACGACCAGCAGGGCAAGCACGACGGGAGACAGCGATGGCAATTTCATGAATGAAGAATGACGATGGATGCCGAACCCATAGAGGATCCATGGCGGGAGTCATAGTCATGGTGATAACGTGACATGACGGCCGCACTATACCCCGGTGCCTTGCGTCCGCACAGTGCCGATACGCACACTTGCCCGGCACGCCAATCCGGGGCAGTGCGCCGCAGGCGTTGCGTGGACCGATTGGCGACGCGTCCGGAGATGTCCCGGGTGCCTCAAACGGGTGATGCGTGATAACTTACACGCGCCCTGGCATGCCCCTTGCCAACCCCTTTTCCATATCCATTTGCCAATCCGGTCACGAGCGCCCCAACACCGGTCGGGCGACATGATTTTCCGCATGCCCAGGTTCCTGCCATCGCTAAAGGCGCGTATCGCGCTGATCACCACGGTGCTCGCGGCCGTGCTGGGCAGCGGCATTGTCATTGGCGCCCTCTACTACGCGCACCACGACCTGGAAGACGCGCTGCAGAACCAGCAGGACTCGATCGTCAAGCTGTCTGCCGACCAGCTCGATACGGCAATGGAAGACCGCATCGTGATGCTGACGCACCTCGCGCCACAGTTGCGCGATCTGCTGGCGAACCCGACATCCCAGTCGCACGATGCCTTGCGCACCCGACTGCTGAATGTGGTGGCGCGTACGGTACCGATACCGGCGGCATTCGATTCGGTGATCGTTGCCGATGCCGGCGGCACAGTGCTGACCACGGGCGAACTACCGTTCAACGTCAGCGATCGCGCGTATTTTCGTGAAGCCGTGCGCACGCGCAATGTCGTGGTGGCGGCGCCGCTGCGGGCCCGCAGCAACGGGGCCTTGGGCGTGCTCGTGGTGGTGCCGGTGCTGTCTTCGTCGGGTGCGTTCGTGGGATTGGTGGGTGGTTGGCTCAACCTGGCGAACTCCAACTTCCTGGTGGAGATCGGCCATAGCCGGCTGGGCATCACGGGCTTCTATTGCCTGGTATCAGCGGGCGCTGCGCCGGTGTATGTGCAACACCCCGATCCGGCCCAGGCCCGGCAGCCGGCTCGGCCGTTCGGCGATACCTGCGGGGTCGATGACAGCGCGGCACCACTGGAATTCCTGACGCCAAGGCGAGCCGTCATCGCACGACGACTGATGGCCACCACGGGCTGGGAGCTGGTGGCGGTATTGCCGGCCCATGAAGCCTATGCGCCGTTGCGGCAGATGCAGCGCCGCTTCCTGATGACGTCGGGCATCGCGCTGGCCGTGGTGGCGCTGCTGATCTGGCTGGCCGTGCGGCGCCTGCTGACGCCATTGTCGCGCCTGCATCAGGTGGTAAGTGCCAGCGCCAGTGATGTCGATGCCTTCGAGCGCCTGCCGCAGCGGCCCCAACGCGATGAAATCGGCGATGTCACGCGCGCGTTCATGCGCCTGATGCGCGATGTTCGCCAACGCGGCCAGCAACTGGCGCGCAGCGAGCGCCGGCTCCGCGCGGTGACCGATACCCTGCCCTCGCTGCTGGCCTTCGTCGACAACGACGAACGCTACGTGTTCAACAACGTGGCATACGAACGGGCGTTTGGCATACCGGTGGGCCAGATCCGTGGCATGACCATGCGCGATTTGCTCGGCGAGGAACGCTACCTGCGCGCACGCCCTTATCTGCAGCAGGCAAAAGCCGGTAACGTGGTCAGCTTCGAGGGCGAGTATGCGTTTCCGCAGCATCACTGGATGGAAACCAGTTATCGCCCCGAGTGGAGCGAGGATGGCAAACAGGTGGTAGGCGTGCACATCCACGTGCAGGACATCACGCAGCGCAAGCTTGAAGCGCTACGCCTGTCGCATATTTCAAGCACCGATCACCTGACCCAGCTACAGAACCGCAGCGCTTTCGAAACCCACTTGCGCGATGCCATGGCACTGAGCCGGGGTGAGAATAGTCTGATGGCGCTGCTGTATCTCGACATGGACCGCTTCAAGGCGGTCAACGATATCCATGGCCACGCCACCGGCGACCTGCTGCTGCAGGCCTTTGCGCTGCGCCTGCGCCGCTGCGTGCGCGAGCAGGACCATGTGGCACGGCTGGGTGGCGACGAATTTGCGGTGATCCTGGCCGATATCGGCTCGCCGGCCGTGGCGCAACGCGTGGCCGAGGCCATTCTGGCTTCAGCGGGACGGCGTTTCTATTTCGATGGGGTGCTGGCTGATGTCGATGTCAGCATTGGCGTGGCGCTCTATCGTGGTGCCTCGCTGAGCGAGGAAGCGCTGATGCGCATGGCAGACGTGCTGCTCTATCGCGCCAAGGCTGCAGGGCGCGCGCGGTACGAGATTGGACCGGCGGAGCTGTTACAGGTGAATGCCTGAGTTGGGCCAGGCCCGGCAGAGGCGACTTTCGGCGCTGAAAGCCGCCCGCGGCCGAGGGTTAGTGTTTGGTTGATTCGTCGGAAGCATCCGATGCTAGCGGGGCATCCTCATCGAATGCCACGTGCCGGCCATCGGCCGATTGATATCCAAGCTTGGCGTTCTCGCCCATCATCCGTTCGTAGGCCAGCATGGCCTCGGCCACGGCCTTCGATTGCCCCTTGAACACCACTACATCGTTGCCGCAATTCGGGCACTGACCGCCGAAAACGGCGTCGATACCATGCAAGCCCGGTGCGGGAATCGCATCGAAATTGGTGAATGCGGTCTTGCATGACCCGCAGACCAGTTGCGCGGGCCGCAGCGCGTCAATGCGTGCCTGAGCCTGTTGCGCCCGTTCTTCCGGCGTGCCTCGTCGTTTTGCCTCACCCATGATGCTGTCCTTTCTGACTTCCTGAGTCCATCAACTACTGCGTACTTCGCACTTCTTCGCGCAACTACAAGGCCATCGGCCCACACGTGCAAAGTGCGACGCAGTGGAAGCCATTGTAAAACAGTCGGACAGGTCTGGCCCCCTATGCGTCGGCAGGGTCGCGTTACGCCTGCTATTGTGGATTACGGTTGCCTTGGGTCTTTCCCGACGGGAACAGACCCTCCCACCCCCCAATGGAGGACACCGATGATTCGACCCAACGTGCAGGAAAACTTCAATCGCTACGCCGACTGTATCGCCGCCTGCAACGCCGCCGCAGCGGCCGCCCTGAAGTGCGCGGCCGCGTGCCTGGAAGAACCTGACGCCAAGAAGATGACGCGCTGCATTGCGCTGGACATGGACTGCGCCGGCATTGCCAACCTGGCCGCCTCGTACATGCTGCGCAACAGCGAATTCGCACCGCTGGTCTGCGAAGATTGTGCCGAAGTGTGTAAATGGTGCGCGGAAGAATGCGAGCGCCACGACCATTGGCACTGCCAGGAATGTGCCAAGGCTTGCACCGCCTGTATGGAAATGTGCCTGAAGATGACGGCATGACGGGCGCGTAACCGCTTAGGTACCGCTTAGGTACCGCTTAGGTACCGTTTTGCAGGCAACCGTCGCCGGCCGTGCGCATGCACATGCCGGCGACAGGGCTATGCGGCGAATGTAGCACCGGACGGCTATGCTTAGGGTCTGCCCTGATTCAGCTGTGATCTCTTTCTCTCAAGGAGTCCGTCCATGTCCGAGAAGTCGTCCGCCACCCGTATCGAGAAAGACAGCCTGGGAGACGTTGCCGTCCCCGCTGATCATCTCTGGGGTGCCCAGACCGAAAGGTCGCGTCAGAATTTTCGAATCGGCAGCGAGAAGATGCCGCCTGCGCTGATCGAGGCATTCGCGGTACTCAAGCTCTGCGCCGCACGCGCCAATCGCGAGCTGGGGGTACTCAAGCCGGAACTGGCCGACGCTATCGAAAAGGCGGCCGAGGAAGTCATCGCTGGCAAGTGGCCGGCCGAGTTTCCGCTGTCGGTCTGGCAGACCGGCTCCGGCACGCAGACCAACATGAACCTCAACGAGGTCATTTCCAACCGGGCGATCCAGATGCTCGGTGGCGAGGTCGGCAGCAAGAAGCCCGTGCATCCGAACGACCATGTCAACGCCAGCCAGTCTTCCAACGACAGCTTTCCCACCGCAATGCATATCGCAGCCACGCGCGCGATCCAGCAGTCGCTGCTGCCTTCGCTCGAGAAGCTGCAGCAGACCTTTGCGAAGAAAGTGGAAGCGTTCGCCGATATCGTCAAGGTGGGCCGTACCCATCTGCAGGACGCGGTGCCGCTGACACTGGGCCAGGAATTTTCCGGCTACATGACCCAGGTGGCCGACGCCCAGTCGCGTCTGCAACAGGCCATGCTGCGCGCAATGCCGGTGGCCCAGGGCGGCACGGCGGTTGGTACCGGTCTCAATTCCCCCCCGGGATTCGCCGCCGCGTTCGCACGCGCACTGGCCGGCTATACCGGCTTGCCATTCGAGCCCGCGCCGAACCGTTTTGCACTGCAGGCCGCGCACGATGCGCTGGCCGACCTGTCGGGCGCACTGAACACTACCGCTTCCTCGTTCCTGAAGATCGCGCGGGATTTCATGCTGCTCGGCTCCGGCCCGCGTGCGGGCTTTGCCGAGCTGCAATTGCCGGCCAACGAGCCCGGTTCGTCGATCATGCCTGGCAAGGTCAATCCCACCCAGGCCGAAGCACTGGCCATGGTCTGTTGCCGCGTGATCGGCAACCACACCACGGTGACGCTGGCCAACAGCCTGGGCACGCTGGAACTCAATGCCTACAAGCCCGTGATCGTCTACAGCCTGTTGCAGTCGGTGACACTGCTGGCCGATGCGGCCGCGAGCTTCGCCGAACATATGGTCGAAGGGGTCGAGCCCGACCGCGCGCGCATCCAGGAGTTGCTGGAACGCTCGCTGATGTCGGTCACCGCGTTGAATCCGCATATCGGCTATGACAAGGCTGCGGAAATCGCCAAGCTCGCGGTGAAGAAAAACCTGTCGCTACGCGAGGCCGCAATTGATTCCGGTCACGTCACCAATGAGCAATTCGATCAATGGATTGACTTCAAGGCGATGACGAAGGAAGTTTGAGGATTTCGCGGAGCCTCGGAACTGTTGTATGCGGTGCAAGGCTGCGCACAACTTCGATGGCTCCGCAATGTTCCGATTCCGACTGACTCTTGCCTTTGCCCTGCTGGTCGCGCTGGTCTGCGTGCAGGCGGGCTTTATCTACTGGGGTGCGAATCGCGTCAACGACTACGCCCAGCACAGCCGGCTAGCCAGCGACATCCTCTCCGAACTGCTCGACCTCTCGGCCAACAAGCAACGCCTGCGCGTCTGGGCGTCGCAACGGCTGATGAACGCCGATGCCTCGCCAGAAGTACTCGACCGCCTGCTGACCAGCATGAAGGACAGCGCTGGCAGGCTACGGCAGCTGGCCCAGCGCGACATCGTGCTGTGGAACGAAATCGCAGCGCTTGACGGGGTACCGATTCCTCCGGAAGTCGATGCTCTGGCCAGCATGACCGATCTGCTCGGTGACAATATCGGCGCCGTGGAGAAACGGCTGATGGCGCTCCAGCCGCTAACGCGCGATGCGAATTTCGCCGGCGTATGGCACGAACTGAACGAGGTGTTCGACAAGGCGCGGGGCCGCGACCTGCGCGAGTTGCTCAATGGCGCGATCGAACGCCAGCGAACCGCCGTGCCAATCGCCCGCGCCGCCACCGAGCGCGGGCTGGACCGGCTGCGCTCGCAGGCTATCGGCATGGCAGGTGTGATGCTGCTGGCCGCCATCGTGCTCGCCTTGCACCTTGGGCGCCGGCTCAAACGGCCATTGGATCAACTGCTGGAAGGTGTCGAGGCGTTGCGGGCCGGGGCACTGGACTATCGCCTGCCGATCCGGTCAGGCGACGAATTCGACCGCGTGGCCGAGGGCTTCAATGCCATGGCCGCCGAACTCCAGCAACACCGCATTGCCGCCGATGCGGCACGCCGTCGGCTTGAAGACGCGGTGCAGGCACGCACCGCCGAGCTCAGCACCGCGCACGACGCGCTGCAGCGCATCGACCTGCGCCGGCGGCAACTGTTCGCCGATCTCGGGCACGAGCTACGCACGCCGACCACCGCTATCCGTGGCGAAGCGGAGATTGCCCTGCGCGGCGGCGAGAAGCCCGCACACGAGTACCGCATGACATTGGAGCGCATTGTTGATGGCGCAGCGCAGTTGACCAGGCATATCAACGACTTGCTGCTGATCGCCAAGGCCGAGGCCGACCAGCTTGTCATGCAGCCGCGCAACATTGAGCTACTTCCCCTGTTGCAGGATGCCGCCGACGTTGCTGACGCGCTGGGTGCGGAACACGACGTCAGGATCCAGCTTGAATGCCCGCAGAATGCGGCCCCTGTCACGATACTGGCCGACGCCGATCGTCTGCGACAAGCCATCGTGATTCTCCTCGACAACGCCGTACGTTATTCCTCGCGTGGCGGTACGGTGCAACTACGCTGCAGCGCCCGACCGGACGCAGTGCGAATCGAGGTCGACGATGCAGGCATCGGTATCGATCCCGATGAAATGGCGCTGGTATTCGAACGCTTTACACGCGGCCGCCGGGCACGCGCGCATCGTGCCGACGGCACCGGCATCGGGCTGTCGATTGCACAGGCCATTGTGCAGGCCCATCACGGACGCATTTCGCTGGCCCAGATCGAGCCGCAAGGTACGCGCGCGTGCATTGAACTTCCCCGTCAATCATGAACATCCTGATCATTGAAGATGACGCCCGCGTAGCCGATTTCCTGGTACGCGGATTGCGCGCCGAAGGCTATCTGCTACAGCTGGCGCGTACCGGCCCCGAAGGCCTGGAGATGGCGCGCCACGGCGAAGCAACCTTGCTGTTGCTGGACCTGATGCTGCCGGGAATGAGTGGACTCGATATCTGCCAGACGCTGCGTGCAGAGCGCAATCACGTACCGATCCTGATGCTTACCTCGCTAAGCGACGTTGGAGACCGCGTGGCGGGCCTGCGCCTGGGTGCCGATGACTACATGACCAAACCGTTTGCGTTCGAGGAACTGCTGGCGCGGATCGAAGCGCTGCTGCGACGTGGCCGCGAGCAGCGCCCCAAGGAAACCTTGCTGCAAGTTGCCGACCTCATACTCGATCGCGAACGCATGCAGGTCACGCGCGCAGGCAAGCCGATCACGCTGACGGCCAAGGAGCTGGCGTTTCTGGAACTGCTGATGAATGCCCCGGGCCGCGTGTTCAGCCGCGAGCGGATCCTGTCGAACGTATGGGGTGCCAATGAAGACCCGTTGACCAATATCGTCGATGTCTATGTCCGTCGCCTGCGCGGCAAGATCGACGACAACCATCCGGTTGGCCTACTCAAGACCGTGCGCGGACTCGGCTACCGGATCGACGGCGAGCCTTGAACGGCACAGCCGGCAGGGCTTGCCGTTCATCTTCTGTTCATCTTTCTGTCAGGTGCGCTTCATCGAAACCGCAGCCAGCGGTTAACCTGCCGGCCCGAGAATAAACCTGTGCCGCTTCACTGGCACCGCGCCACACCGGTGCGATGACAAGCTCGAACCACAGGAAATATCGATGAAATACGTTGGTAACTCTCCCCTCCTGACCATCGCCGCCACCGTTGCAGGCGCTGCGACCATGCTCTTCGCCGCGATGCCGGCCGCCGCGCAAACGTCACAGTCGCCGACATGTGCACCAGCCACGCAGCAACAGATTGCCGCACTGTTCGATCGCTGGAATGATTCGCTGCGCACTGGAGATCCGGACAAGGTGGTTGCCAACTACGCGGCGGACGGTGTGCTGTTGCCCACGGTGTCGAACCAGGCCCGTACCGACCCGGCCGCGATTCGTGACTACTTCGTCAAGTTCCTCAAGGGCAAGCCCCAGGGCACCATCGACGACCGCTTCATTCGCGTCGGCTGCAATGTGGCACAGGACGTCGGCAACTACACGTTCAGGTTTGCCGACGGCAAGACAGTGCATGCGCGGTACACCTATGTGTATGAGTATCAGAATGGCAAGTGGTTGATCGCACACCACCATTCTTCGGCGATGCCCGAAGCTGTCTCCTCGACCCGCTAAGCAACACCGGCCAGATCCTGTCTGGCCGGTTTTTCGTTGGCGCAACCTAGGTGAACTGGCTCAGGACAAAGACACCTGCGATCGCCCCGCCCACCAGCCCGATACCGCGACCGATCAGCATGTTGTTGAGTTCATCCTCCAGGATGAACGGATCGCGGCCACGCCAGATCGTGCGCATCAGCAAGGTTCGCGGCAACACAATGCAGGCGGCAATCACTACGGCAAGCAGGATATGCAGACCGCGCGATTCGTCGAGATCGCCAAACGGTAGTTGCGCCAGCAACATCATCACCACCAGCGTCACACCGGCCGACAGGAAAATGCCAGTGAACAGGCGGTCTACAGGATGCCTCATGATTTACTCCCCCTTCGCATGCCTCCCGGACCTGGACTCGATCATGGCCAGCAGGTGACCGTTTACACGCGCCACGACTTCGGCCCAGCTGCCCGAGAACGGATGCCGGAAAAGTTTCATTGACGGATACCAGGGACTGTCTTCCCGCTCGTAGTGCCAGCGCCAGTCAGGGAAGGCCGGCAGCAGCAACCAGGTTGGCTTGCGCATCGCCGCGGCAACATGCGCAACGGATGTGTCCACAGTCAGCACCAGGTCCATGGCTGCAATGGCCTGCGCCGTGTCCACCATGCTCCGTAGCGATACGCCGACATCGTGGAAGTTCGACAACCGCTCGGCATAGGCGGCGGCCTCGTGTTCTCCGGCCCCTTTCTGCAGGCTGTAGAACTCGACTTCCTGGTGCGCAAACAGTGGATCCAGTACGGAAAGCGATGGCAGCGAGCGCGCCTTGTCGTTCTCATGCGTTGGCGCTCCCTTGAAGGCAATGCCAACCTTCAGAGCCCCAGCGCGGCCGGCCAGCTTGAATGCCGGCGCGCCCGGCGGTACGCGCAGATAGGGAACCGAATCCGGCAGCGTATCAAGGTCCAGCGGCAGGTAGGCCGGAATGTCATGCGGATACACCCAGAAGTCATGCATGGGTACAGACGCCGCCTGATCGACAGAAACCACGGCATCGGCCTCGCCGGAGGCGTCGAACAACTCCGTCAGCGGCTTCTGGCAAACCACGGTGACGCGTGACGCGCCGCCCTGGTGTCGAAGCATGCGCGCGAAGCGCAGGAAGAAGATCTCGTCGCCGAGTCCGAACTCGCTCCAGATCACGATGGACTTGCCATCGAGCGGCTGTCCGGTCCAGGCGGGGAACTGTGTCGGCGGGTGTGCGGTGGTGCGGCGTTGCCACGGCCAGTCCTTGGCGGCCGCCGCGCGCTGCTGGAAGCCCTCATGAATCTTGCCGCTCGCAATCACATGCAGGAATTTGTAGAGCTTGGGATTCCATTCGTCATGAAGCCGGCCGACCGTGTCGTGCCAGAGATCGTCGATCTCATCGATCAGATTCCAGCGCAGCATGTTGAGCGCGGCCTGATGCGCGACATTGAAACGGTACGGGTAAGTCTGCAACGCTTCCTGGCAGGCGCTGAGGCATTCCGTTGCGGTTCGGGCACGACCCGCAACCGAGAAGTATTCCTGCGGCAGGGGCACCTGCCGCTTGCGCAGCACCACCTCGATGGCGCGCTCGGCCAGGTTTCCCGAATCGGGGTCTGCATTCTGCTCAGAGAGGTGATCGCGTACCAGCGCAATCCGCTCGCAGGCACAGACGGTTGCCACAGACTTGATCATGTCCAGGACATTGATCGAGTCAGGCAAGGAGCTTCCTTTGCAGATCGTGAACTTCGTCCGGTGTTGCGAAGCGTCCTTGGCATCCAGATCCTCGTCGGGAACGGTCAGCACCAGATAGCCACCGGGCTTCACCAGATCCAGCCACTGGGCCAGAGTCTTGTGCGGATTATCGACGCGCTGCAGGCAATGGCTGGCATGAACGAACTGGAAGGCGCGCTCTTCCACACCGGGAACGGTAGCGACATCCCCTTGCCAAGGGACTACCCGCGTCACCCTGGGAAACAGCGTGCCATGAGGCGCCAGGGACGACGGCTCATCGACACCAATATCGAGACCGGCTCCGGCAAAATAATGTTGTACGAAGGCCGCGTCATGCATGCGACGCAATGTGGATTTGATCAACGGTTTCATGATTGTCTCAACGGGTGACCTGGCGCTTCTCGTTCCAGAGAGCCTCCATGCGCTCGCCAAGGATCTCGGGGCGGCCCTTGAAAATGAGCTTCTCAATTGCCTGCGGCCCCGCCAACTGCGCGGTGAGCGCATCGCGCTCCGCGCGATCTCCGATCAGCCTCAGCGCGGCCTGCATGTACTCATCCTTCGTCCTGGCGACGGTCCATTCCGGGAAGCCCAGACGACGGAACATGCCTTCGTCGATATGCTCGTGGACTTCGCGACCTGTCTTGCACACACCAACAAGCCCGGCCCACACGGTGTCGACAATGCCATTGGTATTACCGAACGGAAACGGATTCAGGAACATGTCGCATTCGGCAATGACCTTCATGTAGCTGTGGTAGTTCTGATGCTTGTGGACCACGGCGGATTCACCAACAATGCGTCGCACCAGATTGCGCACCTGCGGGAAAACAAGACCAGCAGCTTGTCCCACCAGGAACTGGAACTGGACCGGCACCTTGGACTCCCGCGCTATTGCGGCGCAAGTCTCGAGGAAGCCAGGGTTCAACTTGATGGTGGTTCCAGCAATCGCGATCTTGACGATATCGGTGTCTTTCGTTTTCTTCTTCTTGGGCAACTTCAGTTCCAGCATGGCAGCTGGTGGGCGGTAAGGCATGCCATCGGACGGCAATTTCAGCAGCTTCTCGCTAAAGCAGGCATCGTCACCGACGTAGTCTTCTTCCACCACCACGTAGTCCATCGCATGACCGTGCGTGGTAGCCGGATGTCCGAGCGCCATCATCTGCAGAGGCGCCACGCGCAGGCACCCCAGCACCATCGTGATCGGGAACATCCCGACGCTGGGCATATACATCAGCTGGGCCTGGTACTGCTCGCTCGTCTCACGCACGTGCCTGGCGTTCTCCCAGACATTGTTGCCCTGGATGGGAATGAACTCGTGAAAGACTTCCTTGCCTGCGTCATCGACACGATCGCCATATCCCATGCCAACCAGATGGAACTTGTCGCGCATGGCAACCATGGTCTGTGAATGCGTGCGATAGATGGAATGGTTCTTCGAGAACCACTCCAGTACAACCAGAACCACGGGCTTGCCATGGACAGGCGCCGCCGCGGCACGCTCGACATCGAACAACCCCAAAGTGGACAGCTTGCGCCGGATCAGCGCATTGATCGGCTTCTTGATGTCGTGCTTGGCCGCAAGATCCGCGTAGCTGCAATGCATGTACACGTCGTGCATCACGCCCATCGGCAGCACATCGACACTTTCCACCTGGTCAAGGCGTTCTGGCAGCCATCGCAGCAGCAACTCTCGCTTCCCATGCGCCGAGGGCGTGGCCAGGAAGCGCGACGACATCATCGCCATGGCCAGGCCGGCGGACACGACTTTGTCAAGGGCCCATAACGCATCCCAATCCAGACGGACCTCCGATTCCGGCAGGTAGAAAAGCTGGAACTTGCGCAGGTCCGAGGTCCGCAATTGCAGCGAGTGTCGGGCTTCTTCGTCCAGCCCGAGCGTGCGCAGGATATGGTCAGCGTTGCGGAAGGGACTAGCGCCGAACATGGCCGCCAGCCAGCGCTGGTATTGCAGCAGGAGCGCGCCGCCATGATCGGTGATATGGAACTCGGGATCGGTAATCAGGCTGCTGATGGCCGACGTCAGGCGCGTCAGCAGATGATCGTCCATGATCTCGCGCGCCTCGCCAGACTGCGGCCACTCATCGATATCCATCAATACGCCGTAGTGGGCATCGATCCGGTTCAGCAAGGCAACCAGCTCTCGACCGGCCTTCTCGTGCTCGCGGCGATAGCAGAGATACTCGAATTTATTGATACTGAACTTCGTAAGCTTTGTCATTTTTTACCCTTGTGAAAGAGCCGACTTTCCCAATCGCGGGAGACGGACATGGTTCGGGTTACTTGCTCCATGTCACGGACAGCCAGTACTGCACTGGCTTCTTGCCTGGATCGACCCATGAGCTCGACGAGAATCCATAGGCCTTCGATACCGATGCGGAAAGCGTCGCGCCGATTGGCGTCAGCCAGTCGATGCCGATGCCATAACCCGACAGGATTCGACGATTCGAGATGCCCGGGATGCCGAGGAAGCTGGTTTCCCACCGGAACCACGGGTTGTGGTTGACGTGACCGATGGCGAAGTCCGAGAACACTCCAACCTGAACCTGATGCCCGGCCGCTACCGGTATGCGCTTATAGATGCCCGTGTTCAGCACCACACCATCATCAAATGAACCTTCGTCGGCACGGTATGCGCGCACAGCGGTGGGACCACCGACGCCCAGCTTTTCGCTGGGGTCCAGGTTCTTGCTGGCCGCTTGCGCATTGATGCGGCCGGTCAGGAACAGGTCACCGCTACGGTTAAGCCCATAGGTGCCAAATCCGGAAGCGGTGAACTTCGCGTAGTGGCCAGCGACCTGTGTCGCCGCATTCAACGCAGGCGTGTCGTTACCTTGATTGCCCAACGTCAAGGCCGCTTCGCCACTCCAGATGTTGGTACGGAGTTGTTGTGCCCGGTCGCCATTGTTGGCCTGCAGAGAGAAGCGCAGTGCGTCCAGCGTGCTGTGTGCCGCGTAGAAGCCCTTGTAGTCGTTCTTGGTGCGGCTATGCAGATAGGAAGCGCCGAGCCATACATTGGAATCCAGTCCGCGCGTCATGGGGTACAGCAGGCCCAGTTGCGCGGTATTGGCAACACCCACCACCTGCGTGACCGCGTTGATCGAGTATTGCTGACGAGTAACGCCCATCGTGAGGCGCAGTCCATCGTCGAGAATCGGCACGCTACCGGTCAGCGACCCGGTCCACATCCTCTTCTCCGTGCCGGTCAGTGTGAGCGCATAGCTCTCACCGAGACCGAAGAAGTTATTGCCCGCGGCTGTCACCCCCAGCCGGTAGAGACCTGTCGACTGAATACCCTTGTTGTCGACAAAGATATCGCCCGTAATTGGCTTGCCCTGCTGATCCAGGTAGAAGCGAACATCGATGTCCCCGGTCGAACCGCCCGACGAAAACTGCGGCGCCTTTGCGATGGCCACCCCGGGAATGTCTTGCAGCAGTTGCGTGGCGCGCTCCAGTCGCGCTGTGTTAAGCAGGCATACATCGCTGAGCGAACTGTCGTCGCACAAGGCCTTGACGATCAGCCGATGCAGGCGAGCATCCTTTACGCGGGTTTTGTTCTCGATCTGGATTTCGTGGATCCGGCCTGGAAACGCGGAGAATACAAGCGGCTCACCATGCCGCGCCGCACGCCAGTTCTGTTCGGTCACCAGGACCTGGCTGACTGGAAATCCACCCATGCGCAAGGCGTTGGTCAGGCTGTCGGACCAGCGATTCATCTCGTCCATTGTTTCCGGGACCGTGCCCAGGGCCGAGGATGCCCGGCGCAGGATATCGACCACCGCCTCGTTTGACGGGCTGCCGGCTGGGAAAACTGTGAAATCAACGAGCTTCGCCGCAACTCCGTGCGTTGTGCCAGGCTCAGCCCGCAGGCAGCCCGCGCCCATGAGAAATGAGAACGCGCACAGGAATAGCGCGATTCGTTTCAGTTCCTTGAAACTTTTTCGCAACATTGGATAAATCGCTTAAATTTATTTTTTGAAATCGCGAGTTTGATTATTCAGAGATGTTCTGCGATTTTTTTGAGAAGTTCGGCACTGCTTTCAAGCGAATCGATTGATAAACCTGATTCACCTTATTAAATGCCATTGGCAAGAATGTGGAAGGAGGTTTCTAAAAAATGAAATTAAAATATCCCCTCCGTTTTCCGACATGACAGAATCGGAAACCGGAGGGGAACCTTGAAGGGGATAAGGTGAGGCGACGTTGGTGTACCCGGATGGTCACCAAATCGTGATCACCAAGAATGCCGGCCTCGTCAGAGGCCGGCGTGCACCGACTTAGCTGCCAAGACCCGCCGCAGTCGGATCGGTCATCGCTGCGTTCGCCTTTGCCGAGTTCAACCATCCATGCGTCTTCACCACATACGGCTTGCCATTCGCGATACCGCTTTCCGTGTAGAAGAACTCGTGCGTCTGCGTGTTGACCGAGAGGTCACCCTTGGTCCTGGTTTGCGCATCGGAGTAGACGTAGTGCCTGACCCCATCCGCACCGTCCCGGAAGTCCAGATGACGCTCCATCTGACCCGAACGCGTGGCGATCTTCACAGTTGCCACATTGGCGGCTGTATCGATCTCTACGGCTTCAAGCATCGCACCGGACCAGAAGACCTCATCGCCAACCTCCATCACCAGCGCCTGCGGTGAGGTCAGGTACCAGTGAGATACCGCCAGGTCGCCCCAGAAGTAGGCAATCGCACCGCCAACACCGATCGCACCCACAGCACCGGCCACTGCTGCACCGGCATCACTACTGGAACCGCCGCCTGAGCCATTTCCTGCGCCTGAACCATTACCGGAACCATTGCCCGAGCCATTGCTCCCGCCCTGGTTGTCGATCCGCTTGCCGTTATCGGTTATCGATCCTTTGTCACCAACGTTGAGCGTGCCGTTGCCGTTGTTGATGCCCTTGCCGTTGCTCGAATTGCCCGAGATATTCGTCGAGCCATTGCCATCGGTGCCGATCGTGCCGTTTCCGTTATCGATGCCGGTGCCGTTGCTCGAGTTGCCCGAGATGTTGGTCGAACCGTTGCCACCGGTGTTGATCGATCCGTTGCCATTATCGACGCCCGTACCGTTGCTCGAGTTACCCGAGATGTTCGTCGAGCCGTTACCGTCAGTGTCGATCGTGCCATTGCCGTTGTCGACGCCCGTGCCGTTCCCGGTGTTGCCAGAAATGTTGGTCGAACCGTTGCCGTGAGTGCCGATCGTGCCGTTACCGTTGTCGACGCCGGTGCCGTTTCCGCTTTCGCCCGAGATGTTGGTCGAGCCGTTATCGCGAGTGTTGATCGTGCCGTTCCCGTTATCGACGCCGGTGCCGTTGCCGGTGTTGCCCGAGATGTTCGTCGAGCCATTGCCGTCGGTGTCGATCGTGCCATTGCCGTTGTCGACGCCCGTGCCGTTCCCGGTGTTGCCAGAAATGTTGGTCGAACCGTTGCCGT
>NZ_DBHKYV010000055.1:0-28015 GCF_057315035.1 Cupriavidus sp. | reverse complement strand
TTATCGCGAGTGTTGATCGTGCCGTTCCCGTTATCGACGCCCGCGCCGTTGCCGGTGTTGCCCGAGATGTTCGTCGAGCCGTTACCGTCAGTGTCGATCGTGCCATTGCCGTTATCGACGCCCGTGCCGTTCCCGGTGTTGCCAGAAATGTTGGTCGAACCGTTGCCGTGAGTGCCGATCGTGCCGTTACCGTTGTCGACGCCGGTGCCGTTTCCGCTTTCGCCCGAGATGTTGGTCGAGCCGTTATCGCGGGTGCCAATCGTGCCATTGCCGTTATCTACGCCCGTGCCGTTGCCGGTGTTGCCGGAAATGTTGGTCGAGCCATTATCGCGGGTGTTGATCGTGCCGTTGCCGTTATCGACGCCCGTGCCGTTTCCGGTGTTCCCCGAGATGTTCGTCGAGCCATTGCCGTCGGTGTCAATCGTACCGTTGCCGTTATCGACGCCCGTGCCATTGCCGGTGTTGCCAGAAATGTTGGTCGAACCGTTATCGCGGTTGTTGATCGTGCCGTTACCGTTATCTACACCCGTACCGTTGCCGGTGTTGCCAGAAATGTTGGTCGAGCCGTTATCGCGGGTACCGATCGTGCCGTTGCCATTATCGACGCCGGTGCCGCTACCGGTGTTGCCAGAAATGTTGGTCGAGCCGTTATCGCGGGTATTGATCGTGCCGTTGCCGTTATCGACGCCCGTGCCGTATCCGGTGTTCCCCGAGATGTTCGTCGAGCCATTGCCGTCGGTGTCAATCGTACCGTTGCCGTTATCGACGCCCGTGCCATTGCCGGTGTTGCCAGAAATGTTGGTCGAACCGTTATCGCGGTTGTTGATCGTGCCGTTACCGTTATCTACACCCGTACCGTTGCCGGTGTTGCCAGAAATGTTGGTCGAGCCGTTATCGCGGGTACCGATCGTGCCGTTGCCGTTATCGACGCCGGTGCCGCCACCGGTGTTGCCAGAAATGTTGGTGGAGCCGTTATCGCGGGTATTGATCGTGCCATTGCCGCTATCGACGCCTGTGCCGTTTCCGGTGTTGCCTGAGATGTTGGTCGAGCCGTTACCGCCAGTATTGATACGGCCATCGATATCTACACCGGTGCCATTGGTCGAGTTTCCTGAGATGTTGACGGAGCCGTTTCCACCGACGTCGAGCGTACCGTTGCCGCCTTGCCCCGTTCCACGCCCATTGATGGTGTCGCCACTGACATTCAGACTTCCATTTCCCAACAGTTCAATCTTTCCATTGAGCGTCACCCCATCACCGTTGACGGAGGTACCGGTTACGTCGACGGCACCATTGCCCCCGATTCGCCAACTACTGTTTGCGTGGTCGGTCTGCCTTACGCCGGCCCCGTTAGTTGAACAGCCGTGGATGCTCAGCGCACCATTGCCGGCTACATTGACTGGTCCCCGCAAGTCCACACCATTTCCGTCAACCGCTGTTCCGGTTATATTGACGCCACCGTTGCCTGCGAGATTTAGCCCACCAGTGTCCGCCAGATACACGCCATTACCACCTCTAGCTGCATCGCCAACTACGTTCAACTGACCATCATTGGCGATTTCCAATGGATATCGGAAGCCGACCCCCATCGCTCCATCGCCCCCACCTGTAGTACCGAGTACATTGACGACCCCATTTCTTTCAATCTTTGCGAGGTTGCCAAAAACCTGGAGCCAAACACCGTGTGAGGAAGACGATCTTCCCGTAATGTTCAGGGTCGCGTTCTCGGCAACATTAAGGGAACCATACTGCCAAGTAGCGATGCTGCTCTGTGAAGTTCCCGAGATGCTGGTCACGCTATTCCCCGATACCCTAAGTTCACCTATGATTCTGGCGCCTATGCTATTTGAGCTTGCTCCACTAATATCTACGGAACCATCGTCCGAAACATTTAATCCAAAGATTTTCACTCCATGCTCAGTAGTCGACGTCCCGTTTATTTCAAGACGTCCAACTCCATTTTTTTTTAATTCTTTAAGTATCGCCACACCGTCACCCTGGTTGCCATGCCCGGAAATTAACCCACTTCCTACGGTCAAATTTCCGCCGAATAAGATGGCGCCTCTTGAACTTCCTGTAGTATTGGCAAAAGCCTGAATAGCGCCGCCGTTCAGATAAATGGTGGCATTGGCAGCTTGATTAACCTGACCATCATTCCCTCCCATCGCCGCGGTCAAATTCAGATTCAACCGATCCGACGTCGAAGTAATATTTCCATTCAGCGTAATGCTGCCATTGGCCGCCAGCGTCAGATTCGCCGCACCACCAGCCGTCTTGCTAATATCCGCACCCGATTGCTGAACGATATTGCCCGTAGCCGTGCCGGAGCTCGCTGTGGTAATCGTGACGTCCGTGCCAGCGTTCAAAGCGTCATTGATCGACGTATTGCGCACCGTTGCGCTATTGCCGGTGCCCTGGAAACCGTTGGACACGGTGCCGTTGTAGCCTGCATCGGTGCCAGTGCTGATCGTGATATCCGTCGGGTCAATCAGCCAATGGCCGGCCTTGCCATTCGGTGCTGCCGCGGTGACCGTGCCTTGCACATTGAGGTTATGGCCTGAGGTTTCGACGAAGCCGCCGTCGCCATTCAATGCGCCGGCATCGATCCTGGCGCCCGCATCCACTTGCGTGAACGTGGCGAAGGCCACGCCGTCCTGCAGCATCTTCTGGGCCTGGGTGCCGGTCAGCTTGTTCAGGCTGTCACCGCCCAATACCACCTTGCCGCCTTCTGCATCGCCCTTGGCGTTGATCTCGGCGTTGCCGAACATGCCCACGCGATCGCCTGACAGCACCACTGTGCCGCCCTTGCCACCGGCTGCCGTGTTCGATACGTCGACGTTGCCGGTCAGCGTGACATCACCAGTCTTGCCCGCATCCGCAACCACCGTACCCGCACGCACCACGCCCGACAGGTTCACTACTGTATTGAGCAGCGTATTCGAGCCACGCGCGGTCAGCAGCACTGTGCCGTCCTGAGCGTGAATGTTGCCGCTGTTTTCCACCAGCGCATTGGCGGTGGCATTTGTCAGTACCAGGGAGATGCCCTGGCCGTTCGGCAGCGCGACGGTGGCGCTGTCGCCTGCGGCCAAAATGACTT
Organism: Cupriavidus sp.; assembly: GCF_057315035.1. Taxonomy (NCBI): domain Bacteria; kingdom Pseudomonadati; phylum Pseudomonadota; class Betaproteobacteria; order Burkholderiales; family Burkholderiaceae; genus Cupriavidus; species Cupriavidus sp. Next base: position 24,918 of record NZ_DBHKYV010000055.1, on the reverse strand, counting down.
GACCGCCATTGGCGGTCGAGATGGAACCACTGTTGCGGACCTGGTCGCCCATTAAGGTGACGAAGCCTTGCGCATTAATGTTGCCTTCGTTGATCACACCGGCGTTGGTACCGGTTGAACTCAGCGCCAGCGGATTGCCGGCCATAAAGGCGTTGGCATCGATGGACTTGGTAGTGGCAAGCAGCGATCCGACGTTCACCACCGACCCCTGCCCGAACAGCACGCCATTGGCGTTCTGGATCAGCACCTGGCCGTTGGCCAGCAGGGAACCTTGAATATTGGAAGGCAGACCACCGGTGATGCGGTTCAGTGCCTGTGCGTTGGCGTTGGGTTGGTTGAATTGAACCGTATTGCCCTTGCCGATATTGAACGCGTTCCAGTCGATCACGGCACGTTGGCTGCCTTGATCGATGTTCATGGTGTTGCCGTTGGGCTGCGAGATCGTTGCCTGACCTGCTACAACGTTGCCATTGGTTGGCAGTGCTTGTGCGAAGACCTGGCCAACATCCAATGTAAATAATGCTAATGCAACGGCGGTCATGGCAGAGACTACGCCAACCTGCGTGCCTGCATTGGAAGGGCTGGCTTCACCAGGTTGCTTGCCCTGACTCTTGACGTTCTCCGCGACAGCCACAAGCATGCCCAGGCGCTTACTAAAAACGCGACGATACCGATTCTTGTTCATGATGAATTCCGAAACTATTTGGATAAGAATCCGCCGGCATAGGGCCACGCGGAACGAGATGCCGTGTGACGTTGAGTCAGCTGGATCTCAGTAGCTGGGAAGGCGGGGGCCGCGTAGTGCCATCTTCTTTAGAAGGCTGCCACGCTGCGGTATCTCGGTTCTGTCTGACCCGGACGGCTTTAGCGATTCCTTACATGGAATCGTAAGAAATGCGGTTTGATGCGGTAATAGAAGGACTTCTAAATTCCAGCGACCCTATATCCGGCACCGGTCAATTTGCAGTGTCTGATATGGCTGATTCTGAATCGCTCTGTCTTTGCAGATTGCGTCTTTGCGATCCGATATAACGACATGCCAGCGTGTGCACGCGTGACTTCGCTTCCGGAGTAAATTCCACTCCGTCTGCCCACGTTCAATTCACGACACTGCTGCGAAGACCCTATGACAACCATACGCGTCATGCTTGCCGACGATCATCCGCTTATCGTGTTCGCCGTCCGCGAGACGTTGTGCAGAAACCTGGGTTTTACTGTTGTGGCCGAAGCGACCAATCCTCACGCCTTGATGGAGAATCTGGCCAAGGTCGACTGCGATGTGCTTGTCACCGATTTCTCGATGCCCTTTCCATCGGCGCCGGATGGCTTGGTGATGCTCAATGCCATTCGATCGAAGTTCCCGGGCGTGCGCGTCGTGGTGCTCACCATGCTGGAGAATCCCGGATTGATGACCAGCATGCGGAAAGCTGGCGCGCTTGGCATTCTTAACAAGCGCGACGATATGCGCGAACTGGCCGCGGCGGTCGTCGCGGCATTTCAGAGACGTGCCCACCTGGGTTCCTCTGTGCAAAGGGAAATTGCGAAGCTCGAGATTGCGGCGCCGATCGATAGCGCGATCAAGATACTTAGCCCTCGTGAGATGGAAGTGGTACGGCTCTATGTGGGGGGCATGACCACATCAGAGGTTGCCAGGTATCTGCATCGCAGTATCAACACTGTTAGCACCCAGAAGCACAGCGCGATGCGCAAGCTCGGGGTGAAGAACGACTCCGAATTGTTCAATTACGCGCTTGAGCACGGACTCAGGGCTTAGCCATCGTATCGACTTTGTTCGCTTACGAAAAAAGCCCTGGACTGCATCCGGTACAGCCCAGGGACAAGAGAAATACCGTGGCCTTGGGTCAGGTAAGGCCACGATTTGCAGACGAGAGGCCTGGGGGAGGAACCTCTCTTGAAGAAGGCTACTGACAGGGCAGCACGAACGACATCGAAAACATTCGAAAGCTGGCGACTATTCCCACCCGATACATCACAATTTGAGTGATCAACGTTTGATGCGGTAAACTACGCCGTTCCGCCGCGCCGGGCACGGTCACTTTCTGCCTTTTCAGGCACACCGGCCACCGCCACTGTCGAAGTGGGTGCCGGCGGATACCCTTCAGGGCCTGTGCGCCCCGCCCCCCGGCTTGCCTGTGCTTGCTCACAGCATTCGCCAACAGACTTCGACCCTCGATCCAGGCACTGCGCCGCTTGCCGCGCGCATCCCGGATAACGCCCTGCGTGCCCTTCTGCGAAGGACTCCCGCGCGGGACTGGAACCCCTCAGGTGTTTGCCTGAACCGACCCTAGCCGGTGCTTGCGCGCGCCGGGTGGATCCGTATTCCGGAGGAAAACTCGTGAAGAGACCAGCCAGCCTTTGGCTGCTTGCGGCCGGGCTGTTGCCTTGCGCTGCTTACGCCGACCCTGGCGTAACCCTGTATGGCATCGTCAGCTCGGCGGTGCGCTATACGTCGAACGTCGACGCCCGCCATCATGATCAACTGGGCCTGGTTTCGGGCGGCATGGTCGGCAGCCGCTTTGGGCTCAAGGGCAGCGAAGACCTGGGCGGTGGCAACCATGCCATCTTCCAGCTCGAAAGCGGCTTCAACAGCGATGACGGGCGCACTGCCTACAACTCGTTCTTTGGACGCCAGGCGTGGGTCGGGCTGAGCGGAGACTGGGGCAGCCTGACGTTCGGCCGCCAGTACAACGCGCTCAACAATATCGGCTGGGCTTTTGATCCGCTCGACCAGGGCTGGGGCAACTTCTGGTCTGATCCGCTTTACATCGGTGGGGATATCTTCTTCCAGGATTACCGCATCAACAACAGCATCGTCTATCAGCGCACGGTTGGTCCGTTCTCGGTGCAGCTCGACTATGGCGCCGGCGAGCAGGCTGGCAGCATGAACCACGGAACCACGCTCGGTGGCGGTGTGAAGTACCAGCAAGGCGCATTGGCGCTTGGCGTGGCATATGACCAGCGCCGCAGCGACGATGGCAGCAACACGGTGCGCAATTATTCGGTGGGTGGTTCGTATGTCATCGGCAAGGCAACCGCCTATGTTGGCCATATGGGTCGCCGCGAGTCCGCGAACGATGCACGCTACAACATCTCGTTTGTTGGACTTGGATATCAGCTGACGCCGGCGCTGCATCTGTCGGGCGCGTACTACCGCTACCAGCAGGCTGGGGATGTCACGACGCAGTTCCAGGACACACCGGTGCATCTGGGTGGTGGCAATGCCGATAGTGTGGCGTTTGTAGCCGACTATGCGTTCTCAAAGCGTACGAGTTTGTATCTCGAGACTGATGTGGTGCACGCGCGCGGCGGTACTGTGGGGCGTGAGACCGAGTATTGGGCGGGGACCCCGGTTACTGATGTCAGCAGCAGTACCCGGGTGGGTGTGATGGTTGGGATGCGGCATCATTTTTGAGGGACTTTGATGTGCCGTTGGTTGTCTCCCCTCGCCCGCTTGCGGGAGAGGGGCGGGGGAGAGGGTCGGCGGGTCAAGCTTGGACACGTCGCGATTTGAAACTCAGGCCCTCTCCCCCGGCCCCTCTCCCGCGTGCGGGAGAGGGGAGCAAAACCTCAGCGTGCGCCGGTCGGCATGGACTGCATTGGCATCATGTTCAGGTTTGCGTTATGCATGACCCACAACGATCCCGATACGACGATCACGATCAGGAACACCGTGCATGCGAAGATCGCGGTGTTGCCGCGTTGTCCTTTGCGCGCGCCCAGGTGCAGGAAGAACACCAGTTGCACCAGAAGCTGGACGCCGCAGAGCGCGACGATCAGGGCCAGGCCGATGCGTGGCGGCACCGCCTGCGTCATGACGGCGCCGAACGACACGAAGGTGAGTACCAGCGATAGCGCGTAGCCGGTCAGGTGGCTGCGCAGACTGCCATGTGACGACATCAGAGAAACTCCCGCAGATAGACAATGGTGAACACGCAGATCCAGACCAGGTCGAGGAAATGCCAGAACAGGCTCAGGCAGGCCAGTCGGCGGCGCACCACGGCATCGAGTCCGAACACCTGGATCTGGTTGACCATCACGATAATCCACAGCAAGCCTGCGCTTACGTGCAAACCATGCGTGCCCACCAGCATGAAGAACGCCGACAGATAGGCGCTGCGGTTCGGTCCTGCGCCTTCGTGCAGCAGTTCGCGGAACTCGAAGATCTCCATGCCGACGAACGCCGCGCCGAGCGCGAACGTCAGCACCATCCAGCGGATTACCTCGTTAGCATTGCCCTTGCCTTCCTGCAGCTTGAGCATCGCCACGCCGAACGTCAGGCTGCTGGTCAGCAGCAGCACTGTTTCGCCGAGCACAAAGCGCAGGTCGAACAGCTCGCGACCATCGGGGCCACCGGCGGTGTTATTGACGAGCACGCCGAACGTTGCGAATAGCACCGCAAAGATCAGGCAGTCACTCATCAGGTAGAGCCAGAAGCCGAGCTTGAGGTTGGTCTCGGCGTGATGCGCATGGTCGTCATGCGCGGCGTGGTCGTGTTGATGTGGTACGTCGACCGCATCTATCGTCACTGCTGCATCCGCGCGCAGTTTGAAAGTTGTCGTCATGATCAGTTGGCCGCCTTCAGTTGCTGGAAGCGCGCGCGTTCAATGCGTTCGACTTCGGCCGCAGGCACGTAGTAGTCCACATCGCGGTCATAGGCGCGCGCGATAAATGTGAAGATCATCGCGGCCAGTCCGAAGCCCACCATCCACCAGATGTGCCAGACAAAGCCGAAGCAGAACACCAGCCCGAATGCCGACACGAGGAACCCTGCCGACGTATTACGCGGCATGTGGATGTCCTCGTACTGCGCGGGTTGTACATAGGCACGGCCCGCTTCCTTGTCGTCCCAATGTTGTTCGAGCGACGTGATCTGCGGCACGTGTGCAAAGTTATAGAACGGTGCCGGCGATGCAGTGGCCCATTCGAGGCTGCGGCCATCCCATGGATCGCCACTGAGATCGCGGTTCTGGTCGCGGTCGCGCACGCTGACAAAGAGCTGCCACAGGATCGCAAGGATGCCGCAACCGATAATGACCGCGCCAACCAGCGCAACGATCAGGTACGGTTGCCAGTCGGGGTTGTTGTAATGGTTCATGCGGCGCGTCATGCCTTGCAGACCGAGCGCATAGAGCGGCATGAAGGCCAGGTAGAAGCCAATCAGCCAGCACCAGAACGCCACCTTGCCCCAGAATTCGTTCAGCGTGAAGCCAAACACCTTGGGGAACCAGAACGTCATGGCGGCCAGGCAGCCAAACACCACGCCGCCAATGATCACGTTATGGAAGTGGGCGATCAGGAACAGGCTGTTATGCAGCACGAAGTCCGCGCCGGGAATTGCCAACAGTACGCCGGTCATGCCGCCCACCGCGAACGTGCACATGAAGCCGATGGTCCACAGCGTCGACGAATGAAAGCGGATGCGGCCGCGATACATCGTGAACAACCAGTTGAACAGTTTCACGCCGGTGGGAATCGAGATGATCGAAGTCATGATCCCGAAGAACGCGTTGACGCTGGCACCCGAACCCATCGTGAAGAAGTGGTGCAGCCAGACGAAGAACGACAGCACCCCGATCGACGACGTGGCATACACCATCGACGTGTATCCGAACAACGGCTTGCGCGAGAACGTGGCGATGATTTCCGAGAACGCGCCGAAACACGGCAGGATCAGCACGTAGACCTCAGGGTGGCCCCAGATCCAGATCAGGTTCACATACATCATGGCGTTGCCGCCGAGCTCACTGGTAAAGAAATGCATGTCCAGGTAGCGGTCGGCTGTGAGCAAGGCCAGCGTGGCGGTCAACACCGGAAAGATGGCGACGATCAGGATGTTGGTGATCAGTGCGGTCCAGGTGAACACAGGCATCTTCATCAGGTTCAGGCCCGGCGCACGCATGCGCAGGATCGTCACGATAAAGTTGATGCCGGTCAGCGTGGTGCCTAGCCCGGATATCTGTAAGGCCCAGATGTAGTAGTCCACGCCAACAGTTGGGCTGTAGCCGAGCCCACTGAGCGGTGGATACGCGACCCACCCGGTCGCAGCGAAATCGCCGACGAACATCGACATCATCACCAGCACCGCGCCCATCGCCGACATCCAGAAGCTCAGCGAGTTCACGAACGGATAGGCCACATCGCGTGCGCCAACCTGCAGCGGCACGATCACGTTCATCAGACCAAGAATGAACGGCGTGGCCACGAAGAAGATCATGATCACGCCATGCGCGGTGAAGATCTGGTCGTAGTGGTGCGGTGGCAGGTAGCCGGTGGCTTCGCCCACGGCAATGGCCTGCTGCATGCGCATCATGATGGCATCGGCAAACCCGCGCAGCAGCATCACCAGCGCCATGATGATGTACATCACGCCGATGCGCTTGTGATCCACCGAGCAGATCCACTCGGTCCACAGGTATTGCCACTTGCGGTAGTAGGTGATGGCGCCGAGCAGTGCCGCGCCACCGAGCATGACCACCACCAGCGTGCCCAGGATGATGGGCTCATGCAGTGGGATGGCGTCGAGAGACAGTTTTCCAAACATTGTTTATTGCTCCATCGCGCCCGCTTGCGACTCGGGCAGCGGCGGCAGTGCCGCACGTAGGGTCACCGGGCTGTCGGCACGGCAGATCTCGCTGTTGCCAGCCATGTATTGATCGACCACGCCCTGGAACAGGCGCGGCGAGACCGCGGCGTAGACGGTGACCGGGTCTTTGCTGCTCGGTTGTTCGAGCTTGCGGTATGCGGCTTCGTCGAGCGTATTGCCCGATGAACGTGCACGTGCGATCCACGCGTCGAACTCTGCGCGCGACGTGGCGATGGTCCTGAAATGCATGTCGGAGAAACCGGCACCGCTGTACGCAGCCGAGCGGCCCTCAAACACGCCGGTCTCGTCAGCAATCAGATGCAACTTGGTCTGCATGCCGCTCATCGCATAGACCATGCTGCCCAGTCGGGGGATGAACAGCGCGTTCATGGTCGACTCGGCGGTGATGCGGAAATTGATCGGCGTACCCACCGGGATCGGCAGTTCGTTCAACGACGCCACGCCGTACTGGGGATAGATGAACAACCACTTCCAGTCGAGCGCCACCACATCCACTTCCAGCGGCGCCACCTTCGATTCAAGCGGACGGAAGGGGTCGAGCTTGTGCGTGGTATCCCAGATGATCACGGCCAGCATCACCACGATCACGATCGGGATGCCCCACACCACCACTTCGATTTTTGTAGAGTGCGCCCAGCGCGGAGCGTATTCGGCCTTGGTATTGGACTCGCGATAGCGCCACGCAAACACCAGGGTCAGGATGATCACGGGGACGACCACCAGCAGCATCACCGCCGTGGCCAGCACGATCAGGTTGCGCGTTTGCACGCCGATCGAGCCGCTCGGGTTCATCAGATCCCACGAACAGCCGGACAGCATCAACGGAATCAAACCGGTCACGGCATAGAGCCATGCTTTCGGGGATAACAGAAACAGGAGGGATGGGGGGTATCGCCGACGCTCGCGTCCCGGGCCGGCAGCTTGCTTGCGCATATCAAACACCTTCGTAGAGGGGGCACAGGCCAAAATCCCGGTATTTGTATGGATTTGCCTGATCTGCGCGGCATGCTAAGGTAAGACAAAATCCATACAAGATGAGGCTTGTCTTGCCTACAACGTTATCTGCGACCAGCAAACCGGACTGGATTGCCGAGTTCGCCCCGTCTGCCGGTCCGCGCTATATCCAGATCGCCACTTTGATCGAACACGCCATGGCGAACGGCCGGCTGTCGCCCGGCGATCGGCTGCCACCACAGCGTGAGCTGGCGGCACTGTTCGGGGTTGACCTGACCACGGTCACGCGCGCATTGGCCGAAGCGCGGCGGCGCGGACTGGTGGAGCCTCGCGGGTCGCTGGGCACGTTTATCGCCGCGCCCGCCTTCGAACTGGCGCAGGCGGTGGACCTGAGCATGAATGTCCCACCGCCGCCTGAAGGCATCAATTTCGACGACATGTTGCGGCGCGGACTCGCACAGGTCACGCTGCGCGCCGATGCGAGCCTGCTGATGACGTATCAGCTTGGCGGCGGCACCATGCCGGATCGCGCGGCGGGCGCACAATGGCTCGCGCCGATGCTGGGCGAAGTCGTGCATGACCGCGTTGTGGCCAGTCCAGGCGCACAGTCAGCGCTGGCTGCGCTGATGCTGTGTCGGACGTCACCTGGTGCCGCCATTGCGGCGGAGCCGCTGATCTACCCCGGCGTTCGTGCCGCGGCAGCCGAACTCGGCCGGCAAGTCGTGACGATTGCGGTCGATGACGATGGCATGCGGCCCGATGCGCTCGACGCGGCCTGTCGTGAACGCAATGTACAGTTGGTCTACCTGAACCCGACGCTGCAGAACCCGACCACGCAGACGATGCCCGAGGCACGCCGTCGCGACATCGCCCGCATCGCCAGTCAACACGGCGTGCTGATCGTGGAAGACGATCCGTACTGGTTGCTGACGCCCGATGCACCGCCACCGTTGGCGGCCATCGCACCCGCGCAGACGGTCTATATCGCCACGCTGTCGAAATGCCTGAGCCCTGGGCTACGTACCGCCTATGTGGTGGCGCCCGACCGCGACATACAGGAGTCGATCCTGGGCGCCTTGCGTGCCCTCACGCTGATGGCGTCGCCACTGTCCACCGCATTGGCAACGCAATGGATTCGCGATGGCTCGGCCGCCGAGTTGCTGGCGGGCATTCGCGCCGAGGCTGCGGCGCGTCAGCAGATTGCACGGCAATGGCTGACCGCATCGGGGCCGTACGCGCCGTCAGGTATCCATGTCTGGCATCCGTTGCCGAGCTACTGGTCGTCGGAAGGCTTCAGTCGTGCGGCGCGCGACGAGGCGCTGCGCGTCACGGCATCGGATGTGTTCTACGAAGGGTCCGCGCCACCCAATGCCATTCGCATCTCGTTGGGTGGCGTGCCCGAGCGCGCGCAGTTGTCGATGGCATTGAAAAAGCTCTCCGGCCTGCTGGCGCGCAAGCCACCCAATGCGTCGATGCCCGTGATCTGAAACTTTGCCCGAGCTCTTAGCTGACGGCAGCCATCAGCCCGGCGATACCAAAGCCGAGCGCGGCCAGCGCATCGCCCGCGATCAGTCCTCCGCCAATCAGCGACGTCGTGCTCATGTCTTCGGGCAATGCGGCATCCTTCGCTGCAGGGCGCGGCCGGCTTTCCACCACGCTGGCCAGCACCCCGCCTGCCGCCATCCACATGGTTGCCGGCAAGTTCACGAAGCCCCCGAACGATGAGGCGTAGGGCGATGGCAGGATCACGGCGTCGAGCACGAAGTCGCATGTCCTGCCGGTACGGCTCTGTTCCGCAAAGCTGCGGTAGCGCGCCGATGCGCGGATAGACTTGCGCAAGATCTCGGTCACCAGGCCAATGGCGAGCCCGATCCACACGGCCAGGCGCTGATATGGCCGATCCTCGGTCATGCTACGCAGCGCGCCGACGATCTTGTAGGTCATCGCCGATGTCCAGCGGGCCGGTTGCTGGTCGGCGGGCAAGATCGTCTGGTCGAGGCGCAAGACCGGATAGGCATCCATGAATAGCCGTGCCAGCAGCACCGCCAGGATCGCGCCGGCCACGATACCGCTGACCTGGTAGCCGAATTGCACCATGCGGTCGGTGCCGAGCCGCCAGCCAGTGGAGCGGTCTTGCTGCATGTCGCACGCTTCGGCGGTAGACACCAGCAGCACGGTCGCCGCAATCAGGCCGACGTGTGGCTGTCGCAAACCCAGCGCAGCCATCAGGATCACGGTCAGCACGAAGGCCGAGGAAATCGGGTTCTGATCGACCATGCCGACCGAGATGCCGTTGACCAGCGCGAAGACCAGCACCAGCAGCACGGCCATCAATTGGTAGCCGATCGGCTGGCCGAACCATGCGGCGCCGGTGCCAACCACGGCCAGCCCCCAAACGATGACCCACGCCACGATCCATCGCTGCGGCATCGATGCCGTACCGCGTGCCACCGCCTGTCGCGAGCGCTGCAGGGTTTTGGCAAGCAACAGCAGCACATCCACTACTGCGGCGCCCATGATCATGCCCAGCGCAAACAGGAACGTGATCTTGCGATAGGGATCGCCCGGCGACAGCCAGCCAATCGATACGAAGTACGGCGTCAGCGCCCATCCCGCCAGCCCCCCGACCAATGCCGCGACGCCAATGCGCGCGCCTACGATCATGCCCGCGCCGAACGTCGACGCTGACAAGTCGATCGCCCCGAGCCAGGCGATGCGTGTGGCGGCAACACTGGCCAGCACGCCAAGCCCCATGCCGCCGGCCAGCCGGGCAATCGAACGGCGCAGCAGCACGGGATCGGTCAGCGCCCGCAGGATATTGGCCACAGCCAGGCCGGATGGGAACGTCAACTGCATGCGGTCCACCAGCAGCGGGGTGTAGAGCATGCCGACCCCTACGCCGTACATGCCGATGCAGAGCATGTAGCCGATCAGTTGCCACAGCGGGGGCTGGTCCATGCCGAGCCAGCCCATTGCCTGGATGATCACCGCCATGCCACCCATGCCGGCCACCGATGCCGCCGCGGTCTGGATGTAGTTGGCGCCGTGACGGCCGGCCGCACCGTAACCCGCGGTGACTGCCGAGCCGAGGATGCCGGCCAGGACCTGCCCGCCGACAAAGAAGCCCAGCGAGAAGTTCATGTAGGCCGCGGCGATACCACCGAGCGGGCCAAGTACCAGCATGCCGGCAGCGCCAAGCAGCAGGTGGTATTGCCAGGTGTCGGGGGCGGGGAGCCAGCGGCGTGTGGGTGTGGACATGAGCATTGTTCAGGCGTGGTTGGTCGTTGATGCGCTGACCCTCTCCCCCGCCCCTCTCCCGCGCGCGGGAGAGGGGAGAACACCGAATCGGGCATCACAACGCCCAAAGCGTACCCATTTCTGCGTGATCGACCCAGCGAAAAATCGCCGAGCGTACCCGTTTCTGCGTAGATGCATCAGTCGGCATAGAATGCGGTGTCGGCCCGACCGACCTCTCCTCTAAAAAATAACTCCTCGTCTCGCTGTCACGCATGAAGCCCGCCCTGCTTGTCCTGGTTCAGCTCGAACCGGACCACCTCGCCCTTGTCTCCGAACATTACGACGTCCACTACGCTCCCACGCGCGAAGCACGCACCCAGGCCATCGCCGGCAACGGCAGCTCGTTCCGGGCCGTGTTGAGCAACGGCACCACCGGCATTACGGCTGCCGAGATCGCTGCGATGCCGGAACTGGAACTGGTCTGCGCGCTGGGCGCCGGCTACGAGAACATCGATATCGCTGCCTGCAAGGCGCGTGGCATTGCCGTGGGCAACGGCGCCGGCACCAACGACAGTTGCGTGGCGGACCACGCGATGGCGCTGCTGCTGGCCGCCGTGCGCCGCGTGCCGATGCTCGATCGCGCCACGCGCGATGGGGTCTGGCGCAACGCCCTGCCGCTGCCGCCGAACCTGTCAGGCAAGCGCCTTGGCATCGTCGGACTGGGCACCATCGGCCGACGCATTGCGCAACGTGGTCAGGGTTTCGATCTTGAAATTGGCTATCACAACCGCCGCGCGCGCGACGATGTGCCATTCCAGTATTTCGCCGACCTGATCTCGCTGGCGCAATGGGCCGATTACCTGGTCATTGCCACGCCGGGCGGCGCCGCAACGCGCCATATGGTCGATACAGCGGTGCTGCGCGCGCTTGGACCTGCCGGTTATCTGGTGAATATTTCGCGCGGTAGCGTGGTCAACACCGCAGCGCTGGCGGATGCCTTGCGTGCCGGCGAACTCGGCGGTGCGGGCCTGGACGTCTATGAGAGCGAACCGGCCCCACCGGCCGAATTGTTCGATTGCCGCGACGTCGTGCTGACACCGCACGTGGCCGGCTGGTCGCCCGAGGCCGTGCTGGCCTCGGTCAACCAGTTCATGGAAAACGCGCGCCGTCATTTCCGCGGCGAGCCCTTGCTGGCGCCAGTGGGCTAACCGACCAGCGGGAACGTCACGCGCACACGCAAGCCGGGCGTTGCGTCTTCGAGCGCGACGCGTGCGCCATGAGATTGCGCCACTTCGGCAACGATGGCCAGTCCCAGGCCACTGCCACCAGTGGGCGCGTCGGGTACGCGATAGAAGCGGTCGAACACGCGCGCACGTTCGGCCGCCGGAATGCCCGGGCCGTTGTCGGTCACCGCGAGCTCGATGCCTGCGGCGGTATGCGCCACCAGCACGTCAACACGTCCACCGCGGGGAATGTAGTGCAGCGCGTTGTCGATAAGGTTGGTCAGCAGGATGCGCAGCGCATCGGCGTCGCCACGAATCGTGACCGGGCCCTGGGTGCCGGAGTCTTCGATGCCAAGGTCGATATCCCGGTCGATGGCCGCTTGCGACATGTCTGCCACCACCTGGCCAGCCAGCGCGCGAAGGTTCACCGGCTCATGCGGCGGTGGCGCGGCGCCGGGTTCCTGCCGCGCCAGCGTCAGCAGTTGCGTCACCAGATGGGTGAGCCGTTCCAGCCCCTGTCGCAATTGGCCGACCGCTGCCTGACGCGCCTCCGACGTTTCCGCACGCTCCACCAGTTGTGCCTGCAACTGCAGCGCCGTCAGCGGCGTACGTAATGCATGCGCGGCGTCGGCCACGAATGCGCGCTGGGTGTCGATCGCATGCGACAGACGCGCCAATAGCTGATTCAGCGCGGCGGACAGCGGCGCAATCTCGTCGGGCATGTCGCGCACGGCCAGCGGCGCCAGCGTGTTGGCATCGCGCGCACGGACTTCGGCGGCAATTTCACGCAGCGGCCGCAAGCCGCGCCCGACCGCCAGCCATACCAGCCAGCCCAGCAACGGCAACAGCAACAGCAGCGGCGCCACGGTGCGCAATGCCATATGTGCGGCAAGCGTGCGGCGCGCGCTCAGTGGTTGGGCGATCTGCACCACTGCCGGACCAAGCTGGACGCTGTAGATGCGCCATTCGCCCGATTCGGTACGTGCATCGGTGAAGCCCAGCTCGGCACGCGGCGGCAGCACGGGATGCGAGTGCGACAGATAGAGGCTGCGGCCCGTGCCATCCCAGATATGGATGACCACGTCCTCGTCGGCGTGGAGCAGGTCCGCGCCCACCGGGCTGCCAGGGTCGAACGGCGGCGCAACCGGTGCCGAGAACTGGCTTGGCAGCGCGGCGGCCATCTGTTTCATCTGGTAGTCGAACAGGGCATTGGCTTCCTGCCGCGCCTGCCCATAGATCAGGACCGTGGCCACGGCGATACCCGCGGCCAGGCCGGCGGCCAGCCACCACAGCAGCGTACGTTGAATCGAGCGCATCAGTCCGCTGTTCCTTTCGCGTGATCCGCCGCCTTGTCGTCCAGTTGCGGCATCAGGTAGCCAACGCCACGGATATTCCGGATCAGCGCCGTGCCAAATTTGCGGCGCAGCGCGTGAATATAGACTTCCACCGTGTTGCTGCCGACTTCGTCGTCCCAGCCGTAGAGCCGTTCCTGCAGTTGCGGCACCGACCACACCTTGCCGGGCCGGGCCATCAGTGCGGACAGCAGCGCGTACTCGCGCGCCGACAGTCGCACCGGCGCGCCGGCATGCGTGGCTTCGCGCGTGGCGGGGTTGAGCACGATGTCGCCATAGCGCAGCACCGGCTCCGCGCGGCCTTCGGCCCGGCGGGCCATCGCATGCATGCGCGCCACCAGTTCCTGCAGGTCGAACGGCTTGATCACGTAGTCGTCCGCACCGGCATTGAGCCCCGCCACGCGGTCCGCCACGGCATCGCGCGCGGTCACGATCAGCACTGGCGTGCGCACATTGCGCGCGCGCAGCGCCTTCAGGACATCGAGCCCTGAGCGGCGCGGCAGGCCGAGGTCCAGCAACACCAGGTCATAGCCGCCATCGGCGCGCGGGCCATGCTGGTCCGAAGCAGCGTCGAGCCCTGCATCGCCATCGGTCACCCAATCGACCGTAAAACCTTCCTGGCGCAGCGCCACCTTCACGCTTTCGCCAATCATGGCGTCGTCTTCAACCAGCAGTACTCGCATGTTCGTGGGGAATCAGGGTGAGGCGTGGCGCATGTCGCCTTCGAGCCGGTCTGCCAGCGCCCGCGCCAGACCAGGCAAGGCCGGATAGTCGGCCGTGATCACAAAGACCGGGATATCGGCCAGATACCGGCTCATGCGGCCCTTGGCGCCAAAGCGCTCACTGAACGGCGACGCACGGAACGCTTCGACAAACCTCGGCACGATGCCGCCGCCGATATAGACGCCGCCGCGTGCGCCAAGTACCAGCGCGATGTCGGCCGCAACCGATCCGAGCAGACCGCAGAACGCGTCGAACGCACGGAGGCACAACGCATCGTTCTGCTTCAACGCACCGTCCGTGACCTGCGCCGGGGTCAGCGGTTCGGACAAAAGCGTACCCGTTTCTGCGGACAGTGCGGCATGGATATGAGACAGCCCCATGCCCGACAACAGGCGCTCCGCCGATACCCGCCCGAGCTCGGCATGGGCGGCACGCCATGCGATCCATTCGTCGTCGGTGACCGGCATCAGTTCGATATGTCCGCCCTCTCCTGCCAACGCGACGGCACCACCGCCCGGCGCGGGCACCAGTCCCGACACGCCCAGTCCTGTGCCCGGCCCAATCAGCGCGCGCGGTGCCGTGGCAATGGCCGCTCCCTCGCGTACTTGCACCAGATCCTGGTCGGGCAGCCACGGCAGCGCCAGGGCCAGCGAGGTGAAGTCGTTGATGGCGACCAAGGTGGTCAAGCCCAGCGCCTGGCGCATCTGTTCGATCGAAAAGGCCCAGTTGTGATTGGTCAGCTTGACGTGGTCGCCGGTAACCGGGTTGGCCAGGCCGATCGCGGCATGGCGCGGTTGCGCATGATCGGCAACTGACTGCATGTACTTGCCCATCGCCGCTTCCAGCGACGGGTAGTCGGCCACCTTGTAGGCGGTGACCTCGCCAATCTGCATCGACGAGGTTTCCAGCGCGAAACGCACATTGGTGCCGCCGACATCGGCCAGCAGTCGCGGGTATCCGTTGGTTGGGGTCATCGGTCTCAGGTTCGGCTCAGGTACGGAATATGTCGACGCCACGCCGGTGCCGCGCCAGCACCACGCCGACCGGCAGCGATGGCGTGGGGGTTTCCAGCGCGCGCGCCAGCACCTCGCTCTTCTTCTCGCCGGAGATCGCCAGGAACATGCGCTCCGCTGCCAGCAAGGCCGCCAGGTTCAGCGTCACGCGCGCATGCGGTGCCACGCATGGATGCGTGACGATGTAGCCAGGCTGTGGTTCTGACAACGCGGTCTGAAGCTCGGGGGCGTCGGGGAACAGCGATGCGGTATGGCCATCGTCGCCCATGCCCAGGACCACCACATCGGGCTGCTGGAACGAGGCGTTGAGCCGCTGCACGGCGCGCAGCGGTTCCGCGGCCTCGGCTTCGTCGCGGATCAACGGCGCCCAGCCGGCCACGCCCGCGCCTTCTCGCAGCAGGTTGTTGCGCACCATCGCACCGTTACTGTCGGCGTGGTTGGGCGGCACCGCGCGTTCGTCCACCAGCGTCACGGTCACGGCGTCCCAGCGGATCGGCCGATAGCGCAGCCGCTCGAACATCGGCAGCGGTGACTTGCCGCCCGATACGGCCAGCACGGCCCAGCCCTTGGCCTTGATGACGAGGTCGAGCGCGTGGCCGATCGAGATCGCCAGCGATTCGGCCTGGTCCATCACGGTGGGATGTTCGAACTGGCGCATGGCGGGGCTCCTGTCTGCTGTGTGCTGGCTGCTTTCTGCGATGGGGGGACGTTCAGACTTCCTCGTGCCACAGCGCACCGTCGCGCGACATCAGCGCCGACGATGCCGCCGGTCCCCACGTACCGGCCGTGTACGGTTTCGGGGGCACGGTGCTCTGGTCCCAGGTATCGATGATCGGCTCGACCCAGCGCCACGCCTGTACCTGCTCGTCACGTCGCACGAACAGGCCCAGCCGGCCGCGGATCACGTCGAGCAGCAAACGCTCATATGCCCCCGCGCGGCGTTTCTTGAACGAGTTGGCGAAATCGAGATCGAGCGAGGTCGGCGTGAGCTCCAGCGTATCGCCCGGCTCCTTGACCAGGAAATACAGGCGGATGCTTTCCTCAGGCTGCAGCTGGATCACCAGCCGGTTCTGCGGCGACAACCCCAACGGCTTGGGAAAGATGGCATGCGGCACGTCGCGGAAATGCACCACGATCTCGGCCACGCGCGACTGCATGCGCTTGCCCGTACGCAGGTAGAACGGCACGCCTTCCCAGCGCCAGTTGGCAATCTCGGCCTTGATGGCAACGAAGGTCTCGGTACGGCTGTCCGCCGCGATACCTTGCTCTTCGATATAGCCGACCACGGGCTTGCCACCGACGGCGCCCGCCCGGTACTGACCGCGTACCGTTTTCT
This sequence comes from Cupriavidus sp., assembly GCF_057315035.1. Classification (NCBI taxonomy): domain Bacteria; kingdom Pseudomonadati; phylum Pseudomonadota; class Betaproteobacteria; order Burkholderiales; family Burkholderiaceae; genus Cupriavidus; species Cupriavidus sp. The sequence continues at coordinate 8,455 of NZ_DBHKYV010000055.1, read as the reverse complement.
CGGCCACATCCTGCGGCCGGATCGGCTTGAGCGCTTTCAGGATCTTGATCTTCTCGTCGCGGATCGCGTCTTCGCTGAGGCTGGCCGGCGGCTCCATGGCCACCATGCACAGCAGTTGCAACAGGTGGTTCTGCACCATGTCGCGCAGCGCGCCCGTGCGGTCGTAGAAGTCGCCGCGCGTTTCCACGCCCAGTTCCTCGGCGATCGTGATCTGGACATCCTGCACCCATTCACGGCGCCACAGCGGTTCGAACAGCGCGTTGCCAAAGCGGATCGCCATCAGGTTCTGCACCGACTCCTTGCCCAGGTAGTGGTCGATCCGGTAGATCTGGTCCTCGGCAAAGAACTGCGCAACCGCCGCATTGATGGCTTCGGACGAATCGAGATCGTGGCCGAGCGGCTTCTCCAGCACCACGCGCACATTGGGTGTATTGAGGCCGGTACGCGCCAGCTGTTCGCAGATCGGGACAAAGATATGCGGCGCGGTGGCCAGGTAGCAGACCACCACCTCGGGCTTGCGCGCGAGCACCTTCTCGGCCAGCGCGTCGAAGTGGGCGGGCTGGCGCGCGTCGGCCTGCACGTAGCAGATACGCGCCAGGAACGACGCCCACGCATCGGGCGGCGCATGCTCCAGGCCGGGGCGCACGGTGTCTTCCAGCGTGGCCTTGTACTGCTCGGTAGTCTGCGGGTGGCTTCCGGTGGCCAGGATACGGGCCGACGGATGCAGTACGCCGCAACGGTGCGCGTCAAACAGTGCCGGCAGCAGCTTGCGCCGCGCCAGGTCTCCGGTGCCACCAAACAGCACCATGTCGAAATCGGGCATGCTCACCCTGGGCTCCTTGCGGGGGATTGGCCCCCGGCAGCTATTGAGTGCCGCCGGGCAGCGCTTTAGTTCCGGCCATGTTACGTCACTCGCCGCCGCTTGTGCACGTTCGGGCCTCGCCAGGCAGAACTTGCGTACCCGTTTCTGCGTGCCGATGGTTTCGTGACAGCGTTGTGACCGAAGGCGGATGCGGAACATCCGTGCCTTCCATCGATCCCACTATCGGTCTCGGCGTCGATGCCTTTGTCGATCCCATTACACAAGCAGGTTGATAGCCAATAACGATGGCGCCGCCGTGCCGGTGGCGTGCGCGTTTTTCGGCTACGCTGAAAAACGCCTCACAGGAGATCCCCCATGCCCCATCCCGTACTGGAAAGGGTCACGGCCCGCATCGTGGCCCGCAGTGCCCCTACCCGTCAGGCTTACCTCGACCGCACCCGTGCCATGGCCGGGCAGAAGGTGGAGCGCGCCAATATCTCGTGTACCAACCTGGCCCATGCCGTGGCCGCCATGCCCGATGAGGCCAAGATCCGGCTCAAGGCGCAGGAGCGGCCCAACCTGGCCATCGTGTCGGCCTACAACGACATGCTGTCCGCGCATCAGCCGCTGCAGGCCTATCCGCAGTGGCTCAAGGAAGCCGCCCTCGAGGCCGGCGGCACCGCACAGTTTGCCGGCGGCACGCCCGCCATGTGCGATGGCGTGACGCAAGGTCAGGACGGCATGGACCTGTCGCTGTTCTCGCGCGACGTGATCGCCATGGCGACCGCCGTGGCGCTGTCGCACCAGATGTTCGATGGCGCGCTGTACCTGGGCGTCTGTGACAAGATCGTGCCGGGACTGGTGATGGGCGCGCTGTCGTTCGGGCACCTGCCCGCCGTGTTCGTACCTGGCGGTCCGATGACCACCGGCATGAGCAACGATGAAAAGGCGCACATCCGCCAGCTCTACGCCGAAGGCAAGATCGACCGCCAGGGCCTGCTCGATGCCGAATCCAAGTCCTATCACGGGCCGGGCACCTGTACGTTCTATGGCACGGCCAATTCGAACCAGATGCTCATGGAGATCATGGGCCTGCATCTGCCCGGCACCGCCTTTATCAATCCCGGCACCCCGCTGCGTGAAGCGTTGACGCGCGAATCGGCCCGTCAGGCGCTGCGGCTGGTACATGGCGGCGCGCGTTATATGCCGATTGCCGAAGTGCTCGACGAGCGCGCGTTCGTGAACGGTGTTGTCGGGCTGGTGGCCACCGGCGGCTCGACCAACCATACGCTGCACCTGATTGCGATGGCACGTGTAGCCGGGATCCAGCTCACCTGGGACGACTTCCATGAGTTGTCGGCCACCGTGCCGCTGCTGGCGCGCGTCTATCCGAATGGCAAGGCCGACGTGAACCAGTTCCAGGCAGCGGGTGGCCTGTCGATGGTGATTCGCGGGCTGCTGTCGCTGGGGCTGCTGCATGACGATGTGAATACGATCGTCGGGACCGGATTGGCCGACTACATGCGCGAACCGGCACTGCGCGAGGGCAAGCTGACGTGGACCGACGGACCGGAGAAGTCGCTCGACGACACCATCGTGCGCGCCGCCGACAACCCGTTTGCACCGGACGGCGGTATCAAGCTGCTTGACGGCAAACTGGGCCGCTGCGTGATCAAGACCTCGGCTGTCAAACCCGAGCATCAGGTGGTCGAGGCTCCGGCCATCGTATTCCTGCATCAGGATGATGTATTGACCGCCTTCAAGCGCGGCGAACTCGAGCGCGACTTTGTGGCGGTGTTGCCATGGCAAGGCCCGGCGGCATGCGGCATGCCCGAGCTTCACAAGCTCACCCCCACGCTGACGTTGCTGCAGGACCGTGGATTTCACGTAGCGCTGGTCACCGATGGGCGAATGTCAGGCGCATCGGGCAAGGTGCCTGCCGCCATCCACGTGTGCCCGGAAGCGTTGACCGGGGGCGATATCGGTAAGGTACGTACTGGCGATATCGTGCGCGTTGACGCGCCCGCCGGCGCGCTGACGGTCATGGTCAGCGATGCCGACTGGTCGGCACGACAGATCGAGAAGCCCGACCTCACGGCAAACCGCCATGGCGTTGGGCGCGACCTGTTCGGCGGCTTCCGTGCGCATGTGGGCACCGCGGAAACGGGAGCCTGTTCGTTGTTCGCGGACGAAGGTTAGCCACTTCGCGGCACTGGCCAGGGCCTGATCAACGGCTGATCAAGGCCCGGCCAGTGCCGAAAGCGTACCCGTTTCTGCGTGGCGCCGAAACGGCCTCGCGCGTCAACTGGCTAGTTTGCGCGACGGATCCCGGCCGGTCGACGATCGTGGTCTGGCATCCGCGCGCCTTCGGTCTCCGAATCGGCGGTATCTGGCACGTGGACTTCCTGCACGGGCACCGCAATCCGGCAGCCCGCGTTTTCAATGGTCGACTTGAGCTGTGCGAACAGCGCGAACTGCACGCTCCAGAAATCGTCGTTTGACGTCCAGTAGCGCGCATTGAGCGTGACGCCGCGGTCGTTGTACCGCACCACCATGACTTCACGCCGCGGAGATTCCAGCAGGCGCGGCTCGGCATCGAGCATTGCCTTGAGCGCGTCGAGGCCGGCCTGGATCGGGCTGTCGAAGGTCACCGTGGCCTCCATGTCCATGCGGCGCGTGGGGTTCTCGCTGTAGTTCATGATCGGGCTGCCCCAGATCTTGCCGTTTGGCACGCGCAGGCATACACCGTCGAACGTTTGCAGTTCGGTCATGAAGAGGCCGGTCTCGCGCACGGTGCCCGCTACGCCTTGCGCATCGATGTACTGGCCGACGCGAAACGGCCTCAGCAATACCAGCATGATGCCGGCGGCGATGTTCTGAAGCGTGCCCTGCAATGCCAGCCCGATTGCCAGACCGGCAGCGCCCAGCATGGCGATGATGCTGGCGGTCTGCACGCCGAACTGCGACAGCACCAGGACCACGGTCAGTACGCGCACCACCCACTGGACGATGCTCGCCAGCATCGGGCGCAGCGTATCGTCCACGTGCGTATGCTGCAGGGTCTGGTGCAGGGCCCTGGCCGCCCGCGCTGACAGCCACCAGCCGAGGATCAGGATGGCCAGCGCGGCCAGGCAATTCAGGCCCTGGCTGACCGCGAACTGGGTCAGGTAAGCCCAGGTGGCTTCCAGTTTGGTGTGATCGATGAAATTCAGGTCCATGCTGCGGCTCCGGGAAACAAACCTCGGAGTGCTTGCGAAGGGCGTGCCAGAAACTTGCCGCCGGCCTCAAAAGCGTACCCGTTTCTGCGTGATGCGTTGCACAGCAACGGCCAGCGCGGCGTCGTTGATTTCGAGCCGCCAGCGTCACAAATAGGCACTAAAAGTGCCCTATTCGCAGTTTTTACAATTCACCGGAAAAATTTGCTGCCTTGCGCCAACGGCCCGGCGTCACGCCATAGGCGGCGCGAAACCGGTTGCTGAAGTGGCTGGCGGAGGCAAAGCCGGCACGGCTCGCCACCTCCTGAAGCGACCACCGGCGGTCGTCGAGCAGTGCTCGCGCGCGCTCCAGGCGGGCGCGCATCACCCAGACATGCGGTGGCATGCCGAACGAGACATGGAACATCCGCGCAAAGTGGAACTCCGACAGATCGGCCAACGCCGCGAGTTCGCCCAGTGTGGGATTTAGCGCCGGATGTGACTGAATCCAGTCAGCCACTCGGCGTCTTGCCTGCGCCGACAAGCCGCCCCGCCAGTTGGCCGAGGGTGCGCGACCTCCGTGCGAGAGCAGCAGATGCGTCACGGCCTCGTGTGCCATGGCATTGCCAGTCATGCGGCTATCGGGATCCTGCCAGTCCAGTGCGATCAGCCGTCGCGACAGCGCAGCCAATGACGGATCCTCGGCAAACAGCCGGTCCTGCAGTTGCAGGGCGCGTGGCTCGCTGTCGAGTACGCGTACGCAGTGCCAGGCCAGGTGCTCGGGCTGGAAGTAGAGATGCAGGAAGCGCTGGGTGCCACCCACGTGCCATGCAGATTCGTGCTCGGCGGGCAGCAGGCACAGCCGGTCGGGAGCACCCTTGCGGTCCGGCGCATCACGGCGGTAGGTGGAATAGCCGCCCTCCAGGTACATCGACATCGTGTGATGACCGGGGCGAGCGTAGGCGGTGTCGTCGTGCCGGTTCTGCCAGAGTGCCAGCCCCAGACCATCGCCCAGCACGCAGGCGCGTTCCAGCGACGCCCGCGATTGCGTGAGCGTGGAGAACACGGCGTTGTCCTGAAGTGGCTGGCGGGCGGCGGGCATCAGGCGACTCTATCCCAATTCGGGCCCGCGTTGGAACCCGCCTTGCAGCGCACTTGGCGACCTTTTCGGTACGCCATGCGGCAACGCAGAAACGGGTACGCTTGGGCATTGAAAAAGGGTGGCCAGGCCACCCTTTCCGAGATTCTCGCGACGCAGCATCAGCGCGCCGGTGCGGCCTTTTCCGGTACCTTGCTTTCGGCCGGATGGCCATGCAGGCGGTCGCGGTTGGTCAAGGACGGGAACAGTCTCATCCACACCGCCACCACCAGCAGCGTGCCCGCACCACCCAGTAACACCGCGCCGACCGGGCCGAGCAAGGCCGCCGTGACGCCCGATTCGAACTCGCCCAACTGGTTCGATGCGCCAATAAACACCGAGTTGACCGCGCCAACACGCCCGCGCATGTCGTCTGGGGTGTCCAGTTGCACCAACGTCTGGCGCACCACCACGCTGATCATGTCCGATGCCCCCAGAACGACCAGCGCCCCCATCGACAACGGTAGCCATTTCGACACGCCGAACACCATCGTTGCCATGCCGAAGATGGCCACCGCACCAAACATCACGCGCCCCACCCGACGGTTCAATGGATGGCGTGCCAGCCAGAGCGCCGTCACCAGCGCACCGATGGCCGGCGATGACCGCAGCAGGCCCAGGCCCCAGGGACCCGTATGCAGGATGTCCCGGGCGTAGATCGGCAACAGCGCCGTGGCGCCGCCCAGCAGCACCGCAAACAGGTCCAGCGACACTGCGCCAAGCAGTACCTGGTGCCCGCGGATATAGGTGAAGCCGGCGAACAGGGTCTTGATGCTGACCGGCGCCGTCAGCCGTTGTGCGGCCTGACGCAGCTTCAGCGTGAACACCAGGGCCGCGGCGATGGCAAACAGCGCCGCACTGATCGTGTAGACCACGCCCGGCCCGGCCACATAAGCAAAGCCACCGAGCGCCGGTCCGATGATGATGGCGGTCTGCGCGGCCGAGCTTGCCAGCGCCACCGCACGCGGCAACTGGCGTGGCGTTACCACGCTTGGCAGCAGTGCCTGCAGCGTAGGCGTCTCGAAGGCCCGGCAACCGCCAATTGCGGCCACGAAGAAGAAGATGTGCTCGCTGGTGACCCAGCCCGAGAAACTGGCAACGGCCATCGCCGCGGCAATGATCGCCTCCAGCATCTGGCAGGTACGCACGATGATGCGGCGGTCGAACCGGTCTGCCACGTGTCCCGACATCAGCAGCAGCACGATGGACGGCAGGAACTGCACCAGCCCGACCATGCCAAGCATGAACGGATCGCGCGTCAGGTCATACATTTGCCAGCCCACGGCCACCGTAAAGATCTGGTAACCGATCGTCGTACATAGCCGGGCGAACCAGAAATGCCGGAAAGCGGGATCACGAAAGACATTATCCGGCTCGTCGGCCGGTAGCGCGGGGGCGGTAGACATGGGGCGTAACGGGGCGTCTGGCGACGCTGGGGCAGGTAATGTACGCATTCGCGTACATCGGCAAAGTCTAGGATTCTATCCGAGACGGCCGAAGCCCGGGGGGGAGTTCGTGTGCAGTGTTGGTCGCCTCTATCCCGCATTGTGGGAGAGGAGCGGGGGAGAGAGTGTGAGGTTCAAAATGCGACTGGTCTCAGCTTGAACCGCTGGCCCTCTCCCCCAACCCCTCTCCCGCGCGCGGGAGAGGGGAGCGAGTCACGACAATACTTACGCGATTTCGCGGGTTTCCAGGAAGCGGACGTTCGGGAAGCGCTCCTGTGTCAGGCGCAGGTTGACCATGCTTGGTGCCAGGTAGACATGGTCGCCGGCACCGTCAAGCGCGACGTTGTGGCCGTTCTTGTCGATCAGCTTCTCGATCTCGGCCGGGTCGCCCTTGAGCCAGCGGGCCGTGGCGCACTCGTGCGATTCGAAAATTGCGTCGACGCCGTACTCATGCTCGAGGCGGTGAGCCACCACGTCGAACTGCAGCATGCCGACCGCACCGAGCACGAGGTCGTTCGACATCAGCGGGCGGAACATCTGCGTGGCGCCCTCTTCGGCCAGCTGCTGCAAACCCTTCTGCAACTGCTTGACCTTCAGTGGGTTGTTCAGGCGCGCGCGGCGGAAAAACTCCGGTGCGAATGACGGGATGCCCGTGAAGCGCAGCGGCTCGCCTTCGGTGAATACATCGCCCAGACGGATCGTGCCGTGATTGGGCACGCCGATGATGTCGCCGGCAAACGCTTCTTCGGTCGTGTTGCGGTCCTGCGCCATGAAGGTAATGGCGTTGTTGATCGCCACGGTCTTGCCCTGCGATACGTGCAGCAGTTTCATGCCACGATCGAAGCGGCCCGAGCACACCCGTACGAAGGCAATGCGGTCGCGATGGCGCGGATCCATATTGGCCTGGATCTTGAACACGAAGCCGCTGAACTTGGCTTCCTGCGGTTCCACGGTGCGCGACTCGGTCTGGCGCGCCAGCGGCGGTGGCGACAGCTCGCAGAGTGCATTGAGCAGCGACTGCACGCCGAAGTTGTTGATTGCCGAGCCAAAGTAGACCGGCGTCTGCTTGCCAGCCAGGAACGCTTCGCGGTCGAATGTGTGGGACGCGCCGCGCACCAGTTCGATCTCCATGCGCAGTTCGTCGGCCTGTGAACCCAGGATGCGATCGAGTTCGGGATTGTCGAGTCCGTCAAGGATGGCGGCGGTGCCCTTCTCGCCCTTCGGGTCGAACAGCTGCACCTTGTCGTCGATCATGTGGTACACGCCGCGGAACGCCTTGCCCATGCCGATCGGCCATGTCATTGGCGCGCACTGGATCTTGAGCACGTCCTCGATTTCATCGAGCAACTCGATGGGCGAACGGCCTTCGCGGTCGAGCTTGTTCATGAACGTGAGGATCGGCGTATCGCGCAGGCGGCAGACGTTCAGCAGCTTGATGGTCTGTGCTTCGACGCCGTTGACCGAGTCGATCACCATCACGGCCGAATCCACTGCGGTCAGCGTGCGATACGTGTCTTCGGAGAAGTCCTCGTGGCCCGGCGTGTCGAGCAGGTTCACGATGTTCTCGGGCAGTTCGGCGCGCGGCTGATACGGGAACTGCATCACCGACGACGTCACCGAGATGCCACGCTGCTTTTCCAGCTCCATCCAGTCCGAGGTCGCATGGCGGTCGGCCTTCCGTGCACGGACCTCACCCGCCACCTGGATGGCGCCGCCGAACCAGAGCAGCTTTTCGGTCAGCGTGGTCTTACCCGCGTCCGGGTGGGAGATGATGGCAAACGTGCGCCGACGCGCAATTTCGGAAACGAGCGAACTCACGGCTTGTGGAACCTGATAGTGGCAGTGGCCCCGGCGATGCGCTGGCGCCGGCTATGGG
>NZ_DBHKYV010000054.1:0-49480 GCF_057315035.1 Cupriavidus sp. | reverse complement strand
ATTTGGTAAGCAGATTGAAGCAGGTGGTCTTGCCCGCGCCGTTCGGTCCGATCAATGCGTGGATCGAACCGCGACGCACCTGCAGATCCACACCGTCAACCGCCGTAAAGCCCTTGAAGGACTTTGACAGTCGCTGTGTTTGAAGAATGAAGTCCGACATGGCTGTTAGAAACTCAAACCGGAGAAAAAGGTGCCCCTCGCTCGCCAAGTGGGCAAGCGTGGACAGACCGCATAAGAAAACGGGGCGATGCACGACCGGACGCGGCCGTGCACGACGATTTCGTCTTAGCCCTTGAGCGGACAGGCGCTCTTTTCCAGAGGCTCGAAGGCCTTGTCCTTCGGGATGACCTTGCGGATCTTGAGCAGATCCCACTCGCCCTTCGATTCGGCCGGCTTCTTTGCCTCGGCCAAGTACATGTCGTGTGCCATCAGCCCATTGGCCAGGATCCGACCATCCTTGGCAAAAAAGTCGTTGACAGGTGTGGCACGCATCTTTGCCATCACCTTGTCGGCGTCCGCACTGCCAACCGCCTGTACCGCCTTCAAGTAATGCGTCACGGCCGAATACATGCCTGCCTGTACCATCGTCGGCATCATCTTGGTCTGAGCGAAGAATTTCTTGCCGAAGGCTCGGGTCTCGTCGTTGTAGTCCCAATAGAAGGCCGTCGTGAACTGCAATCCCTGCGCCGCCTTCAGCCCCATACCCTTCAGGTCGCTATCGAAGATCAGCAGGGGCGCGACCACTTGCTTGCCAGTCAGTCCGAACTCGGCGGCCTGGCGCACGGCGTTCTGGGTATCACGCCCCGCGTTCGCCAGCGCCACGACCTGGGCCTTGGACGCCTGGGCCTGCAGCAGGAACGAGGCGAAGTCCGATGCCGAGAGCGGATGGCGAACCTTTCCTACAACCTTGCCGCCCGACTGCTCGACCACGCTCGCGGCATTTGATTCGAGCGAATGGCCAAACGCATAGTCGGCAGTGATGAAGAACCAGTCTTTCTTCCCTTCTTCCAGGATGGCCCGCGCCGTGCCGTTGGCCAGGGCATACGTGTTGTAGACGTAGTGGACGCCATATGGCGAACACTGTTTTCCGGTCAACTCCGTCGTGGCAGATCCCGCGAAGATGGTTACCTTCTTCTTGCTCTCGCCGAGCTTCTGCAGCGCCAACGCCGATGCCGAGTCGGTTGACTCGATGATCATTTCGACGTTGTTCCTGTCGTACCACTCACGGGCGCGCGTGGATGCGATGTCGACCTTGCTCTGATAGTCCGCAGTAAGGACTTCGATGGGCCGATCCAGTACCTTTCCACCAAAGTCCTGAACAGCCATCTTGACGGCGGCTACCCCGCCAGGACCGCCAATACCTGAGTAGACGCCAGTCATGTCCACAAGCGCCCCAATGCGGAATGGCTCGGCTGCCAACGACTGTTGCCAGCACGCAGCGAATGCGATTGCGGCGCCGAATTGCAGTACGGGTGTTCGCATTGAATGTCTCCAGTTGATCGTTATCGTGAAGGACAGCGCGCGACGACACGCGCTGTCCATACGAGACACTCTGCAACTTCAATGCCAAGCCCTGAAACCCGCAAGCTGTCGAAGAATAGTGGCGATTCCTGTGTCTTTGCAGGTCTGACGAAGACACAGCCGACTACACACATGTCGTCGCCAAAGACACTTGACGAGGATTACTGAAGGGCGGCTACCGCGCCTACGCGCCGACAATCAAGCGCGCCGTTGGCCTGATCAATGAAACCCGTCAAACGCCTGCCGCACGCATTCCGCGAATCTGCTGGCGAGGAAGTTCAGTGGAAAATGGTCTGATGTCACGGCAAAGCTGCGGAACATGACCTCGTGCGAGAAAGGGATCTCGCTGACCGCGGCAAGACCCAACGCGCGGCTTACGATCGGACTGACAATCGACAGCCCAAGACCTTTTCCGACCATCTTGCAGATGGTGGTCGCGTAAGGCGTCTCGATAGCGAGCACCCTGACTCCGGCCGGAAAGTGGCTGTCGATCTCGCGCCGGTTCGCGCTTTCCGCCGGCAGCGAGATAAAGTGCTCGCCAGCGAAGTCTGCGGGTTCCAGGATGGTTTTGCTCGCCAGCCGATGCGAACGCGGCACGATGCCGACCCCGCGCGCCACATTGATTTCCGCAAACTGCAGGCTCGCCAAATCCGTCCGGACCGAGCAGAAGCCGATATCGCAGAACCCGGTAGCGGTCCATTTGGCGACGACTTCCGATCTCCCCGTATTCACCAGCACCGGGAGATCGGGAAAGTGCTGCCGGAAAATCGCCAAGGCATCGGGCAATACGCTTTCCGCAATCGAACCGACCACCCCCACGCGCAGTAACCCCGTGCCGCGCTGCCGAATCGAGTTGGCGCTTTCGTCGAGCGATTCCAGCCCCATGAATGCCCGTTCAACGTCTGCATAAAACGCTTCGGCCTCGGCGGTCGGGAGCAGTTTGGTCCCCACGCGTTGGAACAACTGGAAGCCCACCTTGTGCTCCAGCAGTCCGATCCATCGGCTGATATTGGGCTGGGAGGTGTGAAGCAGCCCCGCTGCCGTGGTCATGGAACGCGACATCATCACGGCGCGGAAGGCCTCGATCTCCTTGAAATTCATCGCGCAGCTCCTGAAAGATGCGGATTGTGGCACGCGTACCGATCGACCTGCACGCCGCAGCAACCCATATCAGAATTGTATAAGAAGCTGCGAGTCCATGATTTGACGTATGGGTTGCAAGAAACCAAACTCGATTCAGGTTTTATCAATGTGAGTTTGATCATGGAATCGAAAGTCAGCCGCCGCCTCAAGCAGCCCCCCGCGCAAGAGGTCATCCAATACATTTTTCAACCCCGTACCACGCGCGAATTCTTCAACAAGAATTTCGATGTGCTGACGCAAATTAATCTTGCCCATCTGGTGATGCTGGATCAGCAGGAGATTCTCGATGAAACTACTACGTCGACGCTTGCCAACGCGCTCCTTAAAATCCGGCAAGACGGCCCCGAAGTCGTGGAACTCGATCCGGCGCGTGAAGACGCCTATTTCAACTACGAAGCGCACCTGATCCGGCTGGTCGGCCAGAACCTTGGTGGCCGCCTGCATACGGCCCGCAGCCGCAACGATATTGGCGCGACCAATGACCGCATTCGCGCACGCGGCTACGTGATGCGGATTTGCACCGCGCTCGTGGCGCTATGCGATGGCGCACTGGACCAGGCTGAGGCCTATGCCAGCCACGTCATGCCGGGCTATACCCATATGCAGGCCGCCCAACCCATCACCTACGGCTACTACTTCTCGGCGTTGGTCGACGCGTGGTCCCGCGACATCGACCGGCTGCTGCATGTTCTGGAAACGCTCGACGGCTGCCCAATGGGCGCTTGCGCACTGGCAGGCACGTCGTTTCCGATCGATCGGACCCTGACCAGTAACCTGCTGGGCTTTAGCCGACCGCTTGGCAACGCGCTGGATAGCGTCGCATCGCGTGACTTTGCGCTTGAGCTCAGCGCGGCGCTTTCAATCATGATGATCACGTGCAGCCGCATGGTGCAGGACTTTTATATCTGGTCGACGCCCGAGTTCGGTTTCCTGACGTTCCCGGACAGCATCGCCGGCACGTCGAGCATCATGCCGCAGAAGAAGAATCCGGTCGTGCTCGAATACCTGCGCGGCAAGACCGCGCACCTGATTGGCCTTACGTCCGCCGCGTTGACCACGGTAAAGTCCACGCACTTCACGCATTCCGGTGACAGCAGCCGCGAAAGCACCCGTACCTGCTGGGAGAGTTGCGAAGAGGCACTGAAATGCCTGGAACTGATGGCGCTGCTTGTGCGGGACGTGCAGCCGGAACGCGAACGCATGGCCTCGCACGCGGCCAATGACTTCTCCGCCGTGACCGACCTGGCCGACCTCCTGGTACGTCAAGCCGATCTTTCATTCCGCGATGCGCACCATATCATCGGCGCCGTGGTACGTCGCGCGCTCGACGAGGGCTTGCCGGCCATCGCCATCACGACCGCCATGATCGACGACGCGACAGAACAGCAAGTCGGACGCCGGGCCAACCTGCCAGCCGACGACGTTGCAAAATGCCTGGATCCGATCTGCAATGTCAATGGACGCCAGTCGTACGGCGCGCCTGCCCCGCAAAGCGTACGCGAACGGCTCGATGCACAGCGATCCGCGCTCCAGGTGCGTTCGGAAACCCTGCAAACCACTGAGAGCCGTATCCGCGACGCGGCTGCGTTGCTCGAGGCGCATACCCGGTCAATCGCCGCCACCGGGCACGCGCAACAAGCCTTGGCCCAAGCCAGCTGACAACGAAAAGGAGGAGACCATGTTCAAGTTCACCGCCGTGTTGGTCGCGGCCATGGCGTGCTGCTCCGTCGTCAGCGCACACGAATATCCCGACAAACCCGTGTCTCTGGTTGTGCCTTTCGCGCCCGGTGGCACCGTCAATCTCACGGCGCGATTGCTAAGCGCACGCATGGCGCAGTTGCTTGGTCAACCTGTAGTCGTGGACAACAAGCCCGGCGCCGGTGGCGCCATTGGGGCGGGATTCGTCGCCAAGGCCCGCGCCGACGGCTACACATTGCTGTACGCGACGATGGGCAGTCAGGTCATTCAACCGCTGATATCCCGCAGCCTGAGTTTCTCGCCATCGAAGGATTTCACGCCAATCGCACTGTTTGCCACGGTGCCCAATGTGCTGGCGGTCTCCGCCAATACCCCGGCGAAGAACATCGCCGAACTGATCCAGTATGCGAAGGCGAATCCGGGCAAGCTCAATATGGGATCGGCGGGCCAGGGATCCGTCAACCATATGATTGGCGAGCTGTTCATGCTGCGCACCGGCATCAAATTTACCCATGTGCCATACAAGGGCGCCGGGCCGGCCACCACCGATCTGCTTGCCGGACAGATCCAGGTTCTCTTTGCCAATCTTCCCGGGCTGCAGCCCTATGTGAAATCGGGGAAGGTCAAGCTGCTTGGTGTCGCCAGTCGACAAAGGAACCCAGCGATCCCCGACGTGCCGACCTTCGCGGAACTTGGCATCAAGGATGCTGAGACCGAGTCGTGGTCAGCGCTGATGGCGCCCGCCGGTACCAACCCGGAGGTCATCAGGAAACTGCAGGACACAGTCAGGTCCATCGCCACGGACCCCGCCATGGTCAGGCAGTTGAACGCGCAAGGCGCGCAACCGTTCTATGGCAACGCGCAGAACCTTGACAAGGTGATAGCCGACGACACGCGGCGCTGGGCCGAGGTCGTCAAGCACGCCAACATCCAATTGGAATAAGGACGCGGGAGCGGCTGCCTATGCGGCATTTGACTTGCGGTAGCGATGTGCCCACTATAGAAGTTGAAGTCAACTTCAAGTCAAGGGTGCTCTGATGGATATTGCCGAAGTCGCCAAAAGCACGGGCGTGCCTGCGTCGACACTACGCTACTACGAGAAGATGGGGCTGATCGCATCACTGAACCCACAGGGCACCCGGCGCCGGTTTGCCGACAACGTGGTGGATCAACTGGCGTTGATCTCACTGGGTCAGGCGGCGGGGCTTTCGCTTGATGAGATCCGGTCGATGTTCTCGTCTAACGGGCAGCCGAACATCGACCGGCAGATGCTGCTGGACAAGGCTGACGAGATCGACGCGCTGATCAAGCGGCTGCGGGCGATGAGCCACGGGCTGCGGCATGCAGCGGCTTGCCCAGCGCCAAGCCATGCCGAATGCCCGACCTTCCGGAAACTGCTCAAGGCCGCAGCGTCCGGCGCCATTGGCAAAGGTCTGGTCAATGTGGAGTTGAAGCGACGGGTTAGGTAGTGCCTGGTTCCGGTCGTGTTATGCCAGGCTGTCCGGGCCCTCGGCCGCCACCACAGTTATTTCCACGCGTAGCCCATCCGTGGCCAGTGCTGCCTCGACAGTGGTGCGGACAGGCGCCTCCGCATGGTGGTCGGCTAGCCACCCCTCCCATACAGCGTTCATCTGCGGAAAATCGCTGATGTCGCGCAAATAGACTGTTGCAGAGAGAAGCCGGCCAGGACTGCTTCCCGCTTCGGCAAGCAGCGCGTGCACGCGTGACAGGACCTCACTTGTTTGCGCGGCGATATCGCCGGTGGCCGACGGACTTCCCTTGGCAGTTTGCCCGCACAGATATACCAGTCCGCCATGACGAACGATCTTGCTCAGGCGGGAATTGGTATGGTGCCTATGAATTGCTGTCACGACTTGTGTACCTTCTGTGATGGTTGATTGGGAGCACTCGCAAGAGCCGCAAGCGAGCCGAGACTTATCGGTTTGATCGGCGCACGAATGCGATAGGCGCCGACCTCATCCGGCGTACGGTGTTGGGTGTTCGCGAGTATCTGGGTCACCGTGATGCCGCACATGCGGCCCTGGCACGGGCCCATACCGCAGCGACTAAAGAACTTGGTCTGGTTTGGCCCTTCACAGCCCAACTTCACCATTTCACGCACACGTCCCGCGGTGACTTCCTCGCAGCGGCAGACAATCGTCTCGTCGGGACACTCGATAAGCCATTCCGGAGGTCGATAGAGTGCATCGAGGAATGGGCGAACGCGCTGTTGATGCCGTAGCGCATGCCGCCAGGACTTCGCGAGCTTTTCGCCCTCTTCCACATCCAGTTTGCCGATTGCCACCGCAGCCCCTATCGCCGCGATAGCGCCACTGGCTTCCGCAGCCAAGGCGCCCGAGATTGCCGCGCCGTCGCCGGCCATTCGAAGGCCCGGCAGCGACGTCTCGCCCCATACGTCAACAGTTGGATGCCACGCCAGTTGCTCGTCGCTCCATGTGTGGTCCACGCGCAAGAGTCTGCTTATCTGCGTATTGGGCACCACGCCGTGATGCAGCAAGACAACATCGGCATCGATGTGTTGCGCCCTGCCACCTTCGACGAACGACACCGCTCGCGCACGTTGACCGTTTTCTGTGGCTTCGATGCGCACATCCTTCGCATGCCTGGCCATCCGCACGCCCGCACGGCGCAGTTTCCACAGCATCCGCAAACCCTTGCCGAGAATTTTCGGACATGTAGCAGCGCTCGCCAGATGCTTCAATGCGCGATGCCGGTTTTCAGCTGGGCTGGTCTCGACGATGCCGGCAATCGCTGCCCCGCCATCCAGCAGCTGGCAGGCCACCAAGAGCAGCAACGGGCCGCTTCCCACCAGCACAACCTTACCGTCAGGCACTTGCGATGCCGTCTTGATAGCAATCTGCGCCGCGCCAGCATTCAGTACGCCAGGCAGCGTCCATCCGGGTATAGGCGAGGGCCGTTCCATTGCTCCCGTAGCAACCAGCAACTGGGGTGCGCGTACGCTGAACGACTGTCCTGACTGCTGCGCGGTAACCGTCAGGTCGTGCGCCACATCCCAGACCAGGGTGCCATGGCGTGCTTCCGCACCGGACTTTGCAAAGCGCTCCGCCAAGGCCTCACCGTGGCGATAGTCCGGACCGAGCAACGCCTTTACCGTGCGGGGCGCTACCGTGACATTCCGATATATCTGGCCTCCGGCGCGAGGCTGTTCATCGAGCACCACAACCCGCAGGCCATACTCTGCAGCGACTACCGCCGCAGACATCCCCGCGGGACCGCTACCAACAATGACGAGGTCATGGGTGAACGCCTCGTTGCTACGCTTCTGATCGATCGAGTGGACGTTGTTCATGCTGCCGTCTCCACGCGCCGTGCGCCTGACGGTAGTCTCACTTGCATCCCTTCACGTACCTCGGCCATGCAGGACTGCACGTTCTGGGCGCCGTCCACCTCCACTACGCAGTCGAAACATGCGCCCATCAGGCATAGCGGAGCGCGTGGTGCTCCGGATACTGCCGTCTTCCGGAACGGTACGACGCCTGCAGCAAGCAATGCCGTCGCCAGCGTCTGCCCCACGCGTGCATATACCTCTTGCCCTTCCACGTAGATGACTACCGTCGCTTGCAGCTCAGTGGGCGCTAGCTTGATTGACTTGAACATCGAAACGCCTTGCCTTGAAATCCCGAAC
This sequence comes from Cupriavidus sp., assembly GCF_057315035.1. Lineage (NCBI taxonomy): Bacteria > Pseudomonadati > Pseudomonadota > Betaproteobacteria > Burkholderiales > Burkholderiaceae > Cupriavidus > Cupriavidus sp. The sequence goes on along the minus strand of NZ_DBHKYV010000054.1, from coordinate 41,451 downwards.
TTGAACCGGTTCGGTGCCGGTACGTATCCATTCCGCGAGGGGCCCGGCATGTGCCGGTGCCAGCGTGATGCCGCTGTGGCAGGTCACGACGAAAGCCCCCGGGCATTCGATGGACTCGTCATAGATCGGATAGCCATCTGGCGTCATGACGCGCAGCGCGCCCCAGGTACGAACCAGGTTGACATTGGCCAGCATCGGGAAGCTGCGCACCGCGCGCGCCGCAATCCGGGCCAGCTCCGGCAACGTGGTGCCATCGTCCATCCCGACTTCTTCCTTCGAATCGCCGATCTGCACTACGCCCTCACCCGTTTGCCGCACGTAATGGCACGGATAGCGCAGAAAGGGTGAGACCCGTTCGCTAACCAGCAGTTGGCCTCGTACCGGCCTCACCGGCGCGCTGAGTCCCACCTGGGGAGCCAGTTCCCGGTTCGCCAGCCCTGCGGCGAGTACCACGCGCGACGCCAAGAACGTACGGTCGCCAGCCACTACTCGAAACTCCCCACCACGCCACTCGATTTTCTCGACTGTCACACCGGTGACCAGCTGGCCGCCAAGAGCCCGGTAGCCCTGAACCAACGCCCGCAACGTACGCAACGGGCTGACATGACCGTCGAGCTCGCAGTAGATTGCACCCACCACGTCCGGTCCGGCCTCCGGGATCAGCCGGCGCAAGCCTGCTTGATCGAGGACTTCGTATGGATAGTTGATGCCGAGTTGCGCGCCCAATGCGGCGAGCTTGCCGGCGGACTCGGCAAGCTGCTTCTCATCGAAGCTCATGCTTATGCCGCCTGGCTGCTGTAGTTCGACATCGATTCCGGTTAGGTCTTGCAGTTCCGTGGCGAGTGATCGCCACGCCCGCGCCGCCTGCATGGTCCAACGTGCATAGGCGGGACGCGTGATCCCCTTGTTCTGAACCCAGACCAGACCAAAATTGCCTCGCGATGCACGAAAGGCGTCATCACTGCCGTCGAGCACACACACCGCGTCTCCGCTGCGGGCGAGCCCATATGCCACGGACAAGCCCACCACGCCTCCGCCGATAACAAGCGTGTCGATATGATCGGTACCCATGACCTATTCCGCCTTGATATTGCGCTCGCGGACAATCTTCTCGAACTTGTCGGCCTCGCTGCGAATGAATGCAGCCACCTCGGCGGGACTCTTTCCCGCATCGGGCTCGATACCGAGCTTGATGAGCTTCTCGCGGAAATCAGGCGCTGCCACCACTTCGCGAATCGCGGTGTTTAACCGGTTGACGATGGGCGCTGGCGTGCCGGCTGGCGCTTGAATCGATTCCCAAGCCACAAGTTCGAAGCCCGGCACGCCAGACTCCGCGATGGTGGGGACATCGGGCACAGCCGACACACGCTTCTTGCTCGACACCGCAATGGCACGGAGCTTCCCTTCCTTCACCAGATTGATGGACGATGCAACCGTCGGCATCATCATCGTCACCTGCCCGCTCATCAGGTCTATCAGCGCCGGGCCGCTTCCCTTGTAAGGCACGTGGATCATGCTGATGCCAGTCCTGGACAACAGCAGTTCCGATGCCAGATGTCCCGCGCTTCCTGGTCCATAGCTTGCATAGGGAAGCTTGCCTGGCTGCGCCTTTGCCATCGAGACCAACTCGGGAATTGATTTGACAGGAACGCTGGCCGGCGTAACCAGCCACAATGGAATGATGCCGAGCAGCGCCACTGGGGCGAAGTCCTTGTAGATGTCGTAGTTCAGCTTCTGAAGCGCCGGATTAATGGCGAACGACGAAGAAACAGACAAGAGCGTGTAGCCGTCCGCAGGCTGGCTCTTCACATACTGGGTCGCAATGATGGAGTTGGCGCCCGCCCTGTTCTCCACCACGATCTGTTGACCCAGCTTCACGCTCAACGCCGCGCCCAGCAGCCGTGCGGTGGCATCCGAGGATCCACCAGGAGGAAACCCGACTACCAGCTTGATCGGGCGGTTCGGGTATGACTGCGTCGGCTCCTGCGCACTCACCGGGAAGCAAGCAAGCAGCGACAACGCGATGAGACCAGCCGATGCCGGCGCGCTGCCCAGGTGGATACGAGACTTCGGCGGCAGCAGGGTCTTGCCATGTTTGAGTTTGAGGGGCATGTTTGTCCGTTTCTCCATACCCTGGTTTGCCGCTAACATGTGCGTCCAGGGTGAATGAATCTTAGAAGCGCTGCCCCTGCATAACAATTCATTCTTTTCAGGCTGCTTATTCCCGAAAGTTATGTATGAAGAAGACCGTCAATCTGCGACAAGTTGAATCCTTCTACTCCGTGATGCGCACGGGTACCGTGGTTGGAGCAGCGCAACTCATGAACGTGACACAACCGGCGGTCAGCAAGGCAATCGGCCTGCTTGAGATGCGCATCGGGTACAAGCTCTTCGAGCGCAGGGGGCGCAAGCTAGTGGCGACGCCCGAAGCCGAGGCGCTATACCGTGAAGTCGAGCCGATCTATGGCAGCCTAGACAGGATTTCGCAGATTGCTGAAGACATCCGTAACCAGCGCGCGGGAGCGCTGCGCATTGCAACACTGCCTTCGATCTCGCAATGGCTTGTGCCAAGGGCCATCACCCGTTTTCTGTCGACCCGGCCCAATGTATCCGTCTACATCGAGAGCCTGCCATCGCGACAGGTGGCGGATCTTGTTGCCACACGTCAGTTCGACGTCGGTTTGATCGAACTGCCACTGTCGCGGCCCGCCATCGCGACGGAGCCACTGGATCCCAGTCCGGCAGTCGCGATACTGCCAGTCGGCCACCGACTCGCCTCGAAGCGGGTGATTTCGGTCAAGGATCTTGCCAACGAGCGGCTGATCCTGCTGTCGCAGCACAGTTTCCTGCGCCACCAGATCGACGACGCGTTCTCGAATGCCGGCGTTGCGGCAAACGTCATTGTCGATACCCCCCATTCACTCGTGGCTTGCGGACTCGTAGCGGCAGGGGCCGGCATCACGCTGGTGTCGCGATGGGCTGCGGAGCTGTTCTCAGGGCACGACGTCGTGGTGCGTCCGTTAAAGGAAGAGCTCGCTTCGCGGTACGCGATCATCTTTCCGAGTCCCGGCCCTCGACTTCTTCTGGCGGAAGCCTTTACCAAGGACTTGAGGGAAGAAATCAGACACGCGAAGCGGCGTTAGAAGCTTTGATCTTGCTTCCGACGAAGTAAAACGGAGACCACAGCGCGCCGCCCCATAGTTTTCTGCAGAAAACGAATTGGCGACCGCGCCGAATGTCTGAATGGGTGCTCATGGCAAGAAGCGCAAACGCAGTAAGCTGGCAAGCGCTACTCATCCAGCTTGATCTTGGCCTGGCTAATCGCCCTGCCCCAGCCGTCGTAAGAGGCCCGCATCACCAGCGAGAATTTTTCCCGATCTGCGGCGCCGCCTGCTTCAAAGCCGTAGCCTTCGACCTGTGTCCGTACGTCCTGACGCGCCCGAATCCGATTCAATTCAGCCGCCAGTCTCTCAACTATTGCCACTGGCGTTCCTGCCCTTACGAACATGCCGATGAATCCTTCGACGTCGAGCCCCGGAATGCCCAATTCGGAGAAGGTTGGGACCGCAGGCATCGACGCAACGCGATGCTTCATGCTCGCGACCCCAAGGACCTTCAGCTTGCCTTGACCCACATATTGATTGACGAGATTGCCTGAGAGCCAGCCGGAGGAGAGGCGACCGCTCAACAGGTCCGGCATCAAAGGTACCTCTCCTCGATACGCCACGTGGTTCAGGGTAATGCCCGTCGCCTGCGCGAGCAATTCGCTGTAGAAGTGCGCCCCACTCCCTTGACCATGCGAGCCAATGCTCAAGGGCGGTTGCGATTGACGCGCGCGCTCGATGAACTCCTTCAGGTTGCTGACCTGCAATGCCCCAGGCACACAAAGATAGGTCGCAGGAGCCGCCACTTGCGTCAGCGGCATGAACTCCCGAAACGGGTCGTAGCGCAGTTTCGGATATAGAAGCGGCACGCGCACCAGTTCGGTACTTGTCATGAGCACGGCGTACCCATCCGCAGGTGCCGACTGAATGGCAGCGATTCCAATTGTCTGGTTCGCCCCAGGCCGGTTCTCAACCACCACTGATTGCTTGAGTGCGTTCCTCAAATGCTCTGCATAGATGCGCGCTACGGCATCAATCGAACTCCCCGCACTGGAGGGAACTACGATCTTCAACGGCTTGTTCGGCCAGGCTTCATTCTGCGCGGCAGCAATTCGGCTAAGTCCAATAGTTGGTGCAAGCGCGAACGCAGCAAGCGCGCGACGGCGAGACAAGGGCATCGTAGGTTCCTGTGGAAAACGCTAAGTTGGTAGCAGAACTAAAACTTCGTTGCTAAGATAGTATGGTTGAACCATAGAACAAATCATGAAAAACCCTTTGATGCTGTGTCAGGGGGATTGAAAAGGAGACAAGCTATGAGCGTGTTCGACGGGCTGCGGGTTCTCGACGTGGCGAGCTACGTTGCGGGACCAGCCGCAGCAACTATTCTTGGAGATTTCGGAGCGGAGGTCATCAAGGTTGAGCCACCGGGACAAGGCGACGGATATCGTAAGACTTCCGCGTTACCAAACCTGCCGAAGAGCGAGCACAACTACGCTTGGGATGTGGTTTCGAGAAACAAGCTGGGGTTGGCGCTAGACCTAAGCAAACCAGCAGGCAAGATAGTGTTGGAGCGGCTTGTACGGAACGCGGACGTGCTTATCACCAACTACCCCGTCGCCGTCCGCGCAAAGCTTGGGCTGGACGCTCAGGCGCTGTTGAAGGTCAATCCACGCCTGATCTTCGCTTCGGTTTCCGGATATGGCGAAACCGGCCCGGAAGCACATCGACTGGGATTCGATGCAACCGCCTACTTTGCGCGATCCGGCCTCACAGATATCACCCGCTCCCATGAAAACGCCGCGCCCAACGCACCTGCGATGGCACAAGGGGACCACCCCACTGCGACTACGCTTTTTGGCGCCATTGTCACGGCCTTGTACCAGCGTGAGCGGACTGGCGAGGGCAGCATCGTCAGTACCTCACTACTGGCCAACGGCATCTGGTCGAACGCTGCGATGGTGCAGGCTGTACTGGCAGGCGCCGAAATTCGCTATCGATTCCCCCGAGATGCGCCACGCAGCGCGCTTTCCAATTTCTACCGGTGTGCAGACGATCGGTGGCTTTCGATCGCCATGGTGTCGGAAGAGAAACTTTGGCCGTTGATGATTGGCCTGATGGAACTTCCGGAGCTCGGCGCTGACCCGCGTTATTCCACTACCGCAGCGAGGCGAGAAAACTCGCGGACACTTACCGCGACGTTCGATGAGGTTTTCGTGCGCCATAGCGCCGCGGAGTGGCAACGACGGTTCGAGGCCGGCGGATTCACAGTTTCAGTAGTCGCACGCATGGCTGACCTCGCAAACGATGAGCAGGCGGTGCATGCAGGCGCCCTTGTGCCGGCAGAAGGAATGGGCGGGACTGACAGAACCGTCGACAGCCCGTTCCGCATTGTCGGCGTAGAAAAGGTGCAGCCGTCGGGGGCGCATGGCGTTGGCCAGCACAGCCGAAACGTACTTCGCAAGAACGGATACACCGACGACGAAATCGACGCCCTGGTCGCTCAAGGGATAGTAGAACAGCAGCAATCACCAACTCCCCAAATGAGTTGACCTTGCTCCGGCTACTCACAATCGATGCTGCACCAATCGGTCAGCCCCGAGAACATCAAGGCATTATCGCCAATCCTGAAGACTCATACATGTCCCTCCTTACCCTACTCCAGAACAGGTTGTCGCTTCCGGCAGTCTGCTCCCCAATGTTCATCATTTCCAACCCTGACCTTGTGATTGCCCAGTGCAAGGCCGGCGTGGTCGGTTCCTTTCCTGCGCTCAATGCTCGGCCCGCGCCGCAGTTGGGTGAATGGCTAGACCGAATCACCACGGAGCTGGCCGAGCATGACGCAAAGCATCCAGACCGCCCGGCGGCGCCGTTTGCAGTCAACCAGATCGTGCATAAGTCCAATGATCGCCTGGAGCACGACCTGGAGCAATGCGTGCGCTACAAGGTGCCAATCGTCATCACCTCGCTAGGCGCGCGAACCGAAATCAACGACGCGGTGCACTCCTATGGCGGCATTGTGTTGCACGACGTGATTAACAACAGTTTTGCCCGCAAGGCTGTCGAAAAGGGCGCTGACGGGCTGGTTGCAGTTGCAGCCGGCGCCGGCGGCCACGCCGGAACGCAGTCGCCTTTCGCACTACTGCATGAAATCCGCGAATGGTTCGATGGGCCGCTACTGTTGTCAGGCGCCATTGCAAGCGGAGACGCAATTCTGGCAGCACAAGCCGCGGGCGCCGACCTTGCCTATATCGGCTCGGCATTCATCGCCACCAACGAAGCAAACGCTCAGGAAGCCTACAAGCAGATGATTCTTGAGAGCGGCGCGGAGGACATTGTGTACTCCAACCTCTTCACTGGCGTGCATGGCAACTACCTACGCGGAAGCATCGAGCGTGCCGGACTAGATCCACTGGCTCTGGCGCAGTCTGATCCATCAAAGATGAACTTCAACTCAGGCGGCAACGTAAAAGCGTGGAAAGACGTCTGGGGCGCGGGCCAAGGCGTGGGTGCCATAAAGCGCGTCGTACCGGTTGCGGAATTGGTGCGCCGCTTTACCGAGGAGTACGCATTGGCTCACCGCCGCCTGGACTTGATCGGCACGGCAGGGGCATCTGTCATGCGCACGGCCGACATCGCCTGACCCTGGGTCCTACTGTTCTGGGCTGTGGCACCGCCGCCGGAGGCGCCGCAGCCCGGGCGCGGGCGACGGTAAGCCTCATTCAGGATTGCGGTACCGCACTACTCCATGCGGATATGGAAGTCCCTGACGGTGCGCTCCCAGCGCGGCAGATCCCGCGCTATTGTCTTGCCAAAATCAGCGGGCCCCGCCGCCACCAACTGAAACGCCCAGTCGCTCTCCACTCGCTTTGCGAACTGAGGTGTACGCATGACCTCCTGGACGGCTGTGGCGAAACGATCGACGATGGCCTGCGGCGTGCCAGCAGGTGCCACGATTCCGACGTACCCCGCAAGGGACGGTCCGGGGATGCCCACCTCGGCAAATGTTGGGACGTCCGGAACAAGGGAGTGCCGCTGTGGACCACAAACGGCCAGAGGCCGAATGCGGCCGGAAGTAACTTGAGCCCGATAGTTGGCCACGGTCACGAAGGCGGTGTCAATCGTCCCGCTCATAACGTCCATCATCGCAGGAGCCTCGCCTTTGTATGGCACCCGCGTGAGCTGCACCTTCGACGTGTCCTGAATCATCGCTGCGTAGATATCGACGCTCGACGCAGGGCCCCACGTACCAACACTGAGCTTTCCCGGTTGAGCACGGTACGCATTCAGGACTTCGCGTACGTCCTTGCCCGGCAACGCCGTTCGGCCAATCCAGAGCGCTGGCGTGTTGATCATATGCGCTACCGGCACGAAGCTGTTCAAAGGATCGTAGTTCGGCTTGGGATGAGCCACCGCGTTAATTGCTAGCGCTGTAGTGGTGATCAGCAGCGTATATCCATCGGCGGGCGCGCGCGCAACCTGCTGCGTCGCCAGCAGCGTAGCCGCACCGGGCCGATTCTCTACCACCACTGGCTGTCCGAGCTTCACACCGACTGCTTCCGCGACCTGTCGCGACATGGCATCGACGGTCCCTCCAGGAGGGAATGGGACCACCAGCGTAATCGGCTTACGAGGGTACGCCGTGCTTTGCGCCAGGGTGCGCAATGGCAGCACGGCAGAAAGCGCCCCGCCAGCAAGGCTAGCAAGCACGCGGCGGCGTACAACGTCTGAAGCTTGGTTCATGCGTTCCTCTCCGAAGGGTAAACCCCAGAGGGCGTCCCCCTGAGTTATCGGCAAGAATACATAGGTTCAACCATTTAATCTTTGGAAGAAACCCTATGCGAGCGCTGCGAGTTCACTCTTACGACTCTGACAACGAGATAGTCGTGGACGACATTCCGATACCCCAGCCCGAAGGCGGAGAGATTCGTGTGCGGGTGCAGGTCTGCGGCATCTCCTACGTGGATCTACTGCTCGCAAAGGGTCACTATCAACTTCGTCCTCCGCTGCCCTTCATTGCAGGAATTGAATTCAGTGGCGTGGTGGATGCCATCGGGCCTGACACGCAAACCTCGCTGAAGCCAGGCGACCCAGTGTGTGGCGTGCGTCAGGGCGCGTGGGCCGATTTCATCTGCGTACCAGCAAACAGGGTTCACGCTTTACGCGAGGGCGTGAACGCAGCAGAAGCCGCTGTCACCACTTCTGCATACAGCACCGCCCTCTACGCACTGAGAGAAAGAGGCTCGCTACGTGCGGGAGAAACCCTGTTGGTACTTGGCGCATCTGGCGGCGTAGGTCACGCGACGGTCCAGCTTGGACGTTGGATGGGAGCGCGAGTCGTGGCAGGAGCATCGACGCAAGTCAAGCGAGATGCAGCCTTGGCGGCAGGCGCACACGAGGCCATCGACACCTCTACCGATTGGAAAGAGGTATTGAAGAAATCGGTTGCTCCGCATGGGGTAGATGTGTGCTTCGATCCAGTAGGCGGTGCGGCAACAGAGACCGCCTTCCGCACGCTGGGCTGGGAGGGGCGGCACCTCATGATTGGCTTCGCCAGTGGCGAAATCCCTTCAATCAGAACAAATCTCCCTATCGTAAAGGGCGCATCGCTGGTCGGAGTAGACGTTCGCCAATTTGGCGAGAAGCGGCCGGAGAAGGCCGTCGCACTCCAGCGGGAATGCGTTGCATTGCTAAACGAAGGTGCGATCCGCCCAAGCATTCGAGCGTCGCTCCCTATCGAACGATTCGCTGACGCGGTCGAAATGGCATCGCAGCGCAGCGCGTGCGGCCGTGTCGTGTTTACTTTCTGACTGGAGAATCCGGTGTCACACTCCTACGCTTACGTTCAGCCAGGCCTGCTGCAATTCGATGGAAAACACGTTCTGGTGGTCGGCGGAACCAGCGGCATTGGCAATGGCATCGCGCATGCATTTCGCACAGCCGGTGCCGACGTGCATGTCTGGGGATCGCGTGCACGCGCCGAAGACTATCGCCCTGAGGACGGGTCGGATCTGGAGGGCCTGCACTTCTCCAATGTCGACGTGTCCGACGCAAATGCCATAGCACGCTGGCGAGCGCCCTTCGATCGACTCGACGTGCTTGTTCTTTCGCAGGGCATTGTCGAATACGGCCGAGCCGAATTCGTAGACGAAACATTCCGACGAGTAGTCGAGGTGAACCTCAATAGCGTCATGAATTGCTGCATGCACTTTCGGGAAGCATTAGCCGCCACTGCCGGCTGCGTCGTCGTGGTCAGTTCAATCTCCGGCTACAAGGCGTCCGTTGGCAATCCTGCTTACGCTGCATCCAAGGCCGGCGCCATCTCGCTGACTCGCACGCTTGGCGCCGCCTGGGCGCCGGATGGGATTCGCGTAAATGGCATTGCGCCCGGTTTGGTGGATACCAAGCTCACCAAGGTGACAACACAGAATCCGCAACGCCTCCAGTCCACACTGCAGCGTATCCCCAGTGGCCGGATGGGCACGCCGCAGGATATAGCCGGCGTCGCCCTGTTCCTGGCTTCCCCACTTGCCAGTTATATCAACGGCCACACCATCCCCGTGGATGGCGGCTTGCATGCATGACGGGCCACTAGCGTCGCACTTGCATTCTCGTCGCATATCGCACGGACAACCATGAAGCAATTCTCAAACCCGGCTGCTGCGTGATCTGCCGGAGTGCTCCGGCACACCCGAAAGGCTTTGCGAAGCCGCCTCTAAACCGAAAGAAAGGACCACCATGGCTTGGGACTTCGAAACAGATTCTGACTACCAACAACTGCTCGACTGGGCAGACACATTTGTACGCGAGGAAGTCGAACCGCTGGAACATGTGCTAACGAGCCCGTATGCGGTGCAGGATCCAATGCGTAACCGCCTGATGAAGCCCCTGCAGCAAAAGGTCAAGGATCAGGGTCTTTGGGCTTGCCATCTAGGCCCAGAATTGGGTGGACCTGGATTCGGCCAGGTCAAGCTGGCACTTCTGAATGAGATTCTTGGCCGCTCTTCATATGCACCGACAGTGTTTGGATGCCAGGCGCCTGACTCGGGTAACGCCGAGATCCTGGCCCACTATGGCACGCCGGAGCAAAAGCGCCAGTTTCTTGAACCTTTATTGAGCAATGACATCGTCTCCTGCTTCGCGATGACGGAGCCGCACGGTGGCTCGGACCCGACGCTAATTCGCACGACGGCTGAACGAGATGGCGACGAGTGGGTGCTCAACGGCCAGAAGTGGTTCGCCTCCACCTCCAACTACGCTGCGTTCTTCATCACGATAGCGGTCACCGATCCCGATGCTCCCCCCCACAGTCGCTTGTCAGCGTTCATCGTGCCGGCGGAGACCCCGGGTCTCGAACACGTTCGAGACGTGCATCTCGCCGGCCGGAGACCAGAAGGCCACGCGCACGGGTACATCGCCTTCAATAACCTGCGGATTCCTGCAGACTGCATGCTGGGCAATCGCGGCGAAGCCTTCAAGGTTGCCCAGACGCGGCTGGGTGGTGGACGAATCCACCACGCCATGCGCACCATCGGCGAGGCTCGCAAAGCGCTAGACATGATTTGCGAACGAGCAGTATCGCGATCGTCCCGCCGTGGCACTTTGGCTGACAAGCAATTGGTGCAAGCCATGGTGGCCGACTCATGGATCCAGCTTGAACAGTTCCGGCTGCTGGTACTTCGCACGGCTTGGCTCATCGATAAGCACAATGACTACAAGCTGGTTCGCAAGGATATCTCCGCTGTAAAGGCGGCCATGCCAAAGGTCCTGCACGACATCGTGTCGCGCGCAATTCAAGTGCACGGGTCACTCGGCGTCAGCAACGAAATGCCCTTCTTTGACCAACTCGTCGCGTCATATGTGATGGGTCTGGCGGACGGACCTACGGAAGTTCATCAAATTACGCTCGCCAAGGAGTTGCTGGCTGCCGTGACGCCGGCCGACGAGATATTCCCGAGCCAGCATCTTCCGACTCTGCGTGACAAGGCACGCGAGCGATATCACGAGGCGCTCCAGTCATGACCCTTCTCTCCGAAAGCAACGAACTTGCGGCGCTGCTCGACCTCGGGCGGTTACGTGACTGGATGGACAGCTGCGGCATCGGCCGCGGCGACCTGGAGCAACCTCAACTGCTTACCGGAGGAACCCAGAATATCCTGTTGCGCTTCGAGCGGGATGGCCAGGCTTACGTGTTGCGCCGTCCGCCTCAGCATCCTCGACCGGACAGCGACATTGCAATGATGCGGGAAGCCAGGGTGCTCGGCGCGCTGGCGGGGACCGCGGTACCGCATCCGGAACTGATTGGGGTATGCGATGACCCCGAGATACTTGGCACAACGTTCTTCGTTATGCGTGCCATCGACGGCTTCAATGCCGGAACCAGCGGATTGCCACCGTTGCATTCTTCACACCGCGACATCAGGCATCGCATGGGCTTGGCAATGGTCGAGGCGATAGCGGCACTCGGGAACCTCGATCCCAATGCGCTTGGATTGCAGGACTTTGGACGACCGAGCGGCTTCCTGCAGCGTCAAGTGGATCGCTGGCGGCGGCAACTCGACAGCTATGAGAAGCATCGGGGCTGGCCAGGCATGGCATGCCTGCCAGCAGTGGAGCCAATCGCTCAATGGCTACGTGCGCAGCAGCCCGCGGAGACTGTGCCGGGCATTCTGCACGGCGACTTTCACCTGTCCAATGTGATGTTCCGACGGGACAGCGGCGAAGTGGCGGCGGTGGTGGACTGGGAGATGTCCACCATTGGCGACCCGCTACTCGACCTGGGCTGGCTACTCGCTACCTGGCCAAGACCCGATGGCTCGAACCACATAACAAACAATATTGCTCCGTGGGGTGGTTTTGCAGTCGAAGCCGAACTTGTCGAACGCTACAGCCAGAAGAGCAACCGTAAGCTGGATGCCTTACGGTGGTACGCCGTGCTCGCTTGCTACAAGCTCGCAATCGTGTTGGAAGGCACGCATGCCCGTGCCTGCGCCGGGCTAGCTCCGGTCGCCACGGGCGAGAAGCTTCACAAAGCGGCCTGCGGGTTGCTGCTGCGTGCCACCGACTGGATCGAGCGATGAAGAGCGCGTTTGCCCTGCCTATCCAGTAGTTCCTGTCGCCGGCGGGGCTGCATGACGCCCCCAAGGCGCATCCTCCTGCTCCCAATTGGGCATTGATAGCGAGAAAACCGGCGCCATGATCCGTCCCCGGCGCCGGCATGGCTAGTGACCGACCATCCCTACGTAGTTCTCAGCCAGGGCTGTAGCGCCTGCCCGTGACGACGTCACGTATCGAAGTTCAGATACCTGCAGTTGCTGATCGAACGGGCTCGCATCCTCGAACCGATGGAGCATGCTGGTCATCCACCAGGAGAAATGCTCTGCTCGCCAAATGCGCTGAAGGGCAGTTGCCGAGTATCCATTCAGTTTGTTTTCCGTGCCGTCCTTGTAGAAGGCATCAAGCCCCTCAGCCAGGATCTTGACGTCGTTTACAGCCAGGTTCATCCCCTTGGCCCCTGTCGGGGGAACGATATGGGCGGAGTCGCCAGCGAGGAACAGTCGACCATGCTGCATGACGTTGGAGACGAAGCTGCGCATGCCCACGATGTTCTTCTGGAAGATGCGGCCTTCCGTTACGCGCCAACCGTCTGCCTGGTCGAGGCGGGCATGCAGCTCTGCCCAGATGCGATCATCAGACCAGTTCTCAACGGAGTCCTTGGGGTCGCACTGAAAATACATGCGCTGAACCGTCGGTGAGCGTGTGCTGATAAGTGCAAAGCCGCGGTCATGGCGCGCATAGATGAGCTCATCACTCGAAGGCGGCGCTTCCACCAGAATCCCAAACCATCCGAACGGATAGAGCCGCTGGTGGTCCTTGCGCACCGATTCCGGGATTGCGTTACGGCTGGGGCCTTGGGAGCCGTCGCAGCCAACAATGAAATCGCAGTGAATCTCGCAGGTGTCGCCGTCTTTCTCATAGCGGATCGAAGGCTTCGTCGACTCGATGTCGTGCAGGACCGTGTTCGAGACGCCAAACACCAGCTTGCCACCCGCCGCAACCCGAGCAGCAACCAGATCCTTGATGACCTCGTGTTGTGCGTACACCGTAATGGCGTGCCCGGTCAGATCGGTCAGATCGATACGGTGGCGCTCGCCTTCGAATGCAAGCTCGAAGCCGTGGTGAAGCGCGCCCTCCGCCACCATCCGACTACCGAGGCCCACTTCCTGTAGCAAGTCCATCGTTCCCTGTTCGAGAACCCCCGCTCGGATGGTCGATTCGATCTCCTCGCGGGTCCTCGTCTCGATCACGACCGAGTCGATGCCTTTGAGGTGCAAGAGGTGCGACAGCAGCAGGCCAGCCGGGCCTGCACCAATGATTCCAACCTGAGTTCGCAAGATCGTCTCCATCCCAGCGATTAATGCATTAAACGGCACATTGACGTGGGAGGCGATTGGGGTAGCCGCCCACACTTCACGAAGTAATCAGCGTAGCAGTCGTCCCGAAAACATGTCAATGGTACAACCAATCAAAAGCAACGCAGGCCAAGACTTGACGGGGGTCAGGGCATTCCCCGACCTCAGTTCGCCTTGACAGGGACGCAAGGTAGCTCGCTATAATCAATGGACCAACCATTGAATTATTAGAAAGATGGAGACAAGAATGCGATACCTGAAGTTGCCCCTGATGGCGGCATGTGCGTTCCTCGCGGGCCATGCCATCGCACAGGATCCCTACCCCTCCCGCCCGATTACCATCGTGGTGCCCTACCCGGCAGGGGGTACCAGCGACATTCAGGTCCGCAAGATCCAGGAACCACTGTCGAAGCTTTTGGGACAGCCTGTTGTGGTTGACAACAAGGCTGGCGCATCTGGCGGCATCGCGGCCATGGCGGTCGCCCGCGCCAAACCCGACGGCTACACGTTCCTGTATGCAAACAATGGGCTGTTGATCGCGCCCCTGCTCTACAAGAAGTCCGGCTACAACCCACTGAAGGACTTCACACCAGTAGGGACAGTCACGTCGGTACCGCTGGTACTTGTCGCCAACAAATCGGTCCCGGCAAAGAACCTCGAGGAATTTCTTCAGTACGCCCGCAAGCAACCCAACGGGGTCCGCTATGCATCCGCCGGCACGGTTTCATATGGTCACCTCGCGACTGTCCGGTTTGGGCAAATGGCGGGGATCAAGGTTGACCACATTCCATACAAAGGCGAAGCCGGCACGACCTTCGCGGCAAAGGCCGGCGAAGTGGACATGCTCCTGACCACTCCGTCGCCGACCATGCTTTCGCAAGTGGGCCCTGGCGGCCTCACGATGCTCGGGGTGGGCACTGAGAAGCCGTCACCGGTTGTCCCAGGCGTGCCGACCATCGGTCAATCTGTACCCGGGTTTACCGCAGAAGCCTGGTTCGGCTTGCTGGCTCCCGCAGGAACACCTGACGCCGTCGTTCAGAAGATCAACGGCGCCATTGCCACGGTAATGGCCGACAAGGGCGTTCAGGATTGGCTGATCAAATCCGGGGCGCTGGCACAACCGTCCACGTCTGCGGCCTTCGCTGCGATCCTGAAGAAGGAAACGGCGCAATGGCAGGACATCATCACCAAGTACAACATCCAGGCTGAATAGTCTTTCACCACGCTATGTCTGAACAACTCGCATACGACCTGGTCGTCATTGGTTCCGGCGCCGCCGGTCTGTCATGCGCCATCACGGCGCGCAAGAACGGCTTGAATGTCGTCGTACTGGAGAAAGAACCTGTCTTCGGCGGTACCACCGCCCTGTCGGGTGGCGTCTTGTGGGTACCGCTCACCCATCATGGTGTGAAGCAGAACCCCCAGGATTCGGTTGAAGCCGTTCAGAAGTTCCTGCGCAGCGAAACCGGGGACTTCTACGACGAGGAAGTTGCGAGAGCGTTTATTGAGGCAGGCCCGGAGATGGTCAGCTTCTTCGAGCGCGAAACGGACATGAAGTTCGTGCCTACGCTGTACCCGGATTACCATCCGATTGCGCCCGGGGGCGTCGACGTTGGACGATCGATCCTTGCCGCGCCGTTTGACATCCGCGGACTTGGCAAGGATATGCCAAGGCTCAAGCCGCCATTGAAGACCATCACCTTCATGGGGATGATGTTCAACTCGTCCAATGCCGATCTCAAGCACTTCTTCCGCGCCACGAAATCCGTCCGATCGTTCCTGTACGTGGCACGCCGACTCGCAAACCATGTCAAGGAAATTGCTCTCTATCGGCGCGCCGTACAGGTGACAAGTGGCAACGCGCTCGCCGCACGCCTTGCCAAGTCCGCGTTGGACCTGAATATTCCAATCCTGACAAACGCCCCAGCGACACGTCTTATCATCGACGGAGACGTCGTCAAAGGCGTCGTAGCGACTACGGCGGACGGTGTGAAGTCGTTCATGGCGCGTCATGGCGTGGTGCTCGCTTGCGGGGGGTTTCCGCATGACCTCAAGCGCATTGGAGCCGCTTATCCGCATCTGCGACGCGGCCATGAACACCTTTCGCCGACGCCGAAGAGCAACACGGGAGACGGCGTAGCGCTGGCGGAATCCGCCGGAGGCCACGCAGACATTCGATATACGTCACCGGCAGCCTGGATGCCCGTGACCAAGGTCGACTTCGGCAATGGGGAAATCGGTGTGTTTCCCCATCTACTGGACCGCTACAAACCGGGCGTAATTGGCGTCCTCGGCAATGGCGCACGCTTTACCAATGAGTCGAACTCTTACCACGACGTTGGCTCGGCAATGATTCAAGCCTGCGCAGGTCTGAAAGAGACCGCCATGTGGCTAATCTGTGACCGCGAGACGCTCGGAAAATATGGGCTTGGGTATGTGAAGCCTGCGCCGATGCCGATCGGACGCTTCATCCGGAACGGTTACCTTTACCGCGGCCGGACGCTCGAAGAACTCGCACATGCCACAGGCATTGACGCCGCGGGATTGGCCGAGACCGTCCGCGAATACAACAAGTCGGCTCAAGCCGGTAACGATCCGGCGTTCGGGCGGGGAACCACATCATTCAACCGCTTTCTGGGTGATCCGGACCATAAGCCCAACCCCTGTGTGGCGCCAGTCAGGAAAGGCCCCTTCTACGCGATCAAGCTCGTCATGGGCGACCTCGGGACCTTCGACGGTCTCTCGACAAGCGTGACGGGAGAGGTCCTCAAGAAGGATGGAACGCGCATCGAAGGGCTCTATGCAGTTGGCAATGATCGCGCCAGCATGATGGGCGGAAACTATCCTGGAGCAGGCATTACGCACGGCCCCAACATGACCTTCGCGTATCTCACTGCGAAGCACATCGCCAAACAGGCGGGCGCCGCATGATGTCAACCGAACGACCGCTCGTAGACCATCGGGTCTACACCATCGCGCTACGGAGAATGCCGGAGTTCATTGAAGTCTTCAATCGACTCGCCATGCCCGTCCTGATGGAAACGCTCGGACATCCCTTGGGTTTCTACACCAGCATGGTTGGCCCTCAGAATCAGTTCGTTCATCTGTGGGCCTACGAGGACCTTGCCGACTACGAGCGCCGTTGCCGCGCCAGGGATACGCATCCCCGCTTCGGCGAATATCTTGCGGCGTCCGGGCATCTCATTACCGCCCAAGAGACGCGCCTGATTCGCATCGCTGACCTACCCGCGGTCACATCGGCTCTGTAAGTTCAGAGAAGTCGCCCAGTCTCCGGCCGTTAGCGGTTGATCGGGAACTCGGCGCAAGCATTCCAACGGCCACCAGCACGCTGGTGACCGCATAATGACTACAACGGAGACAAGAATGGCAATTCGCCCTGATATCACACGTAGAAGTCTAAGTATGGCCATTGGCGCCCTCCTGCTTGGCGTCAACACAATCGGTATGGCTCAGACAAGTACGTTTCCTACCCGACCCATCCGGATGGTCGTACCGACAGCGGCTGGGGGAAACCTGGACATACTCGCTCGCATCCTTGCGGAGCATATGAGTAAATCTTGGGGACAGCAGGTCATTGTTGATTCGAAGCCGGGTGCAAACTCGATGCTGGCAACAACCGCGGTATCACGGTCGCCTGCGGACGGATACACCGTCTTGATGACCCTCAGTGGCTTCGTGCAAAACCTGGTGCTGCAGCCGAACCCTCCGTACAAGGCAAGCGATCTGATTCCGGTCTCGCAGGTAGCCTGGTTCCCTGTCGGCATGGCAGTCAGCGCCAAGCTTCCCGCTACCGATGTAGCCGGCCTGGTCAAACTCGCAAAGGCACAGCCCGACAAGCTTAGCTTCGGTAGTTACGGAATGGGTTCCGGCGGCCACATCATTGGCGAAGGACTCAACAACCAGGCGGGCATAAAGATCAAGCATGTTGCCTACAAGGGCGAATCGCCCGCCTTTACCGATCTGGTCGGCGGGAGCATCGAAGTGGCATATGGCTCCGTAGGCTTCTACGCGCATCAACTGAGCGGTGGAAAGATCCGACTTCTTGCAGTGGCAAGCACTCAGCGGCTGAAGACCTTCCCGGATGTCCCGACGCTCGCTGAGGCGGGATATCCGGAAATCAACATCCCCGGATGGGGTGGAGTGTTCCTGCCCGCCGGTACGCCGCAAGGCATCGTGGACAAGTACAGCCAGGAGGTGCGTCGCATCGTCGCATTGCCGGAGGTCCAGAAAAAGATTCTCGATATGGGATTCGAGCCCACCGGCTCTACGAGTGCGCAATTCGCGAACCTGGTCTCGACCGACATCAAGCGCTGGGGCAAGATCGTCAAGGAGAACAACATCAAGCTCGAGTAACGCCGAGGGTGGCAGACCGTGGTAGAGGGACTAGGGGACGACTCAGTCGACCCCTAGTCCCTACCTTGCCCGAAGTCAGTGGTCAAGCCACACCTTGCCAATGCTCCTGCGACCCTCGAGCGCTGCCAGTGCGAGCGGCGCCTCCGCAAATGAATACCCTTGGCCATTGAGGATCTCCAGGTTCCCAGCCGCGTACGCGTTGTAGACTTCCCTGGTAAGCCGGATAGCCAACGCCATATCGCGCTTTCGCACCTCGCCCCAGAGAACGCCATGGGCTGTTGCGTTGTGGAGCAGCAGCCGGTTTGCTGGGAGCTGCGTAAGCGATCCTCCGGAGAATCCAATTACCAGGTACCGCGCACCGAAGGCCAGGCACCTCAAGCTCTGTGCTCCGGTATCACCACCCACTGGGTCAAATACCACGTCGACACCATTGGGAGCCAGTTGCTTCACGGCTGTCACCCAGTCCGCGGCCAGGTAATCGATTGCCTCGTCAGCACCTAGCCTGCGCACGGCTTGAACCTTCTCGGCGCCTCCCGCTGTTGCAATTACCCGAGCACCCATCCATTTCGCGAGCGCTACGGCGGCACTGCCGACGCCACCGGCCGCGGCATGCACCAGTACTGTTTCACCGGCTCTCAGTCGCGCGACCTCGCGTAGCGCGTAGAGCGACGTTGGATAGTTGCTGCGCAGCGCCAGCGCGGATGCATTGGAGATTCCATTGGAAATCTCCACAGCCTCGGACTTCGACACAAGCGCGTATTCAGCGTACCCGCCAAGATGCGATGAACTCGCGACGCGAGTCCCCACGGCAAGCGGGCCACCTGATGCATTGACTATCGTTCCCGCCACCTCTGAACCCGGCGTAAAGGGCAGAGCCGGCTTGACCTGATATCTCCCCTTGACAATCAAGGTGTCCCCGAACGCCAGCCCGGAAGCCGCTACCCTGATCAGATACTGGTTATCAGACGGCACCGGAACCGGAACGTCCCGTTGAATCATCTCTCCGGAGTCTGAGATCGCTTCCACCTGCCAAGCTCGCATTGTCGCGTTATCCATAAGGTCCCATTCGCAGCGGAATTTCTTAAGCGCATACGGGTCTGCCCGCCCTGGTCCGCCGCTCTCCCAGTTCGCCTCTCACCCCACGCGCACTTATATTATTATGGTTGAACCAATGATATGATCAAGCGAAGAGACTGACAACAATGGAGAAACCATGACAATCAAGGGCAAGGCATGCATCGTTGGGGCCTTCGAGCACCCAACACGGAAAGCGGTAGACAAGACAGTTGCGCAGTTACACGCGGAATGCGCAAAAGGCGCGCTGGAGGATGCCGGTCTCACGCTACAAGACGTCGACGGCTACTTCTGCGCGGGCGATGCGCCTGGCCTTGGTGCCAACAGCATGGCTGACTACCTGGGGCTAACGAACCTCAGACACGTGGATACCACCGACACTGGCGGCTCGGCGTACCTGATTCATGTCGCCCACGCAGCCCAGGCGATTGCCGCAGGTAAGTGCAACGTGGCACTGATCACGCTTGCCGGCAGGCCGCGCACGGAAGGAGGCAGCGGAGTCGGTGTTGGAGCCCGGCTCGTCACCGCGACCACGCCGGATGTTCCATGGGAAATGCCGTACGCCCCCGTGACCGTGAACATGTATGCCCTCGCTGCCGCCAGGCATATGCATGAGTTCGGCACCACGTCGGCGCAGCTTGCGTGGATCAAGGTTGCCGCGGCAGCCCACGCGCAGCACAACCCTCATGCGATGCTCCGCGACCCGGTGACGGTCGAGGACGTACTGGCTTCCCCACTGATCGCCGACCCGCTCCACAAGCTGGATTGCTGCGTCGTCAGTGACGGCGGCGGTGCGCTCGTCGTGACGCGTCCAGAGATTGCTCGCCGGCTCAGTCGTCCCGTCGTCAAGATCCTCGGCGCAGGCGAGACGATCAAGGGCCAGCTCGGCGGTAACGTGGATTTGACTTGGTCGGGTGCAGCGGTATCCGGCCCACTTGCGTTCAATGAGGCAGGCGTCAAGCCCTCAGACATCCAGTACGCCTCCATCTATGACAGCTTCACGATTACGGTCCTGATGCAACTCGAGGATCTCGGATTCTGCAAGAAGGGTGAAGGCGGCAAGTTCGTCGCCGACGGCAATCTCATTTCCGGTGTCGGGAAGCTGCCATTCAATACGGATGGAGGTGGCCTCTGCAACAACCACCCAGCCAACCGCGGCGGCATCACCAAGGTTATCGAGGCGGTTCGTCAACTGCGTGGCGAAGCCCACCCCAAGGTACAAGTCCCGAACTGCGGCCTGGCGCTGGCGCAAGGTACCGGTGGTCTACTTGGCTCCCGCCATGGAAGCGCAACTCTCATTCTGGAAAGGGAATAAACCATGAGCACCCCATACATCGCACGCCCGCTATCCGCTCCTGCGACTGACGTCAGCACGGAGAAATACCAATCCTTTGCGCGTGAAGGGTATCTGAGTTCCCGGCGCTGCAAATCCTGCAACAAATTGCACTGGTATCCGCGCCCGCTGTGCCCCTTCTGTCAAGGTGAGACCGAGTGGGAGCGCCTCTCCGGCTTGGGCACGATCTACAGCGCAAGTGTCACGCGCAAGGCAGGACCCATCGCATACGCCATCGCGTACGTCACCCTGGACGAAGGCCCGACGATGCTGACTAACATCGTTGATTGCGACCTCGACTCAATCCACATTGGGCAGCGCGTAAAAGTCTGCTTCAAACAGGCCGAGGGCGAGGACAACATCCAGGTTCCGATGTTTACTCCCGCCGAGTGAGGAGAACCGATCATGGACACTCTTGAGTTCGAAGTCGTCAACAAGGTCGGCTGGATTCGCTTGAATCGCGCGTCCAGGCACAATCCGTTTGACGCAGAGCTTCGCGGGGACCTTATGTCCGTCCTTGACCGCGTCCGCGACGACCCGGAGATTCGCGTGCTGGTACTCACCAGTGAGCCTGGCGCATTCTGCGCAGGGGGAAACTTGCACGTCCTTCGCGAGCACATGGATGCCGGCCCGGCATATTGGCAACAGCGAATTAAAACCGGCCTGCGCTTCATCCATGACATGCTCAATCTTGGGCGACCAGTGATTGCCGCCGTGGATGGACCCGCCTTTGGCGCCGGCTTCGCACTCGCACTCACGGCCGACATCGTCGTCGCCACACCTCGCGCACGATTCTCGATGGCCTACCTGCGCCTTGGCCTCGTGCCTGACCTGGGGGCCTTGTATCTCCTTCCCAGGGCAGTTGGGCTACAGCGCGCCAAGGAACTCATGTTCTCGACGCGTGAGATCGAAGCCGACGAAGCACAACGCATGGGGCTGGTCATGGAAGTGCATGAGAGCGCGGCCCTGGAGCAGCGGGTGCGAGAGATCGCGGAGAGCCTGACGAACGCCGCACCGACGGCGCTGGCCCTCACCAAAGCGGCCCTCAATGCTTCACTCGATGCCGACCAGCAGACGATGTTTAGCCTGGAGGCGGCAAGTCAAGCCGCGGCTTTCTCTGCGCCAGATCCGCGGGTCGCCATCGAAGCCCTCCTTTCCAAGCGCACACCCCCGTACAAAGGAGTGCCACCCGCGGCGCGCTCCTAGATGGCAGTGAATTTTTCTGTTCAATAAAACCAGATTGGCAGGAGACAAAATGATCACGCGACGTCAGACTCTGGCGGTCCTCGCCTCACTCGCTGCAGGGAAGAGCCTTGCACAGGCTCCTCCGTGGCCCACCAAACCTGTAGTTCTGATACTGCCGTTCCCTCCAGGCGGGCAGACAGACGCAGTGGCCCGGAGTTTGGCAAGGCGACTTGAGGCGACTCTCGGTCAACCGGTAGTCATTGATAATCGCCCCGGCGCAAACTCCCTTATCGGTACCCAACTTGCGTCGCGTGCGCCTGCCGACGGTTACACGCTTCTCTTCAACATGACCGCGCTGGTAAGCAATCCCATCTTGCTTCCCAATGCTCGATATGACCCGTTGAAGGAATTCGTTCCGATTGCGCGGCTGTATGAGATTCCCGCTATCTGGGCCGTCCCCCCGAAATCCGCAACGACTCTCGAGCAGTTTATCGCCCTGGCGAAGAAGTCCAGGGATCCCCTTAGCTTCGCGACTACGGGACACGCATCCAGCTCTCACTACTTCGGCGAGATGTTTGCTCGTGCCGCTGGCATCAGGTTGAATCACGTTCCCTACAAAGGCGAGAGTCCGATTGTTCCCGACCTGATCGGCGGTCGACTGGATGCTGCAGTGGTCTCCAGCGCCACGGCATTGCAGTATGGCAAGGACGGTCGGATTCGCAATCTTGCCGTATCGGGTGCTCGACGCTGGAAGGCGCTCCCGGACATTCCAACGTTCCTCGAACTCGGGATTCCCGGCATGACGACCGAGACCTATGCAGGGATCTTTGCTCCGTCTGGCTTGCCGAAACCGATTGCCGAGAAGCTGCACACCGCGGTGGTTGCAGCCATGCAATCTCCTGAGTTCCAGCGGCAGATGCTGGAAAACGGCCTTGAAGTCGCACCGACGCTTACACCAGAACAGTTCGCGGCGCTGATGCGAAAGTCCCGTAGTGAGTGGCTGGCCATCAAGGAAGCGAGCGCCATCCGTATCGAGTAGTTACCGCCTCAAAAGACCAGCTTGCGAAGCAGTTGCATTGCTTCCAGGAGCAATGCAACTGCTTTTTTCCTTATCGCGACCGTCCGCGCCGCACCCAAAGCAAAAAAGGGCGTCAAACAACGACGCCCAAAGCATGAATTCCGCAGTACGACCTAGAAGATGTGCCTGATACCTAGTGCCGCGCCAACCTGGCTGGTCTTGCCTGGGGCCAACAGATAGGCACCGCCCGTGGACGTGGTTGCGAGGCCGCTGAATGCCAGCCCTGCGTTCTTGGCGTAAGCGGTAGTCAGATACACGTTCGTCCGCTTCGAGAAGTCATAACTGGCCATGAAACTGACCTGATAGGGGCTGTATCGATCAATCTCGGGCCCGCGAAACTGCGACCGTACTTCATGCACCTTGTCGTAGTAGTAGGCCAGCATAAGGTTGACCTTCGGCAAGACCTGGTAATTCAAGCCAAGCCAGTAGAAGTCGTCCCGAAGCGCCACAGATCCGTCCGAGTACTCGTTACGGCCCCACCGGTAGCCACCGGACAGGCGAAATGGTCCAAAGTTGTAGCCCGCTGCAATGGCGGCTTTCCGGAAGTTGCCAACCCCGGTATCCCCCAACGCCGTGGCGGTCGGATAGAACTGGTCATAGGCGATCGCAACGCCGAAATCCCCCGGTGCGTACTCGAACGCCGCGCCATAGCCGGCGTTAGCCCGGAACTGTCCTGGTGTTTCGCCGGCACCCAGCACACCATTGCCGAAGCTCCAATGCGCGCGCGCCGTCACCGCGCCCTTCTGGATAACGTAGTTCACACTGTTGTCATTGCGCAGGTTCGAGCCCGTCATCACGCTCAAAGGCTCGTACATCGGCGCGTAGGCGGTCGGTGAGTAGTTGCCCAGCCCGCGGAACAGTGAACCGTACTGGCGACCCAGGGTAATCTGGCCAAACTGAGCGCTGGTCAGGCCTACGAAGGTCTGCCGGTCGTACAGCTTGCTGGCATTGAACTGCGCCCCCGTGTCATTCGAGAAGCCGCTTTCAATCGTGAAGACCGCACTCAGGCCTCCGCCGAGGTCCTCTACACCACGCATCCCCCAACGGTTGCTTGCAAAGCCGCCAGTGCTCGTCCGGACTACGCTGCCTGCGGCACCAGACGTCGTCCCAAGCTTGTTGACGTACTCGATGTTGGTGTCGATCACCCCGTACAACGTCACGCTCGCATAGGCATTTCCTGCTCCGGTGGTCAGTCCGAGAACAGTCAAACCGAGCAACAATCTCTTCACCTTGTCTCCTCCGATTTCTTTTCATGGATTCCCGCGAGATCAAACGTCTCGCTGAGGTGCATGGACGCGCTTAAGCGCCTTTGCATGTGGTCGCCTTCCACGCAAGGACGGATTAAAGACCATTGGTTGAACCATAGGAAATTATGGAAAACCCGATGCGCAAGCAACATTGGATGAAAAGCTTCAAGGCGCCTTGCAGACGCAGCGAAATGATGCTTTCATATTGGTTGAACCACTGATACGATGCGTCAATACATGGTCGGTCGGTTGTGGTACGACACAGATCCTTTGCGTATTTGTGATGTCCGGACGGCGACCTGGTTCAAGGGGCCCAGCATGACAACCGACAGTTCCTCAGCGGCGCAAGCAATGCGACGCCTTGCATCCGAGATTGGTCTTCCAAACGAAGCGACAAAAGTCACGAGGGCCTCTCTGCTGAAGGACCTCCGCGGTCTGACCAGGGACATCGTCGGAGAATCGTCGACGATGACCCTGCAGCAGCGACACCATGCGTTGTCATGCGCCGTTCTTGACTCCATGTCCGACGGCGACTATCGAAGCTCAGTCCTTCTCATGGCCGTTGGTACCGAGCTCTCCATGACCTGGCCGACAGATGTCATCCAGCCGCTGGTGAAGAAGGTGGACGATCAGAACCACCTCTTCCGTCACCTCTTCTGGACGGTAGTCAGGCGAAGCCAGAGCAGCCTCAGCGCACTTTAATAACTCACAGGTTCAGGAGACAGACACGGTGGGAAAGTGGATCAACTCGGATGAGTTCGTGAAGTTTTCAGTCGATAACGGCGTGGCACGGGTTCAGCTATGCAACCCCGCTACTCGCAACGCTCTTTCTCAAGAGATGCTTGTGGAGTACCGGGCAGCACTTCTGGAAGCCGACGACCTGCGCTCGGTCTGCGTCATCGTTGTTGAGGGTGCCGGTGAAGATTTCTGCGCCGGCTATGACATGAAACGCTCCTACGCGCGATACGAAGCAGAGGGGAAAGCCGCATCGAACCCCTACCGCTCGGGTAGCGCCACGTTCGACGACGACTGCTGGAAGCTCGAGCGAACGCAGGAGCTTCTGCGAACGCCCTTTGATGTTCACAAGCCCGTTATCGCCAAAGTGCATGGGCACTGTGTTGCCGGCGGCACGGATCTGGCGCTCTACTGCGACATGATTGTGGCTTCAGACACCGCCCGCATCGGGTTCCCCGCCACACGGGCAATGGGCTCGCCGCCAAACCATATGTGGATCTACAACGTTGGTCCACAGTGGGCCAAGCGACTGCTTCTCACGGGCGATATCGTGCTAGGGAAAGATGCCGCGAAGCTTGGATTGGTGCTCGCTTCGGTGCCCGCTCCTGAACTGGAAGACGAGGTGATGCGCCTTGCCACCAGCATCGCTTCCCTCGACGCCGAGCTACTGGCTTGCAACAAGCGGATCGTCAACCTCGCTCTGGAAGTTGGCGGTGCCACGGTACTCCAGCGGCTCGCCGCGGAGATGGATGCCCGGGCCCACCTGACTGACGCCAAGCGGAAGTTCGACGATGACGTCAAATCTCTTGGCTTCAAGGCTGCGGTGAGAAAACGGGATGAGCCTTTCGGCACTGGTATAGCCAGCCCGACCTGGTAGGTAATCTGCACGCCAGTCTTTGCCCGCAGATCCAAAGCCGGCATCCATGGCGTGGCCATCGATGCCGGCCGGGTCCGGGACATTCCGCCCAACGGCCCGCTAGCGGATCTCACCGCAGCCGCTTCTCCAAATCGCGAGCAATGAGTTCCTTCATGATCTCATTGGTACCTGCCAGGATCCTGTGGATGCGTACGTTCTGATAGAGACGCGCAACCGGATACTCCAGCATGTAACCAGCGCCTCCGTGCAACTGCACGCAATCGTCCACGACTTCTCCGCAAGCATCGGTCACCCACCACTTGGCCATGGCGGCAGTACTCCCATCCAGCGCCCCTTCCAGCAGCTTGCTGGCACAGTGATCGAGTAGCGTCCTCGCCAGAGTCAGCTTGGTCTCACACTCTGCAAGCTTGAACCTCGTATTCTGCATCGAAAGAAGGTTCACCCCGAACACCTGCCTCGTGGACGTGAAGTTCAACGTTTCTTCGATCGCACGTTCCATGCAGGCCATCGAAACGAAAGCTGTAATGACCCGCTCCCGACTCAGTTCCTTCATGAGCTGTTTAAATCCTTGTCCCTCCTGGTCGCCCAGGAGGTTCTCGCATGGGACACGGACCTCGTCGAAGAATAATTCGGCAGTGTCTTGAGAGTGCAGTCCCACCTTGGAAAGCGTACGACCGCGGCGGAACCCTTCAACCTTGTCGGTCTCGACCACAATGATCGAGATACCCCGCGCGCCCTGACTCGGGTCTGTTTTTACAACCACGCAGATCAGGTTGGCCGTACTACCATTCGTGATATACGTTTTCGCGCCATTGATGACATAGTGGTCGCCGTCCCTGCGTGCCTGAGTACGAATGCTCTGTACGTCGGAACCCGCCGCTGGCTCTGTAATTGCCAATGCTGCCACCAGCTCCCCGCGCGCCATTTTCGGTAGCCACTGCTGCTTTTGCGCCTCCGAGGCGAAGTTCCTGATGTAGTGGGCGACAATGCCACTGTGTACGGAATTGCCGAGGCCCGGACAGAGAGTGCGCGCTTGTTCCGCGAAGATGACTGCCTCATGAAGGAAGTTCCCTCCGCCGCCACCATACTCCTCCGGAATGCCTACACAAAGAAGTCCTGCTTCACCGGCTTTGTACCAGACGTCGCGATCGACGCATTGTTGCCTCGCCCATCGATCCTCGTTGGGCAACAGCTCAGTTTCGTAAAACCGCCGCGCGTTATCACGCAAGATCTCCAGCTCATCATTCTTCCAGACTGACGTTCCCATTGTTCTCACCTCCTAGTTTGCTTGAGCACTGACTTCGTTGGCTTGCTCCTGCATGCGGCGCCAATCGATTTTCCCGGTTGGGGAGCGAAGAAGGCGATCCGTGAACACCACTTCGCGCGGACACTTGTAGGTAGCCATATTGGCTCTGGCCCAGCTGATGAGATCCTCGGCGGTCAGTTGATGGCCGTCGCGCAACACGACGACAGCGCGGACAGACTCACCCCGGCGGGGGTCTGACACCGAAATTACGCAAGCCTCCTGAATTGCAGGATGGCCATGCAGAAGCGACTCGACTTCGGTCGGCCAGACTTTGTACCCGCCGACGTTGATCATGCGTTTCAGCCGATCCACAAGAAAGTAGTACCCCTCGGCATCACGCACCACGAGGTCTCCGGTTCGCAACCATCGCTTCCCGTCGCGCATCACGAAAGAAGTCTGATTCGCCTCGTCGTTGTTCCAGTATCCGCCGGGACTGATCTGATCGCCCGCAATCCAGAGTTCCCCGCTTTCCTTGGTACACCCGTCTGCATACGACTCCAGCGTCACGGGGTCGACAACCATCGCACTGACTCCTGCCGTGGGTATTCCCAGGCACTGTCGCTTTGGTCGTTGGGGCGGTGTTGCCATGACCATGGCCGCCGTTTCCGTCATGCCATAGCCTTCGATGTAATGGATGCCGAGTTCTTGCGACAAGCGCCGATTTACGGTTTCCGGCAGCGCAGCTCCGCCGCCGGTGATACAGACCAGGCTGTCGAAGGCACGCTCGCTGATGCTGGGCTGCCCCAGCAAGTCGAGCAACATGGGCGGCGTGGCGCCCCAACGGTTCACGCGATAGCGAGGAATGAGTTCAGCGGCCTTCCTTGCATCCCAGCGTGGCAACAGAACGCAAGTCGCGCCCAGATATACCGATGTATTCACCAGGGACTGCAGCCCAAGCATGTGGAACATCGGGCTGGCCCCCAGAATCACGGTTTCAGACGTGTCACCTCGCCAGTTTCCCGTGGTGACGGCGCCCGTGAGGATCGAGCGGTGCGTGTGAGTGCATCCTTTAGGGTGTGCCGTCGTGCCAGATGTATAGGCGATCAGGCACAGATCATCGGGGGAGGCCTCGGCCGGCCAAGGTAGCAGGTCCCCGGATAGCGCCTCCGTCCATCCGGTAACCGCCGGGTGCGTTGGCAACCGAGGGGGGTCGACAAACCAGTCCGGCGCATCTCCATCGCTCGCCCCGGGCAGCGCTTCCCGATACGCGAAGAGCAGAACCTGATCGACGCCCGTGGTGGTAAGTCCCTCCAACTGAGGCCACATTTCCTGTCCGGCAATCACGTACTTTGCGCCGCTGTCCTCAGCGAGGTGCGCAAGCTCGGCACCTTTACACATGGGATTCGCCAGCACCGCCACGGCGTCCGCACGCAGAATTGCGTGATACGCAATGACGAATTGCACGGACGATTGGGCGCTCAAAAGTACCCGTTCACCTCGCCGAACGCCTGCACGCTGCTGCAGCCAGGCCGCCAACCGCTGAGTTTGGGCAAGCAGGTTGGCATAGGTGATCTCGTGTCCATAGACCACATATGCGGGTTTATCCGGAAATTTCAGCGCAGACACTTCAAGGCACTGAGTTAGCGTCAGATGGGGGACGTACTGGGTGAAAGGCAGCCCTTTAGGCCAATAGGGTGACGGGTTGTGGTGCTCAGTCATCGCTCTCGCTCTCTTTTGTAGTTCGTCATCGCCGTGTCGGCGCGTGTCTCCTTCTGCCGCAATCCTAGCTTAGCGTGTTTATAGGTTCAACCATTAGAATTTGCTTGACTGAACGTTTCGGCAACACATAGCATTTGGTTCGACCATTGTTCGGAATTGCCGATCACGATGCGATAGTCAGAGAGCAAAAATCCATGAGACAAGCGCAAGACATCTTTCTGCCGCGCGCCCTGGAGGGCAAGGTTGCCCTCGTAGCGGGCGCCTCCAGCGGCATCAACCTTGGCATCGCACAACGCTTCGCCGAAGCCGGGGCGAATGTCGTCATCCTCAGCAGGAGCGAGGAGCGGATCACTGCCGCAGCCAAGACCATTACCGACGCTGGCCATCAAGCGTTCGGGCGAGCAGCGGACGTGCGGAACTATGAATCAGTCGAGGCGGTTTTCAGGGAAGCGGTCGAACGTTTTGGGCCCATCGACATCGTCGTGTCCGGAGCAGCAGGGAACTTTCACGCGGCGGCCGCGCAGCTCTCGGCTAACGGCTTCAAGACCGTTATCGACATCGATCTGATTGGCAATTTCAATGTCTTGCGCGCCAGTTTCGACTATCTGAAGAAGCCCGGTGCGTCACTGATGTCGATCACCGCACCCGGTGGCACTCATCCGTCAGTGTTCCAGGTTCACGCCAATTCTGCCAAGGCGGGCATCAACATGACCATCAAGTGTCTCGCCATGGAATGGGGACCGGCTGGGGTTCGCGTGAATGCCATTTCCCCGGGGCCTATTGCGGGCACGACGGGCATGGCAAAGCTGGCGGCGTCGCCGGAGCGCGAGCAGCAGATCAAGTCTCGTCTCGCCCTTCGTGACTATGGATCACTGCAAGACATTGCCGACACCGCACTCTTCCTGGCGAGCGATAACGCCAGGTTCATCACCGGGGCCATCATCGACTGCGATGGTGGCAGCGCGCTCGGCGACGCGTCGCCCGACGCGCTCACCGCAACGACTCCGCGCTGATCAACCCCTGACCACGGCCGCTGAAGGAACAATATGAACGAAGCCTACATTTTCGATGCATTGCGCACCCCGCGTGGTAAGGGACGGATCGATGGCAGCCTCTATGAGGTGAACCCGGTGGACCTCCTTGCTGGTCTCATGCAAGAACTGCAGCGTCGCCACGACCTTGATACCGCGCAGGTTGAAGACGCACTCATCGGTTGCGTGATGCCCTACGGCGAGCAGAGCGGTTGCATCGCAAAGACCGCGGCCCTCCGCGCCAACTGGGACTGGCAGGTTCCGGGCGTTCAACTCGACCGATACTGCGGCTCAGGACTGGAGGCCATAAACATCGCCGCCGCAAAGGTTCGTTCCGGGTGGGAGGACCTTCTCGTCGCTGGCGGCGTGGAATCCATGTCCCGCGTTTCCATGGGTGGCGCACCTGGTCCGCGTGATACGAAGCCGGACATGGTGTTCCAACTCAAACCGGTACCGACCGGCGTTGCGGCTGACTTGCTGGCAACGCTTGACGGCCACACGCGCGAGGATGTGGATCGCTACGCGCTGCGGTCACAGCAACGCGCTGGACATGCTCGCGACCAAGGGTACTTCAAGCGCTCCATCGTACCGGTGAAAGACCTGAACGGACTGACCATCCTGGAGCAGGATGAGCTGATCCGCGCCGACACGACACTTGAAAAGCTCGGCGCGCTCAAGGCATCGTTTCAGGCCATGGGAGAAATCGGCGGTTTTGACGCACTTGCGCAAATGAAGTATCCCGAAGTCGAACGTGTCCGCCACGTCCATACCGGTGGCAATTCCTCCGGCATCGTGGACGGAGCGTCTTTGTTGCTTGTCGGATCCGAGCGCAAAGGCCGCGAACTGGGATTGACGCCTCGCGCGCGAGTCGTCTCTGTTGCCGCCGTGGGCGCCGAGCCCACCATCATGTTGGCAGGGCCAGCGCCGGCTACCCGACTTGCCTTGAAAAAGGCAGGCCTGCGCATCGAAGACATCGACCTTATCGAAATCAATGAAGCGTTCTCGTCTGTCGTGTTGCGATTCATGAGCGAAATGCAGGTCGACCCTGAAAAAGTGAATGTCAACGGCGGTGCCATTGCGATGGGCCACCCGCTGGGTGCAACCGGAGGCATGCTGGTCGGTACGTTGCTCGACGAGCTTGAGCGACGCGGTTTGAAGCGTGGCCTCATCACACTCTGCGTTGCCGGCGGCATGGGCATTGCAACCATTATCGAACGCGTCTGAGGAAGAACCATGAGCTCCATCCAGTACCAAAAGGACCAGGACGGCATCGTTACGCTAACCATCGACATGCCCGGCCAGACGGCCAACACCATGAACGCGGTGTTTCGTGCCGACTTCGCTGCCATCGCGGAGCGTCTGGAATCCGAACGCGACGAGATCTCGGGCGTCGTACTTACGTCGGGGAAGAGCACATTCTTTGCAGGCGGCGACCTTAACAGTCTTCTGGCGGTCGGCCCCGATGACAAGGCGGCGCTCTATCAGCGTGCGACCGACATGAAGGCTGCCATGCGACGCATCGAGCTGCTGGGCAAACCCATCGTGGCTGCGATCAACGGCAGTGCACTCGGCGGAGGTTTCGAACTCTGCCTGGCATGTCACGCCCGGTTTGCACTGGCCGATCCCAAGATCCTGCTCGGCTTGCCTGAGGCGAATCTTGGCCTGCTACCGGGGGGTGGCGGCATTGTTCGCCTGGTCCGTCTGCTCGGCCTGGAAGCCGCAATGCCGCTGCTCGTCGACGGGACATCCTTCTCCCCGGAGCGAGCCCTGGAACTGAAGCTCGTCAATGGGCTCGCCAACGATGCCATCGAATTGATGGCCAAGGCTCGCGCATGGATCGTCGCCAACCCGGAATCCCGTCAGCCATGGGACAACAAGGGCTGGCGCCTGCCTGGCGCCACCGAACTCGCGCCGGCGTCGTTGACCTTCTTGCGCACCGCCCCGGTCGCGCTGATGAAGAAGACGCGTGGTTGCTATCCGGCCCCGCTTGCGATTCTTTCCGCGGCCACCGAAGGCGCCGCCGTTGATTTCGATACTGCAAGCCGAATCGAAACCCGCTACCTTGTTGGACTTGCCACGGGTCCGGTGGCCAAGAACCTGATCAGCACCTTCTTCTTCCAGATGAACGAGGTCAAGTCAGACAAGGGGCGCCCCGCCGGCATCCCTCCCGCAAAGTTCAAGCGGGTAGGCATTCTTGGCGCTGGCATGATGGGCGCGGGTATTGCCTACGTCAACGCAAAGCGCGGTATCCAGGCCGTTCTCAAGGACGTAACCATCGAGCAAGCCGAGAAAGGCAAGGCTTATTCGGCGAAGCTACTCGACAAGAGCGTCAGCAAGGGCACGTTGTCGGAGGCTGAGCGGGACCAGATTCTGGAGCGCATTCTGGCCTCTGCCGAAGCCTCTGAACTCTCCGGCTGTGACCTCGTCATTGAAGCTGTTTTTGAGAAACGCGAGATCAAGGCCGCGGTGACCCAGGAGGCTGAAAAGTATCTGGGTGAGACAGCCATGTTCGCATCCAACACTTCCACATTGCCGATCTCTGGCCTCGCGGAAGCCAGTGCCCGTCCGGACAACTTCATCGGCATGCACTTCTTCTCACCGGTGGATCGCATGCCGCTGGTGGAAATCATCAAAGGCACGAGGACGTCAGCTCAAACACTGGCGCACGCCATCGATTATGTGAAGCAACTTGGCAAGACGCCGATCGTTGTGAACGATTCCCGCGGCTTCTTTACAAGCCGCGTCTTCGGAACCTTTACCAAGGAAGGCGCCGCTATGTTGGGCGAGGGCGTCCCACCTGCAGTCATCGAGAATGCTGCATTGAGTGTCGGGATGCCCGTAGGGCCGCTGGCCGTCATGGACGAGACATCCATGGCGCTTAGCCTGTCGGTCAAACGCCAGACAGAAGCAGATCTCGCGCTCGAAGGCAAGGTCATGGCAAAGCATCCCGGATGGGACGTGATCACCCGCATGGCTGAAGGCCTCAACCGCCCCGGCAGAGCGGGCGGTGGTGGCTATTACGAGTACCCCAAGGACGGCCCGAAGCATCTTTGGCCGGGCCTGGTTGCGGAGTTTGGCAAGCCGGGGGTCTCCGTACCCCTGGAAGATCTGCGCGACCGCATCCTCTATATTCAGGCGCTTGAAGCCATCCGAATCATGGAAGAAGGCGTGGTGGAAACCGCGCGCGATGCCAATATCGGGTCGGTCTTCGGGATCGGGTACCCGCGCTGGACTGGTGGCGCCATCCAGTTTGTGAACATGATTGGCCCGCGCCGCTTCGCAGAGCGTTCCGCGGAGCTCGCGGAACGCTATGGCGAGCGTTTCACCCCGCCACAGTTGCTCCTGGAGAAGGCGGAACGGAATGAACGCTTCGCGTAAAGGAGAGTCTTCCATGACCTGGGAATCATTCGACCTTACCGTCAACGACCAGATTGCCCATCTGGTCCTTAATCGCCCGGAGAAACGCAATGCACTCTCGCGCGCCTTCTGGACCGAACTGCCCCAGGCGATTCAAGCCTTGGACAACGAGGCTCAAGCACGCGCGCTCGTTATCTCGTCGACGGGCACGTACTTCAGCAGCGGCATCGACACCTCGATGTTTGGGTCGTTCAAGCCGCACACGGACGGTCCGGACGCGGAACGCCACGCCCGCATACAGGGTCCCCTGGCGCGCTATGAAGGAATCGTAGCTTTCCAAAGAAGCTTCAGCGCGCTTGAACAATGCCGGATACCCGTTATCGCCGCTGTTCAAGGCGGCTGTATCGGGGGCGGACTGGACCTGTTGGCGGCCTGCTGCATCCGTTATGCCACGCGCGACGCGTTCTTCTCGATCTATGAAATCAATGTGGGAATGCCGGCGGACATGGGAACACTTCCGCGGCTGACCCGATTCCTGCCAGAGGGTGTGGTTCGGGAACTCGCATACACCGGACGCCGCATGGAAGCCGCTGAGGCACACCATCGCGGTCTGGTGAACGAGGTTTACGCTGACCATGCCTCGCTCCTGGAGGGCGCCATGGACATCGCCCGGCAAATCGCATCAAAGGCGCCGCTGGCGGTTTCGGGAACCAAACGGCTCATCACCTATGGGCGAGACCATAGCACCGTAGATACACTGGACCAGGTCGCGCTATGGATCGCCGGCATGAACCCTGGCGAGCAAGTGCTGGAGGCAGCAAAAGCCAATGCCAACCGTGTTCCCGCAAACTTCGTTGGCCTTCCGGTCCGCCGATAACGCGCACGAACCGCGCTGGGTGGGCTTACCAGAACGTTGACTGGAAGATCCACCCTACCCGCGGCACTATCCTTGGCACCCTATCCCTGGCACCGCTGCCCTTGGCTCCATACTGATCCTCATGACCCCAAAAAAGGTGGCGGCCGATAGCCCGGCAAGGTCGGCAAGCGAGAGCATTTCCCTTTGCTATCTACTGCTTTTGCTGCATCCAGCCCGTGCGAAGGGGCATGACATTGACGAGTTGCTGCGCAGAGAGGGACTTCCAGCCTCGCACGTCGCTGCAATCGACCACACCGTAACGATGATCCAGTTCGGACGCGTTCTTCGTCGTTTGCGAAGGGCACTACGCGACGAAATGATGTCGCTATGCCAACGACCAGTCCGCCCGGGCACTTTCTCGCTCATTGTGCGCCAGATGCTGCAAACGACGAACCTTGGGGACGCGCTC
The DNA here is from genome assembly GCF_057315035.1 of Cupriavidus sp. NCBI lineage: Bacteria > Pseudomonadati > Pseudomonadota > Betaproteobacteria > Burkholderiales > Burkholderiaceae > Cupriavidus > Cupriavidus sp. Next base: position 7,357 of record NZ_DBHKYV010000054.1, on the reverse strand, counting down.
CGGCTCGGCTGTAGCCTGTACCGTCTCGCATTTGACGATTTCGCCCTGCGACTGCGCATATCGGGAAGCCAGGCCCATCTTGAAGTTGTCGACCACACGCCGGCAGGAACCTATCGAAGCACAGGTCATCTGGTGATGCTCTACGGCGCGATCGGGTTGATGTCATGGATGGTCCAACGCCCGATCGCGGTGCATGAGGTCGCCCTGCCGCCCTCTTTCCCCAGTTTCGCGCCAGCAGATGTCCTTTTCCAGGCCCCGGTATGCATCGCCGACGTAAGCCGAATCGTGTTCGACGCCGCCTATCTTGACGAGCCAGTCGTAACGGACATCAAGGGGCTTCGTTCGTTTCTTCTGCTATGGCCGATACGAAGGATGGCGCCATACAGCGAAGACCTGCCGCTAGCTCTTCAGGTGCGCAAGCGCCTGGGCCATTGGGATATCGCCCACCTTCCTGCACTGGACGAAATAGCCTCAACGATGGGATTGACGGGCAAGACGCTGCGCCGCCGCCTGTTCCACGAAGGACAAAGCTACCGTGCCATCGTCGATTCGATGCGGCGAGATGCTGCGGTAAGGCTGTTGGACCAATCCCGGTTAAGTGTCGCGGAAATTGGCCATCGACTGGGATTCTCTGAGCCTAGCGCCTTCCATCGCGCATTCAGGCGATCGACTGGCCTGACACCGGTCCAGTACCGGCGCCAAGACCATGAGCCTGGCACTTAGGCTGCGCTGTAGCCCCCATCAACCGTCAACTCGGTCCCTGATACAAACTTCGACTCATCGGCGCAAAGAAACGTGATGACATTGGCAACGTCCTCCGGCTGAGCCCACCTGCCAAGTGGTGTCCGATGGGCCACCATATCGGTGGCCGCATCGAGGGAAGGGAATGGCACCCCATGAGTCATCATGTCTTGCATGGAACCGATGCCGAGCGGGGTCTCCACCAGGCCGGGGTGAACAGAGTTGACCCGAATTTTCGACTTCCCGAACTCCACGGCCAAGGCCTTGCTCATCAGCCGGACCGCCCCTTTGGAAGTACAGTAGGCCGCATGCATGCTACCGCCCTTCTGTCCCAGTATGGACGACAAGTTAACGATCGACGCGCCCCCGAACTTGCCCGCAGTCGTGGCCAGCAATGGGAACGCAGCCTGGCAGCCTAGCCACACGCTATCGACGTTGACCGCTTGCTGGCGGCGGTACAGAGCGAAATCGGTCTCGGCAAACGGCCGCACCACCATGAGTCCGGCACTGTTGACCAGGCCATCGAGCCGACCGGCCTCGGTTTCGATGTGCTTTACAACGTCTCGCCACGACCCCTCGTCGGTGACATCATGAACCACGCTCTCAGCGACGCCGCCCGTGGCCCGGATGTCCGCCGCAGTCTGCTCCGCGCCCGCTTCGTTGATATCGGCTACATAGACTCGCGCGCCGGCCGCTGCAAGCGCTTTGCTGGTTTGACGACCGATGCCGCTGGCTGCGCCAGTTACCAGAACCACTTTATTGTCGAGTTTCACTCTGGTCTCCTTTGAAAGTGTTGTGATTCGCCGGCGCGTTAGTCCGCACGCCGCGTCGCGATGGTCTGCGGCACGGTGTAGCTCGCAAGGCCTTCCACTCCGTTCTCAACGCCAATGCCGGATTGCTTGTGCCCTGCCATTGGCGTATGCGGCGTAACGGCCTGGATCTGGTTGATCCAGACCGTCCCTGTCTGCAACTGCTTTGCGATGCGCATCGCCAGGTCCTCATCACGACACCAGATGGACCCGGCGAGCCCGTACTCCGACTTATTGGCGCGTGCCACGACCTCTTCGACAGTGCGGAATTTCAACAGCGGCAGAATCGGACCAAAGGGCTCCTCCATGACGATTCTTGCGTCGTCAGGGGGGTTGTCGACCAAGGTGACCGGGAAGAAATAGCCGGGGCCGTCTGGAATATCTCCCCCCGTCAGTAACGTATGCCCTTGGTCCTTGCAGTCCTGGAGCAATGCGCGAAGCCGCTCAAACTGGCGATAGTTCTGCACTGGGCCAAGCTCGACACCTTCACGGTTTCCGGGCCCCATTGAAGTCTTCTGCGCAAGTCTTACGAAGGCCTGGGCCATGCGGTCGTAGATTGACTCGTGAATGAAGACGCGCTTGGCAGCGATGCAGATCTGCCCGCTATTGACGAACGCACCCCAGAACAGCTTCTCGGCCACGGCCTCGACATCGACATCCGGCATCACGATCGCCGCGTCGTTACCGCCGAGTTCCAGCGTAAGACGCTTGAGCGTTCCCGCTGCGCTCTCCATGACCCGCTTTCCCGTCGCAGTCGATCCCGTGAACGAAAGCTTGTCAAACCCGCTGTGCTCCGACATCAGCGGGCCCAGTTCATCGCCTCCGCTAATTACGTTGAGTACGCCGGGAGGCAGTACGTCGCGCAGAAGCTCTCCAAGGCGCAGCGTCACGAGTGGCGTAAACGGCGATGGCTTCAGGACCAGTGTGTTTCCGGTCAGCAAAGCCGGTGCGATCTTCCAGGCCGCGAGCACCACTGGATAGTTCCACGGCACCATCGCACCTACCACGCCCATCGGAACCCGACGTATCGCCACGTATGCCTGATTGCTGTCCTGCAGCACGGTATCTGGAAGGGTCATTTGGGCGACTTCCGCGAACCAGTAGGCGGCACTGGCGATCTCGGTCCTGGCTCGTCCGATCGGCTTGCCCTGTTCCAGAGTCAAGAGCGCAGCCAACTCCTCCTGATTGGCCGTATAGACCGCAGCCACTTTCCTTAGCAACTCCTGGCGTGCGGACCATGTCAACGCGGCCCAGGCAGGCTGGGCCGCGCGTGCCGTCTGGACCGCCGCATCAAGCTCACCCCCTTGACAGGCCGGCGCGCGTGCAAACGACGCTCCGGTAGCCGGGTTGACAACGTCGATCGTGCCCTCCGTCGTAATCGCATGCCCACCAATGGTCATCGTGAAGAGTTGGGAGATCATGCTACGGCCTCTTCGCGAACGCATTGAGGATCCACCATTGGCTTGGCTCGAATGTTCAAGGTCTTCATGCCACCAACCTGATTGCTGGCGATGAACTCTGGTTCACCAACGAGTTCGATACTGCTGGTGCGCGCGAGCAGTTCGGTGAAGAAAGCACGCATGCTGGCTCGCGCCAGGTTCTGACCGAGACACGCGTGTATGCCAAAGCCAAATCCCACGTGCTTGTTAGGGGAGCGATCGACACGGAAGCTGAGAGGCTCCTCAAAGACTTCCTCATCAAAGTTCGCGGCGTGATAGATCAATGCCACTTCATCACCGGCTCGAATCGTCTTGCCACGCAACTCGAAATCCTTGGTGGCGGTCCGTACGAAGTGCTTGACCGGACTACCATGACGGAACATCTCCTCGATAGCCGTAGGCATCAGTTCCGGGTGTGCGCGCAGACGCTCCAGCTCACCTGGCTGACGGAGCAGGTAGTACAGCCCGCTGCACATGGATGAGCTGGTAGTATCGTGCCCGGCCGTCGCAAGGATCACGTAGTAGGAAACCGCCTCCATCAACGGCAGGGGCTGTCCATCCACTGTCGCATGTGCAATCAGCGAGCCCAGGTCCTCCTTGAGAGGTGCCGCCCGACGTTCAGCAAGCATCTTGCCGAAATAGGAGAAGTACTCCTTTGCCACGGCTCCCTTGCCGCTTGCATCGGGATCGTCTCGACGGAGCGTCGGATCCTTTGGCGCAAGGAACTGTTGCGTCAGCCTGAGCAGGTACGCATGGTCTGCTTCGGGAACCGCCAGCAACGTCATCACAATCTGCAGTGGATACCAGACCGCAATCTCGCCGCAGAATTCGCAATCGTCATTCTTGTCGAGTAGCCGCCCGACCAGAGCACGCGCCCTATCCTGAATCACGGCGTCGAGCCGTTTGATATTCGCGGGCATGAAATAGGATTGCGTCAGCCCTCTATACTTCTTGTGGTCGGGATCATCCATGTGGATCATCGTCCTGACGAGCTTGCCGTTCGTCGCCGCCGTTTCTTCGTTCCGGATGCGAAGTTCCACATCGTTCAGCAGGAAGCTTTTCGGTGAGGCAATAAAGATATCGGGATGCTTCCCGATTTCTATGACATCCGCCTGCTTGGTAACCGCCCAGAACGGAGGGTGACCCGGCGCGGATGTCCAGTGCAAAGGGTCTTCGCGCCTCACCTGCGCGAACACCTCATGCATACGCTCCGGATTGGAATAGAGTTCATGGCTCGCCAACTCGGCATCGATGTCTGAGATTGTCATTCTTGTCTCCTCAACGTTCCTGTTAAATTCAAAGGTCAAGCAACAGCTCCGACGTCTGGGCCCGCGAGCAACACGGCATGAAGCAGTCGTTGCGCGCCCTGTCTTCTTCGGTCAAGTAGTGATCTCGATGATCCGGAGTTCCATCCAGGACCGTCGTCACGCAAGTTCCGCAGATGCCCTGCTCGCAGGACATTGAGAGCGGGATGCCAGCTTCGAGCAACGCCGCGGCTGCACTCATCCCACACGGCACATGCACGCGCTTGCCGCTCGACGCCAGGACCAGGTCGAAGGAACTGTCGCTACGTGCTTCATCGGCATCCGATACGGGGGCGGTAAAGAACTCTCGATGGAGGCGGTGCTCGTCCCAGCCCAAGCCCCTGGCCGTTGACAAGACGTGCTCGATGAATCCCGCAGGACCGCAGACATACACGTGGGTGTCGCCATCTCTTCCCGTCAGCACTTCCCTGGCGTCAAACTGCAGAGCTTCCGGCCCGGAATCGTGGTAGATGTGCGATCGTGCCGAGAAACGCGAGCCATGAATCCGCGACAGAAAAGCCGTCTTTTCCGCCCGCCGCGAGCAGTAGTGCAGTTCAAACTCAGCGCCGGCGGTGGCCTGCGCCTCGGCCATTGCGAGAATGGGCGTAATCCCGATTCCTCCGGCGACAAGCAGGCTTCGCACAGCGCTACGCACCAACTCGAACTCGTTACGCGGCACGCTGACTCTGATCAATCGGCCAGGTACGAGGGTCTCGTGCATCGCTGCAGAACCGCCTCGCGAATCGTCGCTGAGGAGCACCGCAATGAGATACCGGTGACGTTCGACCGGATCGTTACACAATGAGTAGGCTCTGGAGAGACCAGGCAAGATATCCACAACAATATGGGCACCGGCAGTGAATGAGGGCAAGGACGCTCCCTCCGGGTGCACAAGCTCGAACGAATCGATGCCTTCCGCCTCACGCGCTCGTCGAGCGACCATTAACTCAAGCGTCGCTGCCTCAATCTGACTCATGTTGTCTCCTCTTTCTCGCTATCTCTGCGTCGTCACATGGTGGAGCGCAGCGTGGGGATAGCTTAGAGTTCTCTACAGAGGACGGCGATGACCGAATCGGTCAAGTTTATTATCCGAAACGCCAAACCTGGCATGTTCGGACACCCCATTTAGGGCGGGACACTGAGCGGCTTGGCCTTGCGCGATCAGGCGGAGATGACCTCACAGTTTGCGAGGTGCTTTGTAAAACAAAAAGGCGCGTTGCCTGCCATCGGGAACGCGCCTGTTTGATCGGAATGCCAGTTGATGAAATCAGTGAGAGGGTGATCCGAGTACAGTCTCCTTGTGCTCCAACAGCCAATCCCGAAGTCTCGTCGCTGGCCTTCCGGTCAGATACTCGACGATATCACTCTTCCTCCAAAGGGTCTCGTTGTCTTGCTCGAACTGGCTGTAGGCCAGGAAGTAAGCGCCGAAGTCATGCCTGGGCACCAGATCGGCAGCGACGTCAAGAAACGCCTCGTCACTCCCGTCGTAGCGAATGGGCGTTTCCCAAACTTCGCTCATGAGTCCTGCGAGCTCGTCGAACCAGAGCACATCGAACCCGTTGTCGAGGTGATAAGTCTTCCGGATATGCCGCTGGTTATTCGAAAGCAGCAGCGCGGCGCCACAAGCACCAATGTCACGTGTGTCGATCCATGCCATGCGGCGGTTCTTCGGCACAATCAGACTGCGTGCATGGCGCAGTGGTGAATTCATCAAGGGGCTCGCCAGGTTCTGCATGAAGTAGGCGGCAACGTTCAGATACGTGATGGGCAACCCGCTACGGTCCAGGACGGATTTGGCGCGCAAATGTTGAACCGCCGCTCCACCACCGAACCTCTTGAGACTATCCGGTACTTCATCGAGCGTCATTCCAGGAGGATCCCCCAGGAGTCGGACAATCTGTACCAGATCCCTATTCTGCCGGGCAGCGTAGACAAGATTCGTCATTGCCCTTTCTTCATCGCAGAAGTTTGGCGTGACAACAAAGACGCCGCTCGCCTTATGTAATGCCGTCTCCAGTGATGAAAGATCGTAATAGTCGGCTAGCACCACTTCGGCGGCCGGGAAGTCGCGCTCCAATCCCGCACGGTGCTCATTGTTTCGAACCACGAGACGAAGATGGACATCTGGCGCATTGTCTGCCACGTATCGGGCAAGGGGGCGTCCAATGTAGTTGTTCGCGCCAAACACGACCACCGTAGACATCTTGGGCTTGGTACAGGCTCCACGCATGGGCACCTCATGAAAGATCGGGTTCAACAACGCGCCACCCGCGGATCCAGGGGCAGCGAGATCAAGGTACTTACAGTGCGCCCACCAGCTCGGGGATCACGGTATTCAGGTCACCCACCAGGCCGTAGTCCGCCACCGAGAAGATCGGGGCTTCAGCGTCCTTGTTGATCGCGACGATCACCTTGGAATCCTTCATGCCAGCCAGATGCTGGATCGCGCCCGAGATACCCACGGCGATATACAGCTGCGGTGCCACGATCTTGCCGGTCTGGCCCACCTGGTAGTCGTTCGGCACGAAGCCGGCGTCGACTGCCGCGCGCGAAGCGCCCAGCGCGGCGCCCAGCTTGTCGGCCAGCGGCGTCAGCACCTTGGTGTAGTTCTCGCCCGAACCCACGCCACGGCCACCCGAGACGATGATCTTGGCGGCGGTCAGTTCCGGACGGTCGCTCTTCGTCACTTCACGCGACACGAATTGCGAGATGCCCGCGTCGGCCACGGCCGGCAGCGTTTCCACTGCAGCCGAACCACCTTCGGTGGCAGCCGGATCGAACGCCGTGCCACGCACAGTGATCACCTTGATCTTGTCGGCCGACTTCACCGTGGCAATCGCGTTGCCTGCGTAGATCGGACGCTCGAACGTATCGGCCGAATCCACCTTGGTGATGTCCGACAGCTGCGCCACGTCCAGCTTGGCGGCCACGCGCGGCAGGATGTTCTTGCCCGAGGCGGTGGCCGGGCCGACGATGTGCGAGTAGACGTTGGCCGCATGTGTCACAAGCGCCAGGATCTGGTCGCCCACGTTTTCGGCCAGGCCGTCTGCAAAGTACGGTGCGT
>NZ_DBHKYV010000053.1:0-52216 GCF_057315035.1 Cupriavidus sp. | reverse complement strand
TGGTGGGCTCCAGGAATTTGGTAAGCAGGTTGAAGCAGGTGGTCTTGCCCGCGCCGTTCGGTCCGATCAAGGCATGGATCGAACCGCGACGCACCTGCAGGTCCACCCCGCTGACCGCTGAAAAGCCCTTGAAGGACTTGGTCAGGTTGCGGACTTCCAGTACGTTGGTGGTCATCTGATGCGTAAAAGAATGCGTGGTTGGCTCCCCTCTCCCGCGTGCGGGAGAGGGGTTGGGGGAGAGGGCAGGCCGTCAATCGACCCACCACCCAACCCGATGCGCGTGTTTTACTTCTTCACCAGCGAGCAACGCGATTGCGACAGCGGCTGGAAGGCTTCTTCGGCCGGCACGGTGGCCACGAGCTTCAGGTAGTCCCACGGCGTCTTCGATTCGGCCGGCTTCTTGACTTCCATCAGGTACATGTCGTGCATCATGCGGCCGTCGGCGCGGATGTAGCCGTTCTTGGCAAACGCATCGTTGATCTTTGCCTTCTTGAGCGCGGCCATGACGGTGTCGGAGTCGTCGCTGCCGGTGGCCTGCACGGCCTTCAGGTAGTTCAGCACCGCCGAGTACGTGCCGGCATGGACCATGTTCGGCATGCGCTTCATGCGTGCGAAGAAGCGGGTGCCGAATTCGCGTGTTTGCGGATTCAGGTCCCAGTACCAGGCATCGGTCATCTTCATGCCTTGCGTGAGCTTCAGGCCCAGGCTGTGCACGTCGCTGATCGTCATCAGCAGGCCCACCAGCGTCTGGTTCTTCGGCAGGCCGAAGTCGTTGGCGGCCTTGATCGCATTGATGGTGTCGCCACCGCCATTGGCCAGCGCCACCACCTGTGCTTTCGAAGCCTGCGCCTGGAGCACGAACGACGAGAAGTCCGACGCGTTCAGCGGGTGCTTGACCTGGCCTACCACCGTGCCGCCCGACGACTTGACAACATCGGCCGTGGCGGTCTCCAGCGATGCACCGAACGCATAGTCGGCGGTCATGAAGTACCAGCTCTTCAGGCCCTGCTTGACCATCGCCTTGCCGGCCACGTTGGCCAGCGCGTACGTGTCATATACCCAATGCACGATATACGGCGAGCATTCCTCATTGGTGTGACGCAGGTTGGCGCCGCCGGTGATCAGCGAGATGCGCTTTTTCTCCGACGCAATGCGCGAGACGGCCAGCGCGACCGACGAGTTCGGCAGGTCGACGATGGCATCGACGCCGTCGCGGTCGATCCATTCACGCGCCTTGGCGCTGCCAATGTCGGCCTTGTTCTGATGGTCGGCGGTGACCAGTTCGATTTTCTTGCCGGGCAGGCCATTGCCGAAGTCCTCGATAGCCAGCTTCGCTGCTTCAACGGAACCCTTGCCGGCGTAGTCCAGGTACACGCCCGACAGGTCGGTCATCACGCCGATCTTTACGGTATCGCCGGAAATGGCTGCATTTGCCGCGCCGGCGAATATGGTCAGGCTGAACGCCAGGGCAGACAACAGGGTGGCTCGCTTCATCTTTTTCTCTCCGTGGTGGTGTGGCTTGAAATCTGGCTTACGCTGCCATGTGCGGGTAGCGGTATTCGACCGGTGGCACGAACGTTTCCTTGACGGTGCGCGGCGATACCCAGCGCAGCAGGTTCAGCGGAGAACCGGCCTTGTCGTTGGTGCCGCTGCGCCGCGCGCCGCCAAACGGCTGCTGCCCGACCACGGCGCCGGTTGGCTTGTCATTGATATTGAAGTTGCCCGCGGCAAAGCGCAACGCATCGGATGCCTGCGCAATGGCAGCGCGATCGGTGGCGAAGATCGCGCCGGTCAATGCATAGGGGCTGGTGCCGTCCACCAGCGTCAGCACTTCGGGCCACTGCTTGTCGGCGTAGACGTAGACGCTGAGCACCGGGCCGAACAGTTCGGTTTCCATCAGCGTGTGGCGCGGGTCGTCGACTTCGAGCACGGTCGGCTCGATGAAATACCCGACGCTGTCGTCGCCCTTGCCGCCACTCACGACCTTGACACCGCTGTCATCGGCAGCACGCTGCAAATGACCGTTGATACGGTCAAAGGCGCGGCGGTCGATCACGGCACCCATGAAGTTGGTGAAGTCGGTCACGTCGCCCATGCGGATCGTTTCGACCATTGCCACCAGGCGCTCACGAACCTTCGGCCACAGCGACGCCGGCACATAGGCGCGCGATGCGGCGCTGCATTTCTGGCCCTGGTACTCAAACGCGCCACGCAGCAGCGCCACTGCCAGCGTCTCGGCATCGGCCGAGGCGTGCGCCAGCACGAAATCCTTGCCGCCCGTTTCGCCGACCAGACGCGGATAGCTGCGGTAGCGCGACACATTGCGGCCGACCTCGCCCCACAGCGTGTCGAACACGGCCGTCGATCCCGTGAAGTGGATACCTGCCAGTTCCGGCCGTTCCAGCACCGCATTGCTGACCGCCACCGGATCGCCCGGCACGAAGTTGATCACGCCCTTTGGCAGGCCGGCGGCTTCCAGCAGTTCCATGAACAGGTAGTTCGACAGCGATGCCGTGGCAGCCGGCTTCCAGAGCACCGTGTTGCCCATCAACGCCGGTGCAATCGCGAGGTTGCCGCCGATGGCGGTGAAATTGAACGGTGTTACCGCGTAGACAAAGCCTTCCAGCGGACGGTACTCGAGGTGATTGCGCAGGCCCGGCGACGAGATCGGCTGACCGGCCGCCAGTTCATGCGCGAACTGGACATTGAAACGCAGGAAGTCGATCAGCTCGCAGGCCGCGTCGATTTCAGCCTGGTATGCGGTCTTGCCCTGGCCAAGCATCGTCGCGGCATTGAGCTTTGCTCGCCACGGACCGGCCAGCAGGTCGGCCGCCTTGAGGAATACGGCCGAGCGCTCGGCCAGCGTGGCTTGGCTCCAGTCACGTTGCGCGCCGACGGCCGCTTCGATGGCGGACTGGATCGTTGCATTGTCGGCGTTGTGGATTCTGCCCAGCAGTTTGGCGTGCACATGCGGCGCGCGTACGTCAGCGGTGCTGCTGCTGGCGATGCGCTCGCCGGCTACCACGGCGGGCACGTCCAGGATGCGGGTTTGTTGTGCGTCCAGTTCCGCGATCAGCGCGGTGCGTTCGGCTGAGCCGGGCGCATACGACAGGACTGTTTCATTAGTGGTTTTTGGATAGGAATTGTTTGCAGACATATACGCTGTAATTGCTATTGGATATCTAAATTTCTAAATTGGATCCAATATAGCAGCGCAAATATTCAGGCACAATAGGGGCTTCACTCGAATCGCACACCGATCTCCAGCACCTCCCATGTCCACGCAACCGGGCCGCGCAAGCGCTCCTACCAAGGGTTTACCCCAAATCATTCGCGACCAGCTTCGCTACGAAATCCTGAAAGGCACGCTCGCTGCCGGCGTGCAATTGCGTCAGGACGCCTTGGCGGAACGCTTCAACGCGAGCCGGATTCCCGTGCGGGAAGCCCTACGACAGTTGGAAACGGAAGGGTTGGTGACTTACCAGCGCAATCGTGGCGCGGTGGTGTCCGGCATGGATGTCACGCAGATCTGCGAACTGCTCGATATCCGCGTGGCACTGGAATGCCATGCGGCGCGGCTCGGTGTGCCGAACATGGTTCAGCAGGACTTCCAGCAGATGCAGGAGATCCTCGACGCGTACTCGAAGTCGGAGTCGCTGGTGGAGTGGGCCGAGTACAACCGGCGCTTCCACCTGGCGCTATGCGCGCCTGCCAACAACCGCAAGCTGCGGCGGCTGATCGAGGAGTTCTGCCTCAATACGGACCGCTACACGCACGAGCAGATGTCACTGGCTACCGGCAAGGAAGGCCCGCAATCGGATCACTACAGCATCCTGGAAGCCTGCAAGGCGCGCGACGCGGAAAAAGTGGCTGAACTGCTCGAGGAACACATCCTGGAGACCAAGCGCAACCTGCTGGCCAGCGAACGGATGAAGGAAGAAGATTGATTTGGTTTTCTCCCCTCTCCCGCGTGGCGGGAGAGGGGAGCAAAACAATGCGGTGCTTTAACCCGGATGCACCACCACCAGCAGCGCGGTTGCCACGCTCTTGCCCGGGTTGGCAATCGCATGCGCGACGTCCGCGCCGTAGCGTGCCGTCTCGCCATGCTTGAGCTTCTTCTCGTCTCCCCCTGATCGCACCGTCATCGCACCGCTAAGCACCGACAGGTGTTCCTGCGTGCCGGTGTCATGCGCATCGGATGCCAGCACGCCGCCGGGCTGGATCGATAGTTCGTACCATTCGAAACGCCCCGCAAGGTCGATTGGCCCCAGGATGCGCAGTTCGCAGCGCGTGTCCGGGCTCTTGAGCGCCGGAATCGCATGCGGCTGCACCACGGTGATGGCCGGCGCCGGTGCGGCCGCGCCTTGCGCCAGGAAATCGGTCAGGCTTACACCCAGCGCGTTCGCCAGCCGCCACAGTACCGCTACCGTGGGATTGGCCAGGTTCCGTTCGATCTGGGAAAGCATAGACTTGGAGACACCGGCGCGTCGCGACAGGTCGTCCAGCGACAGTTGCTGGCTTTGCCGCAGCGCCTGCAGTGCGCTGCCAACCGCAGGTGGCCCTTCGGTGGCGGCTGGCGGTTTGGCGGGGGAGGGTTGCGTCATCGACATCTGTTCGTTATAGTGCACGACACGTTCGTTATATAGAACACGTTCGATTTATCGATCGAATGATCCGAGACACTACCACCGGGAGTCTGGCCATGTCGAGTGCCGAGGCTTTTTATGCATCGATCCGTGCGGAACTGGATGCCATCCGCGACGCTGGGCTGTACAAGCGCGAGCGAATCATTGCCACGCCGCAGGGCGCAACCATCCGTACCGCGGACGGCCGCGAAGTCATCAACCTGTGTGCCAACAACTATCTTGGCCTGTCGGCGCATCCGAAGGTGATGGAAGCCGCCCATGCGGCGCTCCGCACGCATGGCTACGGCATGTCTTCGGTGCGCTTCATCTGTGGCACGCAGGACCTGCACAAGCAGTTGGAACAGCGCCTGGCGCGCTTTCTGGGCACCGAGGACACGATTCTCTACGGCTCGGCGTTCGATGCGAATGGCGGCCTGTTCGAAACACTGCTTGGGCCCGACGATGCGGTGATCAGCGACGAACTGAATCATGCGTCGATCATCGACGGCATCCGCTTGAGCAAGGCGCGCCGCTATCGCTACAAGCACAATGACCTGGATGACCTGCGCGCGCAACTGCAGCAGGCCGATGCCGATGGCGCGCGCTTCAAGCTGGTTTTCAGCGATGGTGTGTTCTCGATGGACGGCACGGTGGCCCGGCTCGACGAGATTCGCAAGCTCTGCGATGAATTCGGTGCGCTGCTGGGTATCGACGAATGCCATGCAACCGGCTTCATGGGCCAGCGCGGCCGCGGCACGCATGAGGCGCGCGGCGTGTTCGGCAAGATCGACATTATTACCGGCACGCTCGGCAAGGCATTGGGCGGCGCATCGGGGGGCTTCACTTCAGGCCGCAAGGAGGTGGTGGAACTGCTGCGCCAGCGCTCACGCCCCTACCTGTTCTCGAACACCGTGGCACCGGCGATCGTCGGTGGCAGCATTGCCGTCCTGGACCTGCTCGAAGGCAGCACCGAACTGCGCGACAAGCTCGAGCGCAATACGAAGTTCTTCCGCGATGGCATCGTGAGGCTGGGATTCGATATCAAGCCGGGCGACCATCCGATCGTGCCGATCATGGTCTACGATGCCGAGAAGGCGCAGCAACTGGCCGAGCGGCTGCTCGAACTGGGTGTCTACGTGGTGGGCTTCTTCTATCCCGTGGTACCGAAGGGCCAGGCGCGTATTCGCGTGCAGTTGAGTGCGATACACGATGAAGGCACGTTGCAGGTGGCGCTCGACGCGTTTGCAAAGGCTGGACGAGAGCTGGGGTTGATTCAATGACTGCACCCAAGATCCTGATCGTTGGTGCCAATGGCCAGCTCGGCTCGGAGCTCGCATTGGCACTGGCGGAGCGCCATGGGCGGGAACAGGTGGTCACGTCGGACGTGGTGCCGACCAGTCGCCACGTGCATATTGCCCATGAAATGCTGAACGTGACCGACCGTGGTGAATTGACCACCGTGATCGAACGCCACGGCATCACGCAGATCTACCTGCTGGCGGCGGCGCTGTCCGCCACCGGGGAAAAGGCGCCGCAATGGGCCTGGAACCTGAACATGACGGGCCTGCTGAACGTGCTCGAAGCCGCGCGGCACCACGGCATCGAGCGGGTATTCTGGCCCAGTTCGATCGCCGCATTCGGCCCCACCACGCCGCGCGTCGACACGCCGCAGAAGACAGTCATGGAACCGACCACGGTCTATGGCATCTCGAAGCTGGCGGGCGAGGGCTGGTGCCGCTGGTATCACGAGAATCATGGCGTGGACGTACGCAGCGTACGGTATCCGGGCCTGATCTCGCACAAGACGCCGCCCGGCGGGGGCACCACGGACTATGCCGTGGATATCTTCCATTACGCCGTACGGGGCGAGGCCTATACCTGCTTTCTCGAAGCCGATGAACGGTTGCCAATGATGTACATGCCGGATGCGATTCGCGCCACGCTGGAACTGATGGAGGCGCCAGCCGAAAGCGTACGTGAACGCGGCAGCTATAACCTTGCGGGCATGAGTTTCACGCCGGCCGAGATTGCGGCCGCGATCCGTCAGCGTGTGCCCGGCTTCGAGGTCCGCTATGCACCCGACTATCGGCAGACCATTGCGGAGGGCTGGCCCGATTCGATCGACGACAGTGCCGCGCGTAGCGACTGGGGCTGGCAGCCACGCTTCGACCTGCGACAGATGGTCGACGACATGCTGGCGAACCTGCGCGCGACGCAGGCTGTCACTGCCGCCTGAACTATTCTTGACGGGGTTGTCCGGGCCAGTAGGCAAAGCGCCATGCCGCGTAGCTGGTGGCCTGGGAGAAATGGTCCTCGCCAGCGTGAAAGCCGTCGCGCTTCAGTGGTCGCGTCTCGGACGCGCTATGCACGCCCAGGAAGCCGTCGCCGGGTGCCTGCAGATATCTCCAGTCCGCTCCGGTCATCGGGTCGCGCCAGGCGCGGCGCAGCCAGCGCCGCGTCTGTCCGGTGCGCCGGTCTTCCACGAGGTCGTCCAGCGTTTTCGGATAGCTGCCGTCGCCATTCTCGACGTATTGGCGGATTGCTTCGCGGATTTCGGCGCCGACGTGGCGTAACAGGAATTCCTGCTCGCGCTGCACACGCGCCTGCCAGACCTCGCCGATCTTTATCATGCCGATGCCGGTCACGGCGACCATGGCCAGGCACCACAGCAGTGTGAAGCCCGCCTGCCTGGCGCGCAGTACGCGCCTAGAAGTCGCGGTACGGTGTGCCGTCATGCGCCTTCCCCTCGGCCGAGCTACGGATATCGAATACGCCTTGCATGGTATCGCCAGGAACGTCGTGGATTGCTTCGGGATTCGCCGGAGGCGGTACCAGTTGCCAGCCATTGGCACTGCGCGTGATCGGGTCCAGCGGAATCTGGCGCAGGTAGGATTTTTCCACCAGTGTGTCCAGCGAGCTGGGGTAGTGACCGGTATCGGCGTGGTAGCGGTCGATGGCCTCGCGCATGGTCAGCAGGTTGTGCCGTAGCACGGTTTCCTCGGCGCGTTCGGTCTGGGTGGCATAGCGCGGCACGGCCAGCGTCATCAGTACGGCCATGATGGCCAATACAACCAGCAGTTCGATCAGCGTAAAGCCGCGGCGATTGCTTCGGGAAGAAAGGGCGCGCATCTTACCAGTCCCGGTAGCGGATGCCATTCAGGCCGACCTCTGTCGATCGTGAATGGACATCGAACACGTCATCGCCGGCTTCGGGCGCATCGGGCGGGCTCGCATACGACCGCAGTCCCCACGTTTCGGCCGCCGGCAGTCCGGGGCACGCGCACATCGGGTCGCGTGGAATCCTGCGCAGAAAGTACAGCTTCGCTGCGGCCGGGTTGCGGATATCGGTCACTCCGTCGGTCAATGCGGACAGTGTGGCGGGGTAACCCGACGCTCCCACCATGCGGGTCATGCGGCCACCCTCGAGGGCGGCCTTGTGCGCATCGATTGCATTGCGGATCTGCCACAATGCCTGGCGCAGCTCGGTTTCGCGCGCCTGCCGGGCGGTCAGGCTTGCCAGGGGCCACGCCACCAAGGCCAGCGTGGCGAGCAGCGTCAGCGTCACCAGCATCTCGATCAACGTGAATCCGGCGCGGCCGTGACGGTATGTCATTGCGTTTGCTCGATGGTGGGTGCTTCGGCCAATGCGGGCATTGGCTTGACGGCTTGCGCGGGGCGGGCAGCCGTTGTCCTGGTCTTTGCCGCGGGCGTGCGCGGCGTGGCTTTGTCGGGTTGAGTGGACTCAAGTGCGAGCGGAGCGGTAGTGATCTGGGCCAGCGGACCGCTGTTGAACCGCGTGACATGGGCTGCCGGCACCGGGAGATTGCGCACGATACGCGGCGTGATCAGCAGCACCAGTTCCGTCGAGGAGTCCTTCTTGTAGCGGGTACCGAAGATGCGGTCGAGTACGGGCAGGTCGCCGAGGCCGGGAATGGCGTGACCATTGCCTTGTTCCATGCGTTGCAGCAGCCCGGCCAGCACCTGGGTTTCGCCGTCGCGGGCCGTCATTTGCGTCTCGGCCTTGCGCGTGCCGATCTGGTAGGCCATCAGGCCGGTCTGCGTCTTGATCGTGTTGACCACGTTCGATACTTCCAATGCCACCTTGACGCCGATCTCACCGTCCTGCGTCAGCGTGGGCGTGACGTCAAGTTGCAGCCCGACGTCCTGGTAGGCGACCGATTCGGTCACCACGCCGTTGCCATTGACCGTGGTCACCACGGGCAGCCGGTCGCCAATCATGATCTTGGCCTTCTCGCGGTTCTTGACGCGGATACGCGGATTGGCCAGCAATTCCCCCTGGCCAGTCTGCCGGGCCAGGTTGGCTGTCAGGACCGGGTCGCCGAGGTTGACGCCGATGTTGTTGCCATTGAGATTGCGCAATTCGTTCCAGGTGACGACGCCGGGCAGCTTGGCCGCACCGGAAACCGACGCGGAGATGCTCGACGGATACCGGATTCCCAGGTTGAGTTCGCTGTTGCTGTTCACTTCCAGCACTTGCACATCGAACATGACCTCGGACTGCGGCAGGTCGTGCGCGGCCACCAGGCGCTCGGCCACGGCGATGGACTCGGGTGTGTCACGAATCACGAGCATGCCAAGCCGCTCGTCCACGTATACGTCCTTGCTCTTCACGATCTGCTTGAGCATGGCCATGACCTGCTTGGGGTCGGCATTGTTCAGGTAGAACGTACGGGTGGTCAGGTCGCGATACTGCTGGACCTTGTCCGCGGCCCTGGGATAGATCAGCAGCGTGGTGTCATTGAGCAGCTTGCGGTCCAGGTTGTTGGTCCTCAGGACCAGGTCGACGATGGCTTCCACCGAGGTGTCTTTTGCCGATACCGTGGCGCGCAGGTCCGGCGGCACATCCTTGTCCAGTACGAAGTTGAGTTTCGACATGGAGGAGATCGTGGTCAGTACGCTCGACAGCGGCTGGTCGCGAAACTGCACCGAGATAGGCTGGCGCAGTGACGCGGCCAGGCTGCGCGCAGGCTGCTGGATGTCCGCTGCCTGCACGGCCTCGAGTTCGAGGCGCAGCGCGCGGGCGCCGGTGTGGCGGGGGTCCAGTGCCAGCGCCTGGTCGACCTGCTCGAGTGCGGCGGTACTGTCAGCGGCTGCCTGTTCCCGACCCTGCTGCAGCAGGTCTTCGATTTCCCGGCGTGCGGCGGCGCGGGCGGCGCCTTCCTGCGCGCGTGCGTTGCCCGGATCGAGCGACAGTGCTTCGGCAAACGATGCCGCTGCGGCATCGGGTGTGGTGGTCTCAAGCTGGTGCATGCCCTGCAGCACCAGCGTCTGGACGCGTTTCTCGCGCTCAACCTGCAGCCTGAGCTGGTTGGCGGTGTTGTCTGGTTTAGCCGCGGCGGCTGCCGCGGCCTGCGCCAGCGCAGCGTGTGGGCGCTCGCCGGTGCGCGCGCCCTTGCCGGGCAGGCCGGCGCATCCCGTGAGGGTCAATGCGCCAAGCGCCAGGAAGCTGCACTGCAATCTGTACTGCAATCGCACTTTCAAGTGAATCTCCTGCGTAAATCAAACAAGCTGCCGACAAGCTGCCGGAATACGTAAGTCAGTCGGCGGGGTAGCGTTCGATAAAAAGGTCGCGGCGCTGGCCGGTGGCGAGCTCCGTGATATTTGCGCCGGTCGGGCCCACGGCATTCAGGCGATAGCCTCGCCAGTGTTGTCCGGGCTGCAAGCTGCCCGGTGCATCGCAACCCGAACAGGCGATACGTGAGGCGTCGGCGTGGTTCAGCATCACCATGACGCCGCGGCTGTCTTGCCAGATCGCGCTGATCTCCAGCGTCGGGCGTGGCGGCGTGACGGTATCCGGCGGCAATGCAGGATCGAATGTCGGCAAGGCTTCGTCGCCGGACGGCGCCCTGGCACCGAGCCGCCATTCGGGTAGCCTGAACAGGTCGGCGCGTGGCACGTCTGCCAAGGGTGCGGCTGCAGCAACTGATGCGGTGGACGCAGCGACTGAGGGGGCGACTGAGGCGGCGACTATCCGGTTACGGTCGACATGCTTGCGCACGGATGGCATGGAATCTGTGCTGGTGTTGTCGATCCATGCCAGATACGTGGTGGCGCAGGCAGTGGCCAGCAAAACCAGCAGCAGCGGACGGATGGCGGTCACGATGCGGTCTCCACGAGATAGCTGAGGTTGACGAGCGCATTGACGGCGCCACGTTGATCGCCCGAACGAACAAACGATACGGACTCGACGCGTGCGCCCGGCAGCCGTTCCACGGCATCAAGGTATTCGCGCAGCGCGGGATAGTTGCCGTCGATCGCATAGCGCAGCGTATGGCGCACCAAGCGTTGGCCGGCTTCAGGGCGCGACGTGAAGTCGATCTCGGTAAGGGCGATGGAATGCAATAGCGCGAGTTCGGCGTTCTTGCGCAGGAAGTTCGTGTACGTTGCTGCCGCGGGCATCGATTGGCTTGCCGTATCCGCGTGTACACGAGCGGCATCGTTCTCCAGTCTTGCGCTGTCGTCGATCAGGGCAGTCAGGGACGTCAGCCGCATCGATTGCGCGGCGCGTTCGGGCCGGATACCGCCGAAGAGCGCAAGCGATGCGCCGAGGATCAGGCAAAAGCCAACCAGACCAAAGCCGCTGCAGCAATGGCAGGCGTAGCGTAGCGTCCAGTAGAGCCGGTTCACGGTGTGGCCTCCTGCCAGCGCAGTTGCAGCGTGGCTTCCACACTGCCGCGGCCGCTGGCGTCGGTGTTGCGCTGTTGGCGAACCAGCTGCACGTTCTTGAGCTGTGGCGCGGCGTTTAGCGCGTCGATCAATGCCAGTAACGAGGACTCGTCGCGCGCCTCCAGTTCGACCCGCTGGCTACGTGTATTGCCGTCGACGTCGATGCGCGCATATGACACGCTGTCGGATGCGGTCCGCTCGAGCCAGTCGAGCGCTGGTGCCAGCGGCTGTGTTTGCCGGTGCAAGATTTCGGCGCCGGGGCCTGCCGCGCGCCGGGCATTGCGTTCGCCGGCAAGTTTGCGTTTGAGGGTGGTGTGCGCGGCCTCGGCCTCGGCAACCGCGCGTTCCACGGCGCGCAGCGCCACCAGGCCATGGATGGCCCACGCGCACATGGCCAGGCCGATGGCCAGCACCGCCAGGCCTGCCACGCCTTGGCGCCGCCGCCGCGGCAGGAATTCAGGGAGATCGGCTGTCATGGGTGGGCCTTCAAGGCTGGCAGGTGGGGGCCAAGCCAGTGGATCCGGGTTGGCATGGCGGACCTCGCGTGCGGGTCGGTCTCGCTGATCAGGACCAGGCTCGCGGGCACCTGGTTGCCTGAGCCGAGCGCAAGGTTGACCAGCCCGGCCTCGACGAGGGTCAGGTCTTGCGAGGTGCCGGCCAGCGTCGTCATGGCGACTACGGCTGCCTGCTGGCGTAGCGCGTAGTACAGCGTGCCGTGCTCGTGGATGGCGATTGCAGACGCCGCAGCCGGCAGCACGCGGCGGTAGCGGTGCAGCGCGTGCGTGAAGGTGGATGTCACGCTGCGCAGGCGCACATCGTGGCGCGCGGCACGCTTCTGCAAGGCCTCGATCAGTCCGGCATCGGCGATCGCCGCCAGCCGTGGTTTGCCGTAGCGGGCGTGTCCCAGCGCGATGTGGCATGCGTGCTGCTCGATACCGAGCGTGTCGCAGGTGGCGCGGGTCCAGCCCAGCCAGTCCTCGTCGGAAACCAGTCGGGTCTGCCAGGGTACGGCGACATGCCAGACCCATGGATGGCCGAGCCGGACCGATACAGCTTTGCCGCGCGCATGCGGCAGCAGGGTATCGACGGCATCCAGCATCGCATCGATCCCGGCGGCAACGTTGTGGTAGCGGGCCGGTGCGTCAATGGCCATGCCACGCGCCTCGGCCCGCAGGCAGAGCGCATCGCGCAGCAGCCAGAGACCGAACTCACTCGGTGAACGTGACACGATTGGCCTCCTGCAAGGTGGTGACGCCGTGGGCGACGAGTTCCAGCGTGGCGTGGCGCAACGAGCGGAAGCCGCCCTCGCGTGCGATCCTGCGCTGCGCTGCCGAGGGGGCTTGCCTGAGCATGGCGTCGCGTTGCCGGTCGTCGATGCGTAGCACTTCGGTGACGGGGCGGCGCCCAAGATAGCCCGTGCCGTGACAGGCATCGCAGCCGCGTCCTGCGCGCCATTGCCAGTCCGCGACGTCCGTCCGGCTCAGACCGGAGCGGATCAGCAGCGCTTCATCGGCCACCGCGTCGACCACGACCTCTTGTGCGCAGTGCGGACAGACGGTGCGGACCAGTTGCTGGGCTACCACCCCGATCAGGGATTCGACCAGGCTATGGGGCGTGATCCCCATGTGCAGGAAGCGGTCTAGCACCGAGAAGGCACCATTCGCATGAACACTGGTCAACACCAGGTGGCCGGTCAATGCGGCCTGCACGGCAATCGCGGCGGTCTCGCCGTCGCGAATTTCCCCGACCAGGATCTTGTCCGGGTCGTGGCGCAGGATCGAGCGCAGGCCACGCGCGAATGTCAGGCCCTTGCGATCGTTGACCGGGATCTGCAGGATGCCGGGCACTTCGTACTCGACCGGGTCTTCGATCGTGATGATCTTGTCCTGGCCAGTATCGAGTTCCGACAACGTGGCATATAGCGTGGTGGACTTGCCGGACCCGGTTGGCCCGGTGACCAGCAGCAGCCCATGGGGCATTGCCGCAAGCGCCCGGATGGCGTTCACGGCATGGTTGGCGTGACCGAGCCGGTCAAGCCGCAACCGGGCGCCATCGCTTGCGCCACGCTGCTTGTCGAGCACCCGCAATACCGCATCCTCGCCGTGAATCGATGGCATGACCGAAACCCGGAAATCGACTTCGCGACCCGCCACCGTGGCCTTGAATCGCCCGTCCTGCGGAATGCGCCGTTCGGCGATATCGAGCTCGGCCAACACCTTGATCCGCGAGATCGCCTGTTCGGCCGTGTCATGGCCTTGCACCGTTGCGGCATGCAGCAATACGCCATCGACCCTGTAACGCACCGCCAGCCCTTCGGGCAGCATTTCGAGGTGGATATCAGACGCAGCCACGCGCAAGGCGTCATAGAGCGTGGAATTGACCAGCCGTACCACAGGGCTGGTGTCCTGCGCGAGGCTGGCCAGCGAAATGCCGGGCCCGGCATCGCCCTGATGGGCTTCATCGGGGCCAGCCGCGACCTGGGGAAGTGCGCGCTGGCGAGTGCCATGAACCGCCAGCGCGGCTTCCATGGCGGCACTGGCCACCACGGCTTCGATGTATGGCTGCCCAGCGCTGGCAAGCTGTCGCGCCAGACGTTCGCGGATGGCGAGTTGGGTGGGGTCGGTCAAGACCAATGTCAGCATCGGCGTGGCCGAAGCAGTATCCATCGGCGCCAGCAGGCAACCGTGCCGCATGGCATCGGCGTAAGGCAACAGGTCGAAACGGGGCGTGGCCGCAATCAGGGCGGTAGCGTCAAGTACGGGCAAGCGCAGCAGCTTTGCCACGTGCGCGGCGGCAGCGTCGCCATCGACGCCGGCGGCCTTGGCCACCAGCATCTGGAGATCGGCTTCCGGGGAACGCATGCGAAGCGCGTACAACTGATGCAGCGAAGGCAGGGTGGCGGCTTTCGATGTCACGCGGTTCATTGCATGCTCCCCGCCAGTTCGAAGATCGGCATGTAGAGCAGGAACACAATGCCGCCCACCAGCACACCCACCACCAGCATCAGTAGCGGCTCGATCAGCCTGGTGGCGGTATCGATGGATCGATCGAGCGCTTCGTCACAGAACTGCGCGGCCCGTTCGCACATCTCGGGCAGTTCGCCGCTGCGCTCTCCGACGCGCAGCAGGCGCTCCGACACCGGTGTGGTCAGGCCGTGGCGCGACAACGTATCCGCCACGGGAAGGCCAGTCTCGATATCGTCGATGGCGCCAGTCATGGCTGTGCGCATAGCGGTGGGAAGCAGTGGTGCGGCCAGGCGCAGGGCCGGTACCAGCGCCATGCCTCCGGACAGCAGCAGGCCACTGGTGCGGTAGAGTTTGGTGAGCGCGAGCAGCCGCTGGAGTGCCCCCAGTTGTGGAATTCGCCATGCCAGCGCGCCAAGGCGCCGCGGCAGGTTCGTGCGTCGCGCCGCGCCGATGAATACCAGCAGTCCCGTGACCATGGCAATGCCAATCGTGCCGCCCCTGGCTTCCACGGTCTGGCCCCACCAGAGCAGCCAGCGCGCGGCTGCCGGCAGTTCGCGCATCGACGCGTAGACGTGGCTGAAGCGTGGGATGACAAGGAACAGCAGGAAGCTCATCACGCCCGCGCCGATGGCGATCACCACGGCCGGATAGATCATCGCGCTGACGGCCTTCTTGCGTACCGCGCACAGGCGGGCCTCATAGTGGTGATAGCGCGATAGTGCTTCGGCAAGGTGCCCGGCGCGCTCGGCCGAAGCAACCGTGGCGATGTAGAGCGCCGGAAATGCATGCGGCAGCCCGGCCAGCACGCGCGACAGTGGCAGTCCTTCATGGAGACCGTGGACGATGCGGTCGAGCACATGGCGGGTGAGATTTTCCGGCGATGCCATGGTTTTGTCGCGCAGCGCTTCCACGGACTCGATCAGGGACAGACCCGCGTTGAGCAGGGCAATCAGTTCCTGCGTGAACAGTGGGGTCGAGAATGGCGCGGCGTGGCGCAGGCGCAGTACGCCGCGGCAGGCCACTACGTGTTCGCCGCTTGCCGCGTGGCGGCGGGCTTCGACGGCGTTCGGCGCAGTGACGATGCGCTCATGGAGCTGGCCGTGGCGGGCGATGGTCAGGCGGTATTGCATGCGTGCCTCACCATGTCAGGTCGGCGGCGTGGCCAGTGCCGCCGGGCTTTTCGTCGGAGCCCGTGGAGAACAGGTCGAAGTCCTTGTCGGCGGTGCCCGGTTGCCTGTAATGGTAGGGATGGCCCCACGGATCCGCGGGAATCTCGCGCGTCAGGTATGGCCCTCCCCAGCGCTGCCGGCCTTCCACGGGCATTGTCAGCAGTGCTTCGAGGCCTTGTTCGGTCGTCGGGTAGCTGCCCATGTCGAGCCGGTAACGTTCCAGCGCATCGCCCAATGCCTTCAGTTGGCCGGAGGCCGTCTTGACCCTGGCCTTGTCCAGTTCGCCGAATAACCTGGGTCCGACATAGCCGGCCAGCATGGCGATGATCAGCAGCACTACCAGCAACTCCAGCAACGTGAAGCCAGTTGCCCGGCGTTTGCCGCTGCGTGTGTTGTGACTCGGTAAAGACATAGTGAATCCCGAAAAACCAGAAAGCCGTCGACGATGCTGTGCATCGACGACGGCATGGGCGGTGGCGGTGGTCATCCGGTCACCGCAAGGGCACTGCCAGGGTTAGCGCTTGATGCCTTCCATCACGCCGATCAGCTCGCCGTTGTCGTCACCGGCAAGGTTGCTGGCGAAGACCCCGGCCGCACGTGTGTTGCGCACCACGCCGATCTTGTCCTGCACGAGCTGCTTGTTGTCGTAGGACCAGAAGGTCCATCCGTCATAGCGCCATGCACCCTTGCCGCTCGTATCGAGATAGGAGCTGAAATTGCGCAGTGCCTTGATGTCGCGGTAGTCGCGCACGCTTTGCGTGAAATCGCCGTTGATCGGGCTGCCCGCCATCCAGAGTCCCTTGCTGTTGCCGGGACGGACGTTGGTCCAGCCATGACCGTGGAACGGGATGCCAAACACCAGCTTCTCCTGCGGCAGTCCGGCGTTGTAGGTATCCCAGATGGTGCCCGTCAGGCTGCGCTGCTTCATCGTCGGAACGTTGGTCCAAGGGCTGCCCTGGCTCATGCGCAGACCTGATGCGTGCCCGGTCTGGCCTTTCCACGCACCGACAAAGTCGTAGGCGCGGACATTGATCCAGTTCAGTTCGGTCGCGATGGCAATGGCCGTCTTTTCCACGGGAATGTCCTCGGCCACATTCAGGCTGGCAGTCAGCAGGTAGTTGCTGCCCACCTGATTCAGCGCATCGCGGAAGGCCTGTACGAGCTTGAGATAGTTGTCCCAGTCGATCGGATTGGCCTTGCTTTCGCGAATGTCGTCCCGGTGGGGCGACAGCCATTCGAGGTTGATGCCGTCGAACACGTCCTTGGCCAGGCCTGCCCCGCCAGTGCTGGACTTGCTGGCAGCCAGATTGCCCTTGATATAGGTATCGACGCAGCTTTCGGCCAGTGCCTTGCGACCCGCCCCGGTGTTGGCCGCCTGGGCGAAGCGGTCGTTCAGGCCAGCGCCACCGATCGAGATCAGTGTCTTGACCGGGTATGCCTTCTTGAGCTTGAGCAACTGGTTGAAGTTGCCACCGAGCAGATGCTTCATGTCCGCGTCGGCCTTCCCGTCAACCGATTCGGCTGCCGTGAAGCGTTTGCCATAGTCGGCGAACGGGTCGCTCGGGCTGCGCGTGGTGCCGGTCTGGCAGCGGTAGAGGCCGTCGTTGCCACGATGCAGGCTGGCATGGCCGTAGTTCAGGTAAGTCAGCCTTCTTGCCGCACCGGTCTTGACGATGTCGCGAACCAGATAGTTGCGGCTGTAGATGGCATCCTGCATATAGGTGCCGCCGAGCTGGCCGGCCTTGGGTGCCGGCACCTTCGTGCGCGGCGTGGCTGGTACATCGCCGTCATCGGGATCCTGAGGGTCAACGGGTTCCACCGGGTCGGTCGGGTCGACCGGATCAACCGGGTCGACGGGGTCGACGGGGTCAACCGGGTCTTTCGGATCTACCGGATCTACCGGATCTTTTGGATCCACCGGGTCCTTCGGATCCTTTGGGTCCACCGGGTCCACCGGGTCCTTCGGTTCCGTCGTGGAGCTCTTCCCGATGGTGAGATCGAGTTCGATGTCGAGGGTGCGCTGCGACTGGTCAGCCATGTCGCCAACGGCGTTGCGCACGGCGATCCGGTAGGGCAGCGCATTGCGGAAGCGCGAACCAAGACTCGGCTGGAGCAAGCCCTTGTTGTCGTCGGGGTGGAACTCGAATACCAGAGTTTCCACGGCCTGGCCCGGCTTGGCCAGGCGGCATGCAGCCGGCGTGGCCTCGCCGCTGCCATCGTTGCTGGCCGACTTGTACGCACGCAGCGTAATCGCGATAGCGGTGCCGTTCTCGTCCGCGGCCGGCACATTGAACCGGTCCGTCATGCCGCTCGGGCAATGGACCGTACCGCTATCGGGCCCCGTCCTGTTCATATGCGTGGTGGTGGCATACCAGCCGCTACGCCCCTGGTCGGCAGGCATCGGCAGGACGAAACGCGTGGTCTTTGCGTCAACCCTGACAGGCGTCACCTCGGGGTTGCGATGAACGATATCGACGCCAACGTTGAACGTCTTCAGCACCGGGCGATTCGGAAGATCGTTGGCAATGGCCTGGATGCCGGTGCGGTGCCGGACCTGCGTCACGTAGCGCGTGCCTGGACGCAGCCTCGGGTTGTCCGCTGGTTCATACCAGACCACCAGCGTGCCGGGGCCCGCCGGGCCTCCATGTGCATTGATCTCGGTGCGCACGCCGTCGTAGCCAGTGCCCGTGGTGTTGCGTTGGGCACGCAGTCGCACGGTTTCGAGCGACCCCGGTCGCGAGGTGTCCTCTGCCATGACCTCAAGGATTGAGAACTTGCCCTCGACCACCGGCCGGTAACTGCGGCCAGTATCGTAGCCGGCCATTTGGGTAACGAAGTGAACGCTGGTGCGTTCCTTGTTCGGCACCACATAGGTCACCGGTGCGGGGGTAGCACCGGCCGCGACCGAGAGCTGCAGATCCGGCGTGGCCGACGGCGCGACATATGCGCCGATATCGAACCACAACGGCGCGCGCGGACTCCACGCTTGCCCGAAGTAGATTGGATGGTCCACGCCGGGTTGCTGGCCGGGGTGCGCGAACCGCTCGTTGCTCCAGACGCGCTTGCCGAACTCGACGCAGTACTGCGGAGGGTAGGCGTCGGCGGGCTTCCACGTGTCAACGTAACTGCATTGGTCCGGGCTGGTAGGGCGGGCGGCAATCGCGCTGTTCATGCCGCATACGAGCATCGCCAGGGCGGCCGACGAGATCGCCGCCTTTTTTGGGAAGGTTTTTTTCGTTTCCATGTTCGAGGAAGGGGTTTGGTCACGCCAGAACCGGTTCGGCGCTCCGAATCTATTTGTGGTGTGCGGGGCGTCAAATAGGAGGAATCCGAAAACACGGGTCGTTTGCGCCTGGCAGGGCGGACTGAACGATTCCTGTGTGCATCGAACGATGGCGTGGTCACCCGCCGAAGAACGCATGTGCCCGATAATCCTCTCGTGTTGAACTAATTCGCAAGAAAATCATTTGCATCCTAATTAATTCACGTCTATCATTCGACCCATGCCACAAATCGACGCCCTCCGATTCGCCTTCACCGGCCAGCTGATGCTGTCCGGCCGTCAATGGCGACAGATCAGCCAGGCTGCAGTGACCGCCCACGGCATTTCCGCCGCCGCCGCCGCGCCCTTGCTGTTTATCCGTCGCCTTGGCGGCGGTGTGCGCCAGGTGACACTGGCCGACTACGTTGGCGTGGAAGGTGCGACGCTGGTGCGCCTGGTAGACCAGCTGTGCGCGGCCGAGCTGGTGCGCCGCGAGGTGGATCCCAGCGACCGGCGCGCCAACGTGCTCTCGCTGACCGAGGCTGGCGACCGCATGGCCGAGCTGATCGAGGTGGAACTGAAACAGTTGCGCGCCGAGGTGTTTGCGGACATCAGCGAAGCCGACATGGCTGCATCGCTGCGCGTGCTCGACGCGCTGGCGCGTGCCGCGGCATCCGCATCGTCGTCGGGCAAGCAGGAGTCGTGATCAGCATGGGCACCTGGCCTTCCGCCCGGGACTGGATTTTCTCGTTCAAGGCGTTTATCGCCGCAATGCTGGCGCTGTGGATTGCGATGTACCTGGGCTTGCCGCGTCCGTACTGGGCGATGGGGTCGGTCTATATCGTGGCGCATCCGCTCACGGGCGCCACGCGTTCCAAGGCCTTGTACCGCGTGCTCGGTACGCTGATCGGCGCGGCCGCCGGCGTGGCCATGGTGCCGCCGCTGGTCAATTCGCCGCCCCTGCTGATGGGCGCCGTGGCCATCTGGGTCGCGTGCCTGCTGTACGTGGCGTTGATGCATCGCACGCCACGCAGCTATGTCTTCATGCTGGCCGCGTATACCTTGCCGCTGGTCGCGCTGCCATCGGTCGACAACCCCGTCGGCATCTTCGACCTCGCGGTGGCGCGTTCCGAGGAAATCTGCCTGGGCATCCTGTGCGCGTCCGTGGTCGGTGCCGTGGTGATGCCGGCCAGCGTTGCCAACGTGCTGCGCGACAAGTCGCGCCAATGGATGGCGGATGCCACGCTGTGGGCTGGCGACATGCTGTCCGCGAGCCCCGGCGCCAAGGTGTCGCAGCATCAGAGCCGTCATCGTCTGGCCGCCGATATCCTGGCACTCGATCAACTGATCAGCCAACTCAGCTATGACGCCGAAAGCGCGGTGCGTGTGCGCGCCGCACGCGAGCTGCGCGGGCGCATGACCATGCTGCTGCCGGTGCTGTCATCGCTGGCAACGATTGTTGAATCGATGCAGGCCGCCGGTGGCTTGCCGGCACCGCTGGCCGCGCAGATGCAGGCGGTAAAGGCATGGATCCAGCGTGGTGCGTCAGGCGAGAGCCGACCGGAGTTGACCGCCACGCCGCTGGAGCCAGGCTGGAACGCCGCCCTGGTTACCGCCGCCGAAGACCGGCTGCAGCAGATGGTGGCACTGTGGCACGACTGCGTGACGCTATGCGTGCGCCTTGGCGAAAAGCATATCGAGCGTGACTGGGCACCCGAGTTCCTGCGTTGGGAAGTGGGCCGTGCGCGCCACTACGACCACGGCATGCTGCTGTTTTCCACGGCGACCGTCGCCATGGCGATCTACGCCATGGGCATGGTGTGGATCCATACCGGATGGGCAGATGGCGCGGGTGCCGTGGCGCTCGGTGCGATCTCGTGCTGCTTCTTTGCCGCGCTGGACGAGCCGGCACCGATGATCCGATCGTTCTTCAACTGGAACGTGGTCTGCCTGCTGATCTCGCTGGTGATGCTGTTCGCGGTGCTGCCGATTGCGCATGACTTCGAGATGCTGGTACTGATGTTTGCCGTGCCGTACCTGATCATCGGCCTGCTGGTGGCCCAGCCGCGCCTGGCGATGATCGGCATGCCGCTGGCGGTTGTCACGGCCAACGATATCGGCATCCAGGGAGCGTACAGCGCGAACTTCCAGTCGTTTTTCAACAGCAATATCGCGGGTATCGCTGGCATTGCCTTCGCACTGGTCTGGACCCTCGTGGTGCGGCCATTTGGCACGCGTGCGGCCACGCGCCGCCTGGTACGGTCGGGCTGGAGCGATATCGCCGAGAACGCGCTCGGCAAGCATCCGGATTCGCATACCCAGCTGCGCGCCCGCATGCTGGACCGCCTGGCACAACTGGTGCCCCGGCTGGCCGCGAGCGAAAGCGAAGTGTCGACCGATGGCTTCAGCGAGGTGCGTGTGGAACTGACCGCGCTGGCGTTGCAGCGCGAAATGGCGGCGATGCCCGATGACGAGCAACATGCGGTGCGCCGCGTGCTGCGCAGTATTTCCACCTACTACCGCGCGCGCCTCGACGGCACGGCC
The DNA here is from genome assembly GCF_057315035.1 of Cupriavidus sp. Lineage (NCBI taxonomy): Bacteria > Pseudomonadati > Pseudomonadota > Betaproteobacteria > Burkholderiales > Burkholderiaceae > Cupriavidus > Cupriavidus sp. The sequence goes on along the minus strand of NZ_DBHKYV010000053.1, from coordinate 30,963 downwards.
GACGTACCGCCCGATGCGCTGCTGACCCGCCTCACCAACGCGCAGCAGAAGGTGCGGTCACGCGTGGCGCTGGCCGCGCTGGTCGACATGCAGGTGGCCCTGTTTCCGCCGGCGCTGCCGGCACCCGTTTCCGGAAAAGCATGATGCCCGGTGAAATCAGTATCTATGGCGTGTTCATTCCCAGCCTGCTGGTATGGATGCTCGCTGCCTTCATCATCACCAGTGCTGCACGCGCGGTGTTGACGCGCGTGGGCTTCTACCGGCTGGTGTGGCACCGTTCTCTCTTCAATCTGGCGCTGTACGCAATCGTCCTGGGTGGGGTGGTTGCCATGGTGCCGTGGCTGCAATCATGAAATTCAGACTCTCTTCGCTCGGGCCAGTCGTGCTGACGCTGGCCGTCACCGCCGTTGGCGTGGTCGTGGTCAAGCACCTGTGGGATTACTACACGGTAGCCCCATGGACGCGTGACGGGCATATCCGTGCCGACGTGGTTCAGGTAGCGCCCGATGTTTCGGGGCTGGTCACGCGCATCGCGGTCAAGGACAACCAGCATGTGAAGGCCGGCGACGTGCTGTTCGAAATCGATCACGAACGCTATGCGCTGGCCCTGCGCCAGTCCGAAGCCACCGCCGCTGCAGTGCGTGCCAATCTTGCCCAGGCACGCCGCGAAGCCTCGCGTAGCCAGAAGCTTTCCGACGTGGTGTCGAAGGAAATCATCGAAGAGGGCCTGGCCAAGGTACAGCAGGGCGAAGCCCAACTGGCGCAGGCCGAAGCAGCCATCGGCGTGGCGAAGCTGAACCTTGAGCGCACCAGGGTGGTGAGCCCGGTGGAAGGCTATGTCAACGACCGCCTGCCGCGCCTGGGTGACTATGTGGTGACCGGCAAGCCGGTGCTGTCGATGGTCGATTCGAAGTCGTTCCACGTGGAAGGCTACTTCGAGGAAACCAAGCTGCAGGGCATTCATGTCGGCAGCCCGGTCGATATCCGCATCATGGGCGAAAAGCGCGTGCTGCAAGGCCACGTGCAGAGCATTGCCGCCGGTATCGAGGACCGCGACCGGACCAATGGCTCGAACCTGCTGCCGAACGTGAACCCGACCTTCAACTGGGTGCGGCTGGCCCAACGCGTGCCGGTGCGGATCCAGTTCGACCAGATGCCGGATGACGTGCGGATGGTGGCGGGCCGTACCGCCACGGTGTCGGTCAAGGGCGATGCCAATGCCGCTGCAGAGCCGGGCGAAAAGCCGGCCGACAAGCCTGCCGCGCCGGCGGCGGCTGTCGAGAAGAGTGCCTCGCATGACAAGGTCGCGCTGGCCGGCAAGAGCGCGTCCGCAACCGGAGCCCTGCAGTGAATCGCATTGCCCGTGCCTCGCTGGTGGCCATGTTGCCGCTGGCGCTGGCCGCCTGCATGACCGTCGGCCCTGACCACAAGGTGCCCGACAATGCGGTCGTGAAATCGACCGCCGCCAATGGTCCGTTCGCTGGCACCGACAACGACGCGGTGTCGATTGGCGACGTTCCCAACGACTGGTGGCGCCTCTACGACGACCCGCATATCGATGGACTCGTGCAGCAGGCGCTGGTGGCCAACACCGACCTGCGCGTGGCCGCGGCCAACCTCAAGCGTTCGATTGCCGTGTATCACGAGGTCGAAGCCGAAAATCTTCCCGAGGCAAAGTTCCGCGCCAGCGCCGAGCGCGGCCAGATTGCCGGCGAGCCGTTGCTGCACGAAGAGAAGATCCCGGTGATGAATTTCGGCGACATCGGTTTCGAGGTGTCGTACCTGATCGATTTCTGGGGCAAGCTCAAGCGGGCCGACGAAGCCGCGCTGGCCGCCGCGCAAGCCAGCCATGCCGCGCTGGACCAGGCCCGGGTAGGGGTCGTGGCGGAAACCGTGCGTGCCTATGTGCAAGGCTGCACGGCCACCCATGAACTGCATGTGGCCGCGCATCAGCTCGACCTGCAGGAACGCGGCGTGAAGCTGGCGCAGAAGCTGGTGGATGCGGGCCGCGGCCAGCCGACCGATCTGCTGCGTGCGCAGGCGCAGGCCGATACGCTGCGCTCGGTTTTGCCGAAGTATCGCGCCGAACAGGAAGGCGCGGCCTATCGCCTGGCCGTGATGCTCGGCAAGCCGCCGACCGCGCTCGATGTCGAGAGCGTGGCCTGCGAGCATGTGCCCACGCTGAAGCAGGCGCTGCCGGTTGGCGATGGCACCGCGCTGCTCAAGCGCCGTCCCGACGTGCGCCAGGCCGAGCGTGAGCTGGCCTCGGCCACGGCCAAGATCGGCGTGGCCACGGCGGACCTGTTCCCCCAGATCCGCATTGGCGCATCGGCAGGCTTCACCGGTATCCTCGATCACCTTGGCCAGGCGCCGACCGCGCACTGGGGTTGGGGCCCGGCATTGTCGTGGACCATTCCCACCAGCGGTACGCGTGCGCGCATCCACAACATGGAGTTTGGTGCCGAGGGTGCGTTGGCGCATTTCGATGGCGTGGTGCTGAAGGCATTGCGCGAAACGCAAAGCGCGTTGTCGGCCTATACGCATGAACTGGAGCGCAACCAGTCGCTGCGTTCGGCACGTGACAAGGCGGACGAAGCCGCGCGCCAGAACCGCCAGTTGTGGCAGGCGGGGCGCTCGCCTTACCTGCAGAGCCTGGATGCCGACCGCACGCTGGCCAATACCGATGCCGCACTGGCTGCATCGGACGCGCAGGTCGCAATGGACCAGATCAACCTGTTCCTGGCGCTCGGCGGCGGCTGGCAGAACGCGCCGGCCATTGCCAGCCATCCGGTGGGCAAGAAGGCCGGCGAGCCGGCCGAGACTCAACCGGAAGCGCATTGAGGTAAGCTTGCGCCTCGGCCGCACCTATCCGGTGCGGCCGGCCGCCGTCCACACAGAGGGAATGGCGGCACTGGCGGTACTCCTCGATTCCCAGGAACAACAATACCTATGAAAATGCTCTCGATCTCGAAGACCCTGGCTGCCGCTACCGTGGCACTGGGCGTGGTGGCAGCTGGCAATGCAGTCGCACAGGAACAGACGGTTCGCGTCGGTACGGTCAGCGGCCCCGATGCCGAAGTCTGGCAGGTGGTGCAGAAGGTGGCCAAGAAGAACGGCCTGAACGTGAAGGTCGTGGAGTTCAACGACTACGTGCAGCCTAACGCCGCACTGGATGCCGGCGATCTCGATGCCAACAGCTTCCAGCACCAGCCTTACCTGGACAGCCAGATCAAGCAGCGCGGCTACAAGATGGTCAGCGTGGGCTTCACGTATATCTCGCCGCTGGGCATTTACTCGAAGAACCTGAAGTCGCCGAAGGATCTGCCGCAAGGCGCCAAGGTGGCGGTGCCCAACGACCCGTCGAACGAGAACCGTGCGCTGCTGTTGCTGGCGGCACAAGGTGCGATCAAGCTGAAGCCCGGTGTTGGCACCAATGGCGTGAACGCCACGCCGCTCGATATCGCCGAGAATCCGAAGAAGCTGAAGATCGTCGAACTCGATGCCGCGCAACTGGCCCGGGCCCTGCCGGATGTTGCTGCCGCCGTGATCAACACGAACTATGCACTGGCGGCAGGGCTGCAGCCGACGGGCAACGCCATCGCGCTGGAAGACATTCACAGCCCGTACGCGAACATCATCGTGGTGCGCACGCAGGACAAGGACAAGCCGTGGGTCAAGAAGCTCGTGGCGGCATACCAGTCCGAAGAAGTGCGTCAGTTCATGAAGGCGCAGTTCAAGGGTGCGATGGTGCCGTCGTTCTAAGCAACGACAGCCGGCATTCTTGCTTCATGCGAAACGGCGGCCAATGGTCGCCGTTTTTGCATCTATGCATATTCCAAATGGTTCGTTCGCGTGGCAGTCACGCGGCGCTAAGGTACGGAATCGATTCCCGCCCCGGAGATACATTGTGTCCACACCGCTGAAAGTCGTCGCCGTCAACGGCAGCGCTCATCAACCGTCGCGCACGCTGGTGCTGATCCAGGCGTTGCTGGCCGAACTGGACCAGCGGCTGGTACTCGACACGCAGATCGTCGACCTCAGCGAGATCGCCCGCCCACTTGGCGCCGCACTGACGCGCGACGAACTGTCCGCCGATATCGAGGCGCAGATCGCCGCAATCGAATCGGCCGACCTCGTGATTGCCGCCGCGCCCGTGTATCGCGGTTCGTTCCCGGGACACTTCAAGCATCTGTTCGACCTGGTGGGCATGGACGCACTGGTCGACAAGCCGGTACTGCTGGCAGCTACCGGTGGCAGCGACCGCCATGCGCTGGTGCTCGAGCATCAGTTGCGACCGCTATTCAGCTTCCTGCAGGCGCTGACGCTGCCGATCGGCGTATACGCGTCGACGGCCGATTTCGATGGTTACCAGGTTGGCAACGGTGCACTGGCCGAGCGCATCAAACTGGCGGTGGAGCGTGCGGCGCCACTGTTTACCGCTTCGGCACGGCAGCTAAGGCGCGTGGCCTGAAGCACCGATTGTTTGCTCCCCTCTCCCGCTGCGCGGGAGAGGGGAGCGATACCTCAGCCTTCCAGCACCGGTGGTAGCCGGTCACCGACCCAGTCGCGCACCTTCTCGTACGCGGCTGCCAGGCGCAACACGCTGAGATCGTCGCGCGGACGTCCGATCAGTTGCATGCCCATCGGCAGACCCTCTGCATTGAATCCGACCGGCACGCTGATCACGGGGCAACCCGACAACGTCCACGCCACGACGACTTCCATCCAGCGGTGATAGGTGTCCATCTGGCGCCCGGCAATCGACTTCGGCCAATGCTCGGTAACGTCGAACGGAAATACCTGGGCAGTGGGCACGGCAATGTAGTCGAACTGCGCAAACGTGCGCTGTAGCGCCTGATGCCACGCACTGCGCTGGACACTGGCGGCGTACAGGTCGGTGGCCTTCATGTCGAGCGAACCTTCGATCTCCCAGATGGCCTCGGGCTTCAACTGCGCGCGGGTCGACGGGTTTGTGTAAAGCGCCATGCGCGCATTGCCGGTCAGGAAATGCCGATGCGCAAGCCAGATCTGCCAGATCTTCTCGGGCGGATAGGGGGCGGCGATGCTCTCGACGCTGACCCCGAAATCGGGGAAGAAGCGTAGCGCCTGCTCGCACATCGAAAGGATGCCGTCTTCCATCGGCAGGTAGCCACCCCAGTCGCCCAGCCACGCCACGCGCTTGCCCGACAGGTCTGCATCGAGCACGGCGCCCACGTTCTGCGGTGTCAGAGTCGACAGCACCGGGTCGCTGGGCAACGCCTGCGGGGTGCGGTCATCGGGACCAGCTTGGGTGGACAGCAGCAGCGCCAGGTCTTCCACATTGCGCGCCATCGGCCCTTCGCAGCCCAGTTGCGGCAGAAACAGCTCGGGCGCCGGACCATAGGGCACGCGGCCGGCCGATGGACGAAAGCCGAACACATTGCAGAACGCCGCGGGATTGCGCAGCGAACCACCGAAGTCGCTGCCATCGGCAACCGGCAGCATGCGCAGCGCGAGTGCCGCCGCGGCACCGCCACTGCTGCCGCCTGCGGAACGCGTTGGATCGTAAGGATTACGTGTGGCGCCATACACCGGATTGAACGTATGCGATCCGAGCCCGAACTCGGGCGTGTTGGTCTTGCCGATCAGGATGGCGCCGGCATTGCGCACGCGCTCCACCACCACCGAATCTGTGGCGGGAACGTTGTCCTTGAAGATCGGCGATCCATACGTGGTACGAATGCCGCGCGTCATTGCCAGATCCTTCGGCGCCTGCGGCATGCCATGCATCCAGCCCGCGGACTTGCCGGCCGCCAACGCTTCATCGGCAGCTTGCGCTTCGCGCATCAGCGTTGCTTCGTCCTGCTGCGCCACGATGGCATTGCTGCCCGGATTGACCACGGCAATATGCGCCAGATACGCCGCCATGACTTCGCGGCTCGACAACTGCTTCGCGTGAATGGCCTCGGAAAGCTGCCTTGCAGACAGCATGACGATGGGGTTGGGGCGGTAGGTGGAGGCTGTCATGGTCATTGATGAGGCGTGAATGGTCGATAAGCGCCAACCCTCTCCCCCGGCCCCTCTCCCGCATGCGGGAGAGGGGAGCAAACCATCAGCCGTCGTTGTGCCCATGGTGGTCTCCCCTCTCCCGCGCGCGGGAGAGGGGCGGGGGAGAGGGCCGGCGCCTGAACTGCTACAGGCTCAGCTTCAAAGCCGCTCAGCATGATGCCGGACATGATCGGCCACGAACGTCGTGATGAAGTAATACCCGTGGTCGTAGCCCTCATGCCGGCGCAAAGTCAGCGGTTGGCCAACCTTGGCGCAGGCCGCTTCAAACGCTTCCGGATGCAGTTGCTCGGCCAGGAATTTGTCTGACAGTCCCTGGTCGACCAGGATGCCGGCCGGGAAGGGCGCCGTGGTTTGCTGCGCCATCAGTGCGCTGGCATCGTGTTGGGCCCAGCGCGAACGATCCTCGCCGAGGTAGCCGGTGAACGCCTTCACGCCCCACGGACACTTCGATGGGGTGGCGATTGGCGCGACTGCCGAGACCGAGCGGAAGCGCTGCGGATAGCGCGGCGCCAGTACCAGTGCACCGTGGCCGCCCATCGAATGGCCGAAGATGCCGACGCGTGCCGCGTCGGCGGGCAGCTTGCTGGTGACGAGGTGGAACAGTTCATCAGCCACATAGCTTTCCATGCGCCAGTGCATGCGCCACGGTGCCTCGGTGGCATCGACATAGAAGCCGGCACCTACGCCGAAGTCCCACGCATCGGCCTCGCCGGGCACATTCGCGCCACGCGGACTGGTGTCCGGCGCCACCAGGATCAGGCCGTGTTCCGCGGCGTATTGCTGCGCGCCGGCCTTGATGGCGAACGTTTCCTCGGTGCAGGTCAGGCCGGCCAGGTAGAACAGCGTCGGCAGCGGTTGCGCGTCCGCTTTCAGCGCCTGGGGCGGAAGGTAGACCGAGAACCGCATCGGCAGCCCGATCGCTGCCGACTGGTGCTGGTAGAAGCGCTGGACGCCGCCGTGGCAGCCGTGTTCGGACAGCAGTTCCATATCGCTTCCTTAGTACAGCACCACCGAGCGGATCGACTCGCCGCGCTTCATCAGGTCGAAGCCTTCATTGATGCGGTCGAGCGGCAGCGTATGCGTAATCAGGTCGTCGATATTGAGCTTGCCTTCCATGTACCAGTCGACGATCTTCGGCACATCGGTGCGGCCGCGTGCGCCACCGAATGCCGACCCCTTCCACTCGCGACCCGTAACCAGCTGGAACGGACGCGTGGAAATCTCGGCGCCGGCTTCGGCCACGCCGATGATGATCGACTTGCCCCAACCCTTGTGGCAGCACTCGAGTGCCTGGCGCATGACCTGCGTATTGCCGATGCATTCGAACGAGTAGTCGGCACCGCCATCGGTCAGTTGCACGATATGGTCGACCACGTTCGGGACGTCCTTCGGATTGATGAAATGCGTCATGCCGAACTTGCGCGCCATGGCTTCGCGGCCCGGGTTGAGGTCGACACCAATGATCTTGTCGGCGCCTACCATCTTGGCCGCCTGGATCACGTTCAGGCCGATCCCGCCGAGGCCGAACACCACCACGTTGGCACCGGCCTCGACCTTGGCCGTGAACAGCACCGCGCCCACGCCAGTGGTAACGCCGCAGCCGATATAGCAGACCTTGTCGAACGGTGCGTCCGGACGGATCTTGGCCAGTGCGATTTCCGGCACCACGATGTGGTTGGCGAAGGTGGACGTGCCCATGTAGTGGAAGATCGGCTTGCCGTCGATCGAGAAACGCGAGGTGCCATCGGGCATCAGGCCCTTGCCCTGCGTCGAGCGGATGGCCTGGCACAGGTTGGTCTTGCGCGACAGGCAGAACTTGCACTGGCGGCATTCCGGCGTGTAGAGCGGAATCACGTGGTCGCCCGGCTTCAGCGAGGTCACGCCGGGGCCGACGTCGGTGACGATGCCCGCGCCTTCATGGCCCAGGATGGCCGGGAAGATGCCTTCGGGATCGGCACCGGACAGCGTGTAGTAATCGGTGTGGCAGATGCCCGTTGCCTTGATTTCGACGAGCACTTCACCGGCGCGCGGACCGTCGAGGTCCACTTCTTCCACGGTGAGCGGGGCGCCGGCTTTCCAGGCGATGGCGGCTTTGGTCTTCATGAGGCAACTCCTGTGCGAATAAGGTAGGGCGGCACGCAGGTCCGCCGACAGGCCATGACTATACGGGCATCGGCGTGTCGCGGCCAGACGGCTGCGCGATTATCGGCTGCCCTTGGCGGGGTGGGGCAGCACAGTTGGCGTGGAATCGGTTGCGGTCAGTTGGCCTTCATGACGCTGCCCGAGCCATCGGCCCAGCCATGCCCAGGCCACGGCCAACGCGGCACCGGCCAAAGCCACGGTAGCCGGATGCCCGGACAATGCGTCGATGGCTGTCCTGACCCAGGCGCTGACCGCATCGCCGGCGCGATAGATTGCCGTGTCGATGACGTTCTTGGCCTTGTACTTGGTCTCGGGATCGACCACGGTGAACAGCATCTCGCGGCCGGGCCGCAGCATTGCGTATTCCCCCACGCGCCGCACGATCATGGCTGCGGCCAATACCCCGAAGGTAGGCCACATGGCCAGCAGCAGGAAGCCGCCGGTCACGGCCAACGGCACGGCAGTCAGCAACGCGGTCACGCCATAGCGGCGCGCCACGCGTCCCGAGAAGAAGATCTGCACCAGGATCGTCAACCCCTGCACGGTGGCGTCCAGCGCGCTGAACACCTGGGTCTGCTGCGCGCGCGTGGGGAAGGCGGCGGACACCAGTCGCGCCTGCTCGAAATACAGGAACGTGCTCGAGGTCGCCAGCAGGATCACGAACAGGCTGATGCCAAGCAGGTAGCGCGAACGCATGACCAACGCCAGGCCGGCCCACAGTCCGCCACCGACCGGCTGCGTGGGGTCCGAAGATGCAGTCGATGCCGGCGATGCCGCATCGGGCGTGCCGGCGCCATGCATGCGCCGCCAGCGGAACAGATAACCCACCCCAGGCAGCGTTGCCGCGAGTAGCGCCGCCGACAGCAGCATCAGGCCGGTCAGTCCGATGCGGCCCACCAGCCAGCCACCGAGCACCGGTCCGGTGAGCCCGCCGGCGCTGGCGCCGGCCGCGATCAGCGCGAACAGCCGCCGCGCCTGTTCCGCGCGAAATACGTCGGCCATCAGGCTCCAGGCCACCGATACCACGAACAGGTTGAACACCGACAGCCAGACATAGAACACGCGCGCCAGCCACACGTTGTCGGGCATGGCGCGGGTGGCCAAGGCAAACACCAGCAGGTTGACGATGAAGAACGCGTAGACCCAGGGCACGAAGTGCCGGCGCGGCAGCCACTTGCAGCATGCGCCGTACAGCGGGATGGCTGCCAGCATCACCACAAAGGTTGCCGTGAATAGCCATTGCAGATTCTGCACGCCGCCTGCGATACCCATCGTCTCGCGTACCGGACGCAGCATGAAATAGCTTGCGAACAGGCAGAAGAAAAACATGAACGCGGCCACTACCGCAGACCGTTCTTCAGGCCGCACGCCAAGCAGTTTGCCCGGGCGTGCCGGTTCGGGGGACAGGTCCGGGGTATTCATGCGCGTCGACCAGCGGAGATCAGGCCAGCGCCGCGGCAATGCGCGCGCGTTCGCGCGTGTCGGGCATGCGTCCGAACGCGGCGCCGAGGTTGTCGGCCATGTTCTTCGGCTTCGAGGTGGCCGGAATGGCGGTGGTCACGGCCGGATGGCTGACGATGAACTTGAGGAACAACTGCGCCCACGACTCGCAATCGATCTCGGCGGCCCAGTCGGGTACGGGCTTGCCCTTGACGGCCGAGAACAGCCGGCCATCCTGGAATGGCCGGTTCACCAGCACGGCCACGCCGCGTTCCTGGCACAGTGGCAACAGCGTTTTCTCTGCATTGCGCTCGGCCAGCGAGTAGTTGACTTGCAGGAAGTCGAGCTTCTCGCTGCGCAGTATCTGCGCGAGCTGTTCGTGCGCATCCTCGCGGTAGTGGGTGATGCCGATATGGCGCGTCTTGCCCTGTTCCTTCCATTGCCGCAGCAGCTTCAGGTTGTCGCGCCAGTCGATCAGGTTGTGCACTTGCAGCAAATCCACGCTGTCCGAATGCAGGGCCGCGCGCGATGACGTGAACTGCCCCATGGCATTGGCCGCGCTGGTCGATATCTTGGTGGCCACGAACACCTTGCCGCGGGCATTGGCGGACTGCAGCAGGTCGCCGGTCACGGATTCCGCGCTGCCATAGCTGGGCGCAGTATCGACCACGGCATTCGGTATCCGTTGCAGCAACATGGCCATGACCTCGACGAGCGGCCCGCGCTCGTCGGCACCCTTGCCCACGTTGAACGTGTCGGCCGTGCCCATGCCGATCACGGGCAGTTGCTCGTTGGTGCCGGGAATCTTGCGCCGCAGCGGCGCTTCCACGGTGGCGGCCTGCGCGGTGGCGGCAAGCACCGGCCCAGCCGGCAGCGCGGCCAGCGCCGTGGACATTCCCAGAAAGGTGCGGCGGTCAATGGGCATGACGACATTCCCCCGACAGTCAGGTGCGATGACCTTAGCGCGTGGGCGGGGCGAAGTAAAGGAAGGAACCGGGAAGGAACCCGGGAAGGAACCGGGAAGGATCCGGGAACGGAGCTCGGCGGGCCACCCGTCGCCAGCGCGCGGCACGGGTCGGGCCCGATTGCAAAAATGCGGCGCGCACTGAACAATCGGCGCGAGTTTTTCAAGATTCCCGCAGCGGTCATCCACCCATAAAGGACCCGATCGTGATATCGAGCTTGCCGGGCGTGCTGTTCGACGGCGTGACATACGGCAGTCTGCTGTTCCTGATCAGTATCGGCCTGTCCGTGACGATGGGGCTGATGAACTTCGTCAACCTGGCCCACGGCGCGTTTGCGATGCTGGGCGGCTATGTGGCGGTGGTGTCGATGAACCGGCTCGGGATACCGTTCCTGGCGGCATTGCCGGTGGCATTCCTGGGGGCGTCACTGGTGGGTTGGCTGCTCGAACGCACGCTCTATCGCCGGCTGTATCGCGCGAGCCATCTCGACCAGGTGCTGTTTTCGATCGGCCTGACGTTCATGGCAATGGCCGGCGCCACCTGGCTGTTCGGTCCCGGGCAGCAGCCGGTGGTACTGCCCGACTTCCTGATCGGACAGGTCAAGATCGGCGGCCTCGAACTGGGCGCCTACCGGCTGTTCCTGCTGGCTGTGGTGGTCGTGATCACGCTGGCGCTGGGCTGGCTCGTGGCGCGTACGCGTTTTGGCGCGCAGGTGCGCGCGGCGGTCGACAACCAGCAAGCGGCGCGCGGCCTGGGTATCGACGTGGAGCGCGTGTTCAGCCTGACCTTTGCGCTGGGCTCGGGGCTTGCCGGGCTTGGTGGTGGCCTTGGCATCGATGTGCTGGGGCTCGATCCCGCGTTCCCGCTCAAGTACATGGTGTATTTCCTGCTGGTGGTCGCCGTTGGCGGGGCCGGCAGCATTCGCGGATCGCTGGTGGCCGCGCTGGTGCTGGGCGTGGCCGACGTGGCCGGCAAATACTACGTGCCCCAGGTGGGTGCCTTCGTGATCTACGCGATGATGGTGCTGCTGCTGGTGGCCTTTCCGGCCGGGCTCTACGGGAGGCGCACCACATGACGGACCACATGATGGCCCAGCGCCGGCATCGCTTGCCCGATGGCCGCTGGCATGGGGCCGAGATTGCCTTCTGGCTGGTGCCGCTAGCAGTGTTCTTCGCGCTGCCCGGCTATCTGATCCTTGGTAGCCAGATCCTGATTACCGGCCTGTTCGCACTGTCGCTGGACCTGATCCTGGGCTATGCGGGCATCGTGTCGCTGGGGCACGCCGCGTTCTTCGGCCTGGGCGCCTACACGGCCGGACTGCTGGGCGCGCATGGCTGGGGCGAGCCATTGAGCGGTTTGCTGGCGGCAGCGGCGGTGGCGGCCTGCGCCGGATGGCTATGCAGCTTCCTGGTAGTGCGCGGCGGCGATCTTACGCGCCTGATGGTGACGCTCGGCATCGGCCTGATGCTGTTCGAGGGGGCCAACAAGGCCGCCTTCGTGACCGGCGGTGTCGACGGATTGTCAGGGGTGACCATGAACCGGTTACTGGGCGTGTTCGAGTTCGATCTGTTCGGCAAGACGGCCTACGTATATAGCCTGGTGGTGCTGTTCCTGCTGTTCGTGCTGGTGCGGCGCATCGTGGCATCGCCATTCGGACTGTCGTTGCGCGGCGTTCGCGATGGTGCGCGCCGCATGCCGGCGCTGGGCACCAATGTGCCGGGCCGCCTGCGCGCGGTCTTTACCCTATCGGCCGCGATTGCCGGCGTGGCCGGGGGGCTGCTGGCGCAGACCACGCAGTTCGTTGGCATGGACGTGCTCGGCTTTCCGCGTTCGGCGGAGTTGCTGGTAATGCTGGTACTTGGCGGGACGGGGCGGCTCTATGGCGCATTGATCGGCGCGGCGCTGTTCATGATCGCGCAGGACGTGCTGGCCGGCATCAATCCGGTCTACTGGCAGTTCTGGATCGGTCTGCTGCTGGTGCTGATGGTGCTGTTTGCCAAAGGCGGCGTGATGGGCGCAGTCGCTGCACTGGCATCACGTCGGCGCGCCGCATCGGTAACCGGACAGGGAGCCGACGCATGACGGACACGCTGCGCACCGAAGGCTTGTGCAAGTCATGGGGTGGTTTTGCCGCCAATACCGATGTCTCGCTGACGTTCGCGCCGGGCGCGCGCCATGCGTTGATTGGTCCCAATGGCGCGGGAAAGACCACCTTCATCAACCTGCTGACTGGCGCATTGCCGCCGACATCAGGCCGCATCTGGCTTGGCGAGCGCGAGATCACCGGCCTGCCGCAGCATGCGCGCGTCAGACTCGGCATGACGCGTACCTTCCAGATCAATACCCTGTTTCCAGGGCTTACGGTGCTGGAGTCGGTGATACTGGCCGTGGCCGAGCGTAGCGGCGCATCGCGCATCTGGTCACGCACCGTGGCATCGCAGGCCGAGCTCGTGGAGCAGGCCATGTCGGTGCTTGCGCTCTTGCGGCTGGAACAGGATGCCGATGTCGAGACGCGTCAGTTGCCGTATGGCAAGCAACGCCTGCTGGAAATGGCACTGGCCCTGGCGACGCGACCTTCGATCCTGTTGCTCGACGAGCCGGCCGCGGGCATTCCCGCTGCCGAGAGCGCCGAGCTGTTTGCGGTGATTGCCGCATTGCCGCGCGACATCACGATCCTGTTTATCGAGCACGACATGGACCTGGTATTCCGCTTTGCCGAACGCATCACGGTGCTGGTGGGCGGACGCGTGCTGACCGAGGGCACGCCGGCCGAGATTGCCGCCGATGCGCGCGTGAAGGAGGTCTATCTCGGGGAGGCCGCGCATGACTGACCTGCTACGCATGGAAGGCGTCAGCGCGGGCTACGGGGATGCCATGGTGCTCGACCGTGTCGACCTGACGCTGGCGCCCGGTGACAGCCTGGCGTTGCTGGGGCGCAATGGCGTGGGCAAGACCACCTTGCTGGCCACCTTGATGGGCTTCACGCGCGTGCGCGAGGGGCAGCTTCATTGGCAGGGGCGCGACCTGGCAAGAACGCCGCCGCACCGGCGTGCGCAAGGCGGCATCGGGTGGGTACCGCAGGAACGCTGGGTGTTTGCGTCGCTGACCGTAGAGGAACACCTCAGTGCCGTAGCGCGGCCGGGACCCTGGACCGTGCCGGGGATCTATCGGATATTTCCGAGGCTCGAAGAACGGCGGCGCAATCTTGGCAACCAGCTGTCGGGTGGTGAGCAGCAGATGCTGGCGATCGCCCGGGCGCTGATGGTCAATCCGTCGCTGCTGTTGCTCGACGAGCCGATGGAAGGGTTGGCGCCGATTATCGTGCAGGAGTTGCAACGGGTGATTGCCGGCTTGATTGCCGAGAGCGGCATGGCGGTGATCGTGGTGGAGCAGCACGCGCGGCTGGCGCTGGCCATGACACGGCAGGCAATGGTGCTGGACCGCGGGCGGGTGGTGCATCGCTCCGGAAGCGCCGCGCTGCTGGCTGACCAGGCACTGCTCGACCAACTGGTGACGGTGCGTCGGGGCGCGGGTGTGCGATAGGTTCAAGTCGTCACGCAGCTCTGGGAAGTTTCCGAGTTTTTTCAGATTCGTCTCATATCCATGGCGTGGCACGCACGCCAGAATGGGTCGGTCGTTACGTTGTGACGCGCGGCCGAGTGGCCCGCTGCCACGTCGTTTCCCGTATCCCGTTTATCGCTGACCGGCTGACCGGCTGACCGGCTGACGAAAGGAGTCTTGCCATGGATCCGAATCTGAATGATGGCTGCAACCTGTCCATCCGCACCTCGACCCATACCTCGAACCGTACCTCGAACCCCTGTGCGAAGAGGCGGGCGCTGCTGCAGCTTGAAAAGGTAAGCGGCGGCATGGCCGTGCTGACCGTTGCGGTGGCGCATGCCTCTGCCCCGGAATTCTCGAATGAAGGCGCCGCATTGATCCTGCGCTTGCTGCGCCAGGAATCGGCGCGTGCGCTGGCCGTGCTGGTTCCCGATCCGCCAACTCCAGATACTGGCGCACAGCCCTGACGAGCCCTTGTCCTGAGCCCCTTGCCATTCCACTCTCACCTTACCGATGCCAGATATGGATGTCCGTACGATTTGCCCCGACGACCTGGAACTGGTCTGTCGCCATCGCGAGGCCATGTTCCAGGAGGCCGGCTTTGCCGCCGATACCTTGCGCACCATGACGCTGCACTTCCGCGACTGGCTTCGGCCGCGTCTGCTCGACGGCAGCTATTTCGGCTTCCTGCTCATGAACGGGCGCAGGCCGGTGGCAGGCATCGGCCTGATGCTGATCGACTGGCCACCGCATCCGGCGCATCCGGAGCAGAGCAGGCGTGGCTATGTGCTGAACGTCTACGTCGAGCCGCTGCATCGCAAGCGCGGGCTGGCCAGGCAACTGATGGCGATGGCCGAAGCCGAGTTCGCGCAGCGTGGCGTGGCATTCGCGGTGCTGCATGCCACCGAGGCGGGCAGGCCCTTGTACCAGCGGCAGGGCTGGCGGCAGACCTCGGAAATGTCGAAGGCGATCGTCCTTTCGACCAGCCCTTCGAACAGCCGCTCGAACGGTCCCTCGACTAGGGCTTGAGGCTGCTGTAGTAGGCAGCCAGATTGGCAATGTCGGCCTCGGTCAGCGGCTTGGCCATCATGTTCATCATCTCGTCCTTGCGCGCGCCGGTCTTGTAGTCCTTGAGCGCCTTGGCCAGGTATTGCTCGACCTGGCCGCCTAAATTGGGCGCTTCGGGTAGCTTCGACTTGCCGTCCAGCCCATGGCAGGCCTGGCACTGCACGGCCTTGGCGCGCCCCGCCTGCGCATCGGCCGCCAGTGTCGGGGCAGTCGCGCAGGCGGCCAGCAGCATCGCTGCAGATTGCACCAGTCTCATTTGGCGCCCGTGTACGAGATGCGATAGATCGCGCCCGCGTAGTCGTCGGAAACCAGCAGCGAGCCGTCCTGCAATTGCTGGACGTCGACCGGGCGGCCCATGTACTCGCCATTCGGCGTGAGCCAGCCTTCGGCAAAGATCTCGGTCTCACCCGCCGAACCGTCCGGCTTGACGGCCGTATAGACGATCCGCGCACCAATCGGCTTGGTGCGGTTCCACGATCCATGCTCGGCGGCAAATACGCCGCCCTGGTACTTGGCCGGGAACATCTTGCCGGTGTAGAACGACATGCCCAGGTCGGCCGCATGGGCTGCGTATTCGACTACCGGGAAGACCACGTCGTTGGGCGGTTGCGCATCCTTGTACTCGACTGTGCGTACCTTGCCGCCGCCGTACCACGGGAACCCGAAGTTCTGCCCGCCCTTGGTGGCGCGGTTCAGTTCGCCCGGCGGCTGGTCGTCGTCCATGCCGTCCACCTGGTTGTCGGTGAACCACAGGGTCTTGTCAGCCGGATTGAAGTCCAGGCCTACCGAATTGCGTACGCCGTGCGCGTAGACCTCGCGGTTCTTGCCGTCCTGGTCGAGCCGGATGATGCCGGCCAGGCCGTTCTTGTCCAGCGCGGCCAGCTTGTCCTTGGGCGGGACATTCCATGGCTGGCCAAGCGCTACGTAGAGTTTCTTGTCCGGGCCGATGCGGCAAGCGCGGGCGCCGTGGTTGAAGCTCTCGAACTCAAGCGGGATCAGCTTGCCTTGCGGCACTACCACAGCGGCTGCCACATCGGGACCGCCTTCGCCGAAGAACTGCGCGGCGGGGAAGGCCAGCACGCGGTTCTGCTCGGCCACATAGAGAATGCCGTCCGGCGAGAAGCAGACGCCGTTGGGAACCTTGAACGTGATGGCGCTGGCAAACTGCACCACGTCGTCAGCCACGCGGCGCTTGGTGCGGTCGGTGACCTGCCACACGCGATTCTTGCGCGTACCGACAAAGACCACGCCGGTGGACGGCTCGATGGCCATATGGCGCGCCTCGGGTACCACGGCGTAGAGTTCGATCTTGAAACCCTGTGGCAGCTTGATGGCCTTGAGGTTCTCGCGTAGCGCGTCGGCCTTCTGCCCGGTCTGCGGCACGGTTTCGGCGGGTGCTGCGCCGGTCTGCTTGAAACCCTGAAGTTTCTGCAGGTTGTCGGTGGGGGCTGCGAGCGCGGGCGCGGCGGCCGCGAGCAACGCCGCAGCCACGGCGATGGCTGTGCTCTTCATCGGGATGTCTCCGGAGTTCTGGTCGTGCGGCGGCCCATACAGCACCGCCAGACAAGGTTAGGTCAGCATTACCTGCAAGGGAAATGCACAATCCTGACAACCCGATGAAAGATTTCGAATTCTGCCGCGCGCGTTCTTTCAGTCCAGCCTTGCTGCCGGCTACTTGCCGGAGTCCTTCACGTTTTCGAATTTGTCGAACTCGACGTTGTAGAGCTCGCCGTTGACCTTCTCGACCTTGCGGATATAGACGGTCTGGATCACATCGCGCGTGGCCGGGTCGATCGTGATGGTGCCGCGCGGGCTGGTCAGCTTCATGCCCTTGAGCGCCGCCAGGAATTTGTCGCCATCGGTCGCGCCATTGGTTTTCTTCAGCGCTTCGTAAATGGCGCCCATGCCGTCATAAGCAGCCACCGCCATGAAGTTGGGGCGGCCCGCGCCAGGGTTGGCGTCGGCGAACGCTTTCAGGAAAGCCTTGTTTTCCTTCGAATCGTGCGCGGCCGAGTAATGGAACGACGTGATGACGCCTAGCGTGGCGTCACCCATGGCGGGTAGCACATGGTCGTCGGTCAGGTCGCCGGTGGCAATCACGCGAATGCCCGCCTCGGCCAGGCCCCGCTCGCGGAAGCCCTTCATGAAGGCCACGCCTTGCTCGCCGGCTGGCAGGAACAGGAACACGGCCTCGGGCCGGGCGTCCTTGATACGCTGGATAAACGGCGCAAACTCGGGGTTGCGCAGCGGTACGCGGATCGATTCGACGATCTGGCCGCCACCGCCCAGGAAATTGGTCTTGAAGGCGGTTTCGGCATCGAGCCCCGGCGCGTAGTCCGCCACCAGCGTTACCACCTTCTTTATATTGTTGCGCACCGCCCAGGTGGCCATTGGCGCGGAAATCTGGGGCAGCGTCATCGATACCCGCGCAATGTAGTTCGACTTGGTGGTGATTACCGACGACGCGGCGTTGAAGATCACCATGGGCTTCTTCGCCTGCTCGGCGATCGGCGCCACGGCCAGTGCCTCGGGAGTCAGGCCGAACCCGGCCAGCAGATCCACCTTGTCGCGCACCACCAGTTCCTGCGCCAGCCGCTTGGCCACCTCGGGTACCGGACCGGTGGTGTCCTTGACGATGATCTGGATCTTGCGGCCCGCCACGGTGTCGCCATGCAGCTTCTGCCACGCCTTGATGCCGCCTTCCATCTGCTTGCCATAGTCGGCAAAGCTGCCCGAGAACGGTGCAATCAGCCCGATCTTTACCGGGTCGGCGGCATGGGACTGCGGGGCATGGGTGAAGACAGCGAGGGCGCCGCACGCCATCATGGCGCGCCGCAACGGACTGAACGTCATGGATGTCTCCCGGAAGTGCAGCATCGGACGGCTGCATCGATCAGGGAGTGTAGGGGCGCGGCGGGGAGGGCGCAATCCCGTGGGATACGGGGTTTGCCCTTGGAAATGATGATGCCGATGGCCGCTTCAGGAAGGCCCGTTCCCCCGCACGGGCCATTCCTGAGCCGGGGGGCTACTGCCTCAGGCCGGCGGCGTTCCGTCCTTGAAGCAGGATTTGAGCTGGCTGCGCAGTTCGGGGGTGTCCTGGTGCTGGTGCACCTTGACGGCATGCTGAACGGCCGCTTCCAGCAGTTCGTCTTCCGTATCGGCGCTAAGCGCGACCGTGCAGTTCTTTTCGCTCGGAAACTCGCGGCAATCGATATATTTGCGGGCCATTGCTGCCTCCTGGGGGTGGGTTCGGCAAAGACCGGTCGTTGCGGCCGGCACCAGATCCAGTATAGGGCGGCGTCGCTTGGGTAGCCTGCAGACATTGCCATTTCCAGCTACCCTGTCGCCACTTTCGCTCGATGAGCTTTTCAGGAATTACCGGAATTCAAGTCATGACCCAATCACTCAAGATCGATTTTGTCTCGGATATCGCGTGCCCGTGGTGTGCCATCGGGTTGTCGTCGTTGCTGCAGGCGCTCGAGCGTACGCGCGATGTGGTCGATGCCGAGGTGGTCATGCACCCGTTCGAGCTCAATCCGCAGATGGGCCCCGAAGGCGAAGCCATTGTCGACTACCTGGGCAAGAAGTATGGCCGTACCCCGGCACAAATTGCCGAGACGCAGGCAATGATCCGCGAGCGCGGTGCCAGCGTGGGCTTTGCATTCGGTCCGCGCAATTTTGTCTACAACACGTTCGATGCGCATCGGCTGCTGCAGTGGGCCGCCACGCAGGGCAGGCAGTTGCCGCTCAAGCAGGCACTGCTGCAGGCGTATCACGGGGAAGGCAAGGATCCGAGCAACCACGATGTACTCGTGGAGGCGGCGCAGTCGGTGGGGCTGGATGCCACGGAGGCGCGCGAGGTGCTGGACAGCGATGCGTTTGCCGATGACGTTCGTGACGAAGAACGTGAGTACCAGGCCATGGGTATCCAGTCGGTGCCGTCGATCATCTTCAACAACCACTACGTGATCAGTGGCGGCCAGCCGGTGGAAACGTTCGAACAGGCCATCCGGGAAATCGCGAAGGAATCGCGGGGCTGAGCGGACCAGACGGTGTTCTCCCCTCTCCCGCGTGCGGGAGAGGGGCGGGGGAGAGGGCCAGCGTATCAAGCCGAGACAGGTCGCAATTTGAACCTCATGCCCTCTCCCCCAACCCCTCTCCCGCCGTGCGGGAGAGGGGAGCTACGACTGCGCGATTTACACCACTGTCGCCAGGGCCAGCGTGAACAGCAGGGCCACCACCGAGATGATGGTCTCGGCCACCGACCAGGTCTTGAAGGTCTGGGCCACGGTCATGTTGAAGTACTCCTTGACCAGCCAGAAGCCACCGTCGTTCACGTGCGACAGGATCAGCGAACCGGCGCCGGTGGTCAGCACCAGCAGTTCCGGGCGCGTACCGGGTACGCTGGCGGCAATCGGGGCGACGATGCCGGCGGCCGTGGTCATGGCCACCGTGGCCGAGCCCGTAGCGATGCGGATCATCACGGCCACGAGCCAGCCCAGTACCAGCACCGACACGTTTGCATGCGTGGCCACGTCGACGATGGCGGTCGAGATGCCCGAGTCGCGCAGCACGCGGCCAAAGCCGCCGCCTGCACCCACTACCAGCGTGATGATGGCGGTTGGCGCCACGCACTCGTTGGTGAACTTCAGGATCATCTCGCGGTTGAAACCGCGCGCCTTGCCGAAGGTGTAGAAGCTGAACAGCGTGGCAATCAGCAGTGCCATCACCGAGTTGCCGATCAGCTTAAGCACGTCGTTGGCGAAGGTCTTCGGCGTGGCGATCAGGTCGGCCCAGCTGCCGATCAGCATCAGGAACACCGGCAGCAGGATGGTCAGCACCGTGATGCCGAAGCTCGGCAGGTTGCCAGCGCGGGCGCTATCGGCTTCCTCGGTCAGTTGCTCGGCCAGCGGGTTCACGGCGGGCAGCTTGACGTGCTTGTCGATCAGCTTGGCAAACAGCGGGCCGGCGATGATGGCGGTCGGGACACCCACGATCAGCGCGTAGAGGATGGTGTGGCCCATGTCGGCGCCGTAGGCCTGCACGGCCAGCAGCGCCGCTGGGTGCGGCGGGATCAGGCCGTGCACCACGGACAGGCCGCAGACCATCGGGATGCCCACCAGGATCATCGACGTATTGGTGCGCTTGGCCACGTTGAACGCGATCGGAATCAGCAGCACGAAGCCGACCTCGAAGAACACCGGAAGGCCGACGATAAAGGCAATGACCACCATGGCCCAATGCACATTCTTTTCGCCGAAGAAGTTGATCAGCGTCAGCGCAATGCGCTCGGCGCCGCCAGATTCGGCCATCATCTTGCCGAGCATGGTGCCGAGCCCGATCACCAGCGCGATATGGCCGAGCGTGCCGCCGACCCCGGCCTCGAACGACTTGACGATGTCTCCCATCGGCATGCCCACGGCAAAGCCCAGGGCAACCGAGACCACCACCAGCGTGATGAACGGGTTCAGTTTGAATTTGGCGATCAGGATCACCAGCGCGATCACGGCGATCAGCGCATATATCAAGAGCGTGGTTCCGGTAACGGCACCCATGTCTCGTCTCCTTATTGGCGGTTGCCGTCGTCCAGGACGGTCCGCTTCCGCTATGAAAATGCCGCTTGGCGCAGGTGCGTAGCGGCAGGTTGAAAAATCTGTCGGCCGATCTGTAGTCGGCGATTGGCAATCCGCGATCGGCTGGCTCACCGATCACGTTGCCTGGCGCCCGGGGTCAGGCCGTGGGCTTGCGGTAGGCGATGCAGTCCACTTCGACCTTGCAGTCGACCACCATGCTCGACTGCACGCAGGCGCGCGCCGGCGGATTGGCGCCGAAGTATTCCTTGAAGATCTTGTTGAACGACGGGAAGTCGCGCGCATCGTCCAGCCAGACACCGCATCGCACCACGTGCTCGGGGCCGTAGCCGGCCTCGGCCAGGATGGCCAGTACATTCCTGATGGCCTGGTGGGTCTGCGTGACGATATTGCCTTCGACCACTTCGCCGTCGACCATCGGCACCTGGCCCGATACATACAGCCAGCCGTCGGCCTGCACGGCGCGGGCAAACGGCATGTGCGAGCCGCCCTGGCCGGTACCGCCTTCGACGCCAAATCGCTTGATATCCATGGAAACTCCTGTTTTCAGTACTTATGTTCGGTGTTGGGTATGTCGCGTGCTTCGCGCGCGGTGCGCGGCAGGAAGCGGCCCGCGCGCACGCCGGTGGCGGCACGGTGCTGCCAGGTCAGTTCACCATTGACCCAGACCGCGGCAATGCCCTCGGCCGGTTGCATCGGGTCGGTGAAGCTTGCGGCGTCGCGGATCGTGGCCGAATCGAACAGCACGAGGTCCGCCCAGTAGCCTTCGCGGACAAAGCCGCGCTGCGCCAGCCCAAAGCGCTCGGCCGACAGGCCGGTCATCTTGTTGACGGCAACGTTCAGCGGAAACAGTTCGCGATCGCGCGCGTAGTGCCCCAGCACGCGCGGGAATGCGCCCCACAGGCGCGGATGGGGCAATGGGTCGTTGGGCAGGCCATCCGATCCGACCACGGTGGCCGGATGACTCAGGATGCGGTCCACGTCGGCATCTTCCATGCAGTGGTAGACGGCACCGGCGGGCTGCAGACGGCGTGCCGCCTCGAGCAGGTCGACCTGCCATTCGGCGGCGATGTCCGCCAGCAGGCGGCCACCCATGGCGGGATGCGGCTCCGACCACGTCACCTGGATGTCGAAGTCGCTGGTGACCTGCTTGAGGTCCAGCGTCGACGAACTGGCCGTGTAGGGATAGCAGTCGCAGCCCACCGGCTGCCAGCGTTGCGCTGCCTCGAGCGATTGCAACACCTCGCCGCTGCGGCCCCAGTTCGGCACGCCCGCGCATTTCAGGTGCGAGATCACCACGGGTACGCGTGCATGGCGGCCAATGCGCCAGGCCTCGTCCATCGCGTCAAGGATCTCCGCGAACTCGCTGCGCAGATGGGTGGCGTATAGCGCGCCGGCATCGGCCAGTGGTTCGGCCAGCGCGAGCACTTCTTCGGTCGGCGCGCTGAACGCATTGGCATAGGCCAGCCCGGTGGACAGGCCAAGCGCGCCATGTGCCAGCGCTTCTTCCAGTTGCGCGCGCATGGCCGCAATTTCACTGGCGGTGGCGGCGCGGTCGAAACGATCCATATGATTGCTGCGCAACGCGGTATGGCCCACCAGTGCGGCCACATTGACCGATGGTTGCGCCGCGTTGACGGCATCGACATACGTCTTGAAGTCGGGGTACTGGAACGCGTCGGCGTGGCCGAGCAGGTTCATGGGGTCGGGCGGATTGCCGGCCAGCGTTACCGGTGCCGCGCTGATGCCGCAGTTACCCACCACCACGGTGGTAACGCCTTGCGAGATCTTCGGCGTCATGGCCGGATCGCGCACCACGTTGGTATCGTCGTGCGTATGCACGTCGATGAAGCCCGGTGACAGTACCAGGCCGTGGCCTTCGACCACATGCGAAGCGGTGTCGGGGTCGATCGACGCGGCTTCGTCGATGCGGGCAATGCGCCCGTCGCGGATGGCCACGTCGGCCATGCGTGCGGCGGCTCCCGAGCCATCGAGCAGCATCACGCAGCGAATCAGGGTGTCGAACAGGTGTGGCATGGTCAGTCTCCGAGTGGCTGGCGGCTGTCCGGCCCGTCACTGTCCTGGCTTACGCCACGGTGGACGTCGAGCACGTACTTGAGCCGGCGCAGCTTTTCCTTGCTCTGTTCCTGCTGCAGCATCGCGCATTGCGTGGCCAGTACATCCATCACCAGCATCATCGCGTAGCGCGAGGCCGATGGCTTGAAGATGAAATCGGTCTCCAGCGTGCGCACGGGCAACAGCACGTCGGCGCGTGCCGCCAGCGGCGAACCCAACGCGGTTACCGCAATCAGGCGCGCACCATACTCGCGTGCGATATCGCAACTGGCCAGCATCTCGGGCACATTGCCGCTGGCCGAGAACGCCAGCACCACATCGTCGCGCGTCAGCGTGGCCGCCACCATCTTCTGCAGCAGCGCGTCATGGTAGGTCGCCACCGGATGGCCCAGCCGGGCCAGTCGATAGCGCGCTTCATCGGCCATGAACGTGGAGCCGCCGCCCATGCCAAAAGCGTAGACCATGCGTGCGTCGAGCAATAGGCGCGCGGCCCGGGCGATGCGTTCGGGATCGATCAGCTTGCGGTTGACCTCGAGCGTGGTCAGGACATCGGTATGGATGCGCTCGGTCAGCGTGGCCGGCGTATCGGTCTCGGTCACCGCGGGGGCGGGTTGCAGGAACCGCGAGCCGACCGCCGTGGCCTGGGCCAGGCGCAGCTTCAGGTCACGCACGTCACGGCAGCCGATGGCCTTGGCAAAACGTGTGACGCTGGCTTCGCTGACGGCCGCCTTGCGAGCCAGTTCATTGATGCTGGCTGCCGCCGCGCCCGCGAGATCCTCCAGAATCACTTGCGCCACCTTTTGCTCGGCCAGTCGTAGCGACGGGCCGCGCTCGGCAATGCGGGTCAGGATGTCAAAGGGCGCGTTCATGGGCAGTCGCGAGCTGCCGGCAAGTCGATCAGGGATCGGTTCCCGGCATTGCATGTTACTTTCTAACAAGGATGAAATATCGTAGTTTCAAGGCTATCATTACGTCAATCGAATTTTTTCAGGGTGATGCCGGCCATGCGTGAGACAAAGTACCAGACAGGAATGATCGATCCGCTGAACAAGGCGCTGGGCCGTCTTGACGCGCCGTTGGCGCCGGCCGAAGCTGGCCAGCCGGGCTGGCACCTGCTGCGCGAGGAGCTCAGCCTGCCAGCGGCGGTGCTCTACGAAGACCGGCTCGTGCACAACCTCCAATGGATGCGCAAGTTCATGGGCGCGTACGGTGTGCAACTGGCCCCGCATGGCAAGACGACGATGTCGCCCAAGCTGTTTGCGCGTCAACTTGCCGAGGGAGCCTGGGGCATTACGCTGGCAACAGCGCAACAAACCGCGGCGGCAGCGGCGCATGGCGTGAAGCGTGTGCTGATGGCCAACCAGCTGGTGGGGCGCCGCAATATGGAGATCGTGGCCGACTTGTTGCGCGATCCCGGCTTCGAGTTTTTCTCGCTGGTCGATTCGGCCGCGCTGGTTGACCAGCTTGGCGCATTTTTCCGCGCGCGGGGCCAGAAGCTGCAGGTGTTGCTGGAACTGGGCGTGGAGGGCGGCCGCACCGGCGTGCGCGACGCCGCGCAACAGGCCGAGGTGCTGGACGCGCTGTCGCGCTGGCCCGATGCCTTGTCGCTGGCGGGCGTTGAACTCTATGAAGGCGTGTTGCAGGAGGAGGCCGATATCCGCAAGTTCCTGCAGCGCACCGTGGCGGTCACGCGCGAACTGGCGGCAGCGGGCCGCTTCGGCCGCAGCCCGGTGGTCATGTCGGGAGCCGGTTCGGCCTGGTATGACGTGGTGGCCGAGGAATTCTCGCGCACCGACATTGGTGCGCCAATCGACATCGTGCTGCGGCCCGGCTGCTACCTGACCCATGACGTGGGCGTCTATCGCGCGGCGCAGGAGCGTATCCTGTCCAGCAATCCCGTGGCGCAGAAGATGCGGGAAGGACTGCTGCCCGCGCTGCAGCTGTGGGCCTATGTCCAGTCGATCCCCGAGGGGCGGCGCGCGATCATTGGCATGGGCAAACGCGATGCCGCGTTCGACGCCGGCATGCCGATTCCGGCGCAGTTGTACCGCCCCGGCGAAGCAGCGCCCGTGGCCGTGCCAACCCACTGGAAGGTCACCGGCATGATGGACCAGCACGCCTATCTGGAAATTGAAGCTGGCGATGATATTCGTGTCGGCGATATGATTGCCTTCGATATTTCGCATCCATGCCTGACGTTCGACAAGTGGCGCCACATTCCCGTGCTGGACAGCCAGTTGCGCGTCATCGACATCGTGCAGACGTTCTTCTGAACAGGAGTGGCACACACTCATGAGTATCGACATCCTTGCCTACGGTGAACCGCTGGTGGAATTCAACCAGCAGCCCGACGACCCCACCCGCTACCTGCAGGGCTTTGGCGGCGACACCTCCAATTTTGCGATTGCCGCCGCGCGACAGGGTGCCAGCACCGGCTATATCAGCGCCGTCGGTGCCGACAGCTTTGGTGAACGGCTGCTGGCGCTGTGGACGCGCGAACGCGTGGACACGCGCCATGTGAGCATCAATGCGGCGGCGCCGACCGGCGTCTATTTCGTATCGCACGACAACCACGGCCATCGCTTCGACTATCTGCGCGATGGCTCGGCGGCCAGCCGTTATCACCACGAACAGCTACCGCTCGCGGCGATTGCCCAGGCGCGCTACCTGCACCTGTCGGGCATCAGCCTGGCCATCAGTACCTCCGCGTGCGATGCGGGCCTGGCAGCCATGGAGCATGCGCGCAAGGCCGGTGTGCAGGTCTCCCTGGACACCAATCTGCGTTTGCGGCTGTGGTCGCTGGCGCGGGCGCGCGGCATCATGCGCGAGGCGTTTGCGTTGACCGACGTCTGCCTGCCGAGCTGGGACGACATCACCGTGTTGACAGGTCTCGACGACCGCGACGCGATCGTCGATCACCTGCTTGGGTGCGGTGTAGGCATCGTGGCATTGAAGCTCGGCGAGGAGGGCAGCTACGTGGCCACGCCCGAGTCGCGTGCGCTGGTGCCGCCGTACCCGGTGCGTCCGCTCGATGCCACAGGCGCGGGCGACTGTTTCGGTGGGAGCTTTATCGCCCGACTCGCCGCGGGGGCAGACCCGTTCCAGGCCGCGCGCTACGCCAATGTGGCGGCGGCGCTGTCGACCACCGGCTATGGCGCTGTGGCACCGATCCCGCAGGCCGAGACCGTCCTGGCACGACTGGAACAAAACGTCACCGTGATTGCCTGACCCGTTATTGGCATCTGCAGAACCTGCCTGTAGCCGGTCTGTAGCCGGCCTGAAGATGAACACTTCGATTATTGCGAATACTGTGAATACCGCCATGCAAATCCAACCGTCTCCGCTGCTCGCTCGCCTGACCAACGTACCGGTGATTCCGGTGCTCGAATATCACTCTGTCGACGAAGCGCTGCATATCAGCGAGGCGTTGGTGGAAGGGGGGCTCCCGCTGCTGGAAATCACGCTGCGCACGCCGGTTGCGCTCCAGGCAATGGAGGCCGTTGCCAAGGCGTTGCCGCAGGCCGTGGTGGGCGCCGGCACGGTGCTCAGCATCGAGCAACTGCATGCGGTGCGCGATGCCGGGGCCCAGTTCGCGGTGTCGCCGGGTTTGACGCAGAAGCTTGCCGACGGTGCGCAAGGCGCGGGCATCTCGTTGCTGCCCGGTGTGGCCACCGCCAGCGAAGCGATGTTTGCTCTCGAGTCCGGCTTTTCGTTCCTGAAGTTTTTCCCGGCCGAGGCTGCCGGAGGCGTACCGATGCTGAAGTCGCTGTACGGGCCGCTGGCCCAACTGAAGTTCTGCCCGACCGGCGGGATCGACCTTGCCAAGGCCGCCACGTACCTGGCATTGCCGAATGTGGTGTGTGTGGGCGGATCCTGGGTGGTGCCCAAGGACGCGGTGGCTGCAAAAGACTGGAAGCGTATCCGCAAGCTTGCCGAAGAGGCCGCGCAGTTGAAGAAGAACTGAACCGGATCACGCGAACCGATCCTGGCCATGAAGGTAAAAACTACAATGCTGGCCTGATTAACGTGCGAGATCGAAAAATAAAAAACAAAAGGCGCCAGCGGCGCCTTTTGTTTTTGTTTCCTGCCTGGACTTACTTGGCTTTCTCAGCCGAGTTCTCAAGCTTCTGGCCGCCCTTCTGGACGTCCTGGCCCAGACCAGACATGGTGTTGCAACCTGCCAGCAGCGAGGCAACCAGTACACACCAGATCCATCCTTTCTTCATCACAGGCTCCTTTGAGAGATAGTAAGAGGTGGGCACATTTTAACGTTGCCCCACTTGCTGTCGATGCAGGATGTGTGCCAATTTGTAAATACGAAAATCGCTGACAGACGCCGGTGGTTCGTCGTGGCTTGTGCCGCCATGACTCAACCCTTGAGCAGGGTGCGTGCCCGGTCGGCGACGGCGCCATGCGTCTGTAGCAGCCACTGCGCAGGGAAGGGGTGCGCAAGCAGATAGCCTTGCATGCTGTCGCAACCCCAGCCACGCACCACGTCGAGCTGGGCCTGGGTTTCCACGCCTTTCGCGCAGACCGACACACCTTGTGCCCTGGCCCATTCGCAGGCCGCGCGCAGGCTGGTGCTCATGTCGGACTTATGGCTCGCATGGCCAAGATGGCGTGCGTCAAGCGTAACCACGTCTGGCTGTACCAATGCCATTGCGCGACGGCTGGCAGCCGTATCCGTGAAGTCCGCGAGCGCGATGCATACGCCGCCATCGCGTAGTCGCGCCGCCTTGGCGGTGGTTTCGGGCGAGTCCGGAACGATGCCGACTGGCACTTCCACGCAGATCTGGCCCGGTGGAATGCCAGAGGCATCGATGGCGCGGCGCAGCAGGCAGATCGTGTCGTCCGCCTGCAACTGGGAGCTCGAAGCCAGTAGCGTGAACTGCAAGGGACCGACGGGCGTGGCATCGCGCCTCAGTTGCAGCAACTGCTGCAATGTCCAGTTGCTGATCGCGTTCATCATGCCCAACGTTTCGGCCGCGGGCAGGAAATCTTGCGGTGCAACACGGCCCAGCACCGGATGCTGCCAGCGGAGCCGGACCGTATATGCCGCGATCGCGGCCGTGGCAATGGTCGCGCGGGGCTGCAACTGCAGGCTCAGTTCGCCGCGATCGATTGCGCTCGGCAACGCGGCCAGCAGCGTGGCCATGCGCGGTGCGGCAGGGCGAACGGCGGTCCCGATGCCATCGCCGCCGCGCCGGTTCACCCGGAGCATGGCGTCGAAGGCCTGTTGCAGATGGCGCTCGGTGCCGGTATCGGGCTGGCCGACGGCGCTGCCGATGCTGCAAGACAGGAATATCTCGAAGCCATCGACCTGATAGGCGCGGCCGAGGGCGCTAGCAATAGCCTGGCTCAGTCCACGCACATCGTCGGCGCCTTCCGGCAGTACGCAGGCAAGTCCAAGGTCGGCGGGGCCGAGCCAGTGCATGGCCACCGGCATGGCGGCCACGCTGGCAACGCGGGACTTTACCTGCGCCCGCAGGCCGTGGGCTCGCTGCTGGCCAATGCCGTCGCAGGCGTGCGCAAACCGGTCGAGCCGGATGACCAGCACGGCCAGCAGGTGGGCCGTGCCGAAGTGGGTCCGGTGCTCTTCGAGGGCGGCCAGAAACGATGCCGGCTGGATAGCGGCGGAATGTGTGTCGATAGAGGACCCGTCGCCATCAACGCGCGAGGGTGGCGTGTCTTGGCTGTCAGGATCCATCAATTACTCGTGCTGGCAGCGAGTTCATGTGTGCAATGGCCGCCGGCGATACCCGGACTGCGTTCCCGTTCTTGCGTGTCATGTCACGGCGCGCTCTGATGGCGCGGCTCATGCTGATTGTCTTATGGTCTGGTGCGCTGTATTGCGTCGTATTGCGCTGTATTGCGCCGTAGCGTGGTCACGTAGCAATGACCATCACTACCGTCGCATAGCCAAGATCATACGGCAGTAGCGGCAAAATTCGGATAGCTGCGATACAGACGTGGCGCGTGCGTCGCACTTCTGTTTGATTTCAAACAACGCCGGAGGGTGTGCCGCACAAATGGATCTTGACCCGTGCCCGGTAAAGACGATAAGCGGGGCGGGAGCTAGCCGATGGGAGAAAAGGCGAGGCCAGCAGACAGTGCTGCCGGCCCATGAAAAAACGGGCGCATGACGCGCCCGTTCTTCTGTCAATCCACGTTCCGAAGTCAGCTTGTGGTGTCGGAGTCCGGGCCATCGTCCGGGGGAATGCGCGACGCCAGCACCTTGTCGATACGCTTGCCGTCCATGTCGATGATCTCGAACTTCCAGTCGGCCCATTGCACGGTGTCGGCGGTTTGCGGCAGGCGGCCCAGCAGTAGCAGCAGCATGCCCGACAGCGTGTGGTAACGCTCCTTGTCTTCTTCCGGCACGGCGCGCAGGCCTGTGCGGTCCTTGAGTTCGGGAATCGGGATCAGGCCGTCCAGCAACCATGAGCCGTCGTCGCGCTGTACGGCCCATTCCTCGCCGGCGGTATCGGTCTTGAACTCGCCGGTAATCGCCTCGATCAGGTCCTGCAAGGTGACCAGGCCCAGCACCTCGCCGTACTCGTCGATGACAAAGGCGATCTGGCCGCCCGACGAGCGGAAGTTCTCGAGCAGTTCCATGCCGGTAACGCTTTCCGGCACGAACACCGCGGCCTGCAGGACCGCCGTCAGGTCGGCCTTCTCGCCGCGCAGGCGGCGCGCCAGCAACTGCCGGGCGCTGACCACGCCGAGGATATCGTGCATGCCGCCGCGCACCACCGGGAAGCGCGAATGATCGGATTCCTCGATGCGGCGCAGGTTGTCTTCCTCGTTCGATTCGACATCGAGGTAGATCACATCGCCACGCGGCACCATCAGCGACGCGAGTTGCCGGTCATCGAGGCGGAAAACGTTGCGCACCATCGTGTGCTCATGGCGTTCGATCACGCCGGCTTCCGAACCCTCCACGAGCAGCGCGTGGATTTCTTCCTCGGTGACGGCAGGGCCGCGATCGGACTTGACGCCCAGCAGGCGCAGCACCAGTTGCGTGGAACCGGACAGCAGCTTGACGAACGGCTTGGATGCCACCGACAGGAATGAAATCGGACGCGCTGCCAGCCGCGCGATGGCTTCGGGAGCCATCTGGCCCAGGCGCTTGGGCACCAGTTCGCCCAGCACGATGGAAAAATAGGTCAGTCCTGCCACGACGATCGCTGTGGCGACATAGCCGGCCGTGGTCGATGGCATGCCGAATCCCTGCAGCCAGAGGGCCAGCGGTGCGGCCAGCGTGGATTCACCGACCACGCCGTTCAGCACGCCGATCGACGTAATGCCGATCTGCACGGTGGACAGGAAGCGCGTGGGATCCTCGCCGAGCTTCACGGCCGCCAGGGCGCCGCGGTCGCCCTCGTCGATAAATCGCTGCAGACGGGCCTTGCGGGCCGTGACCAGCGCGATTTCAGACATGGCGAACAGGCCGTTCAGCAGAATGAGCGCCAGTAGTATGGCAATTTCCATCAGGGTGCGCGCCCTGTGCGCGCGGGAATTGAAAAGTCAAAGCATACCATTCGCATGTGACGCCGCATTATTGCAGTGGCCCACACATCACCCCCTCGGTCGAGCACGAATCATGCCGTGAGCGGCTGGATTTCGCGCTCTATCGTGGGGCCTGCCGTGGCGCGGGCCATGCGTAGCGCATGGCTCGTGTCCAGTCTGGCCCAGAACTCGGCCGAGGTGCCGAAGTATCGCGCGAGCCGCAGCGCGGTTTCCGGCGAAATGCCGCGGCCCCGCTCGACAATGCCCTCGATACGCGGCAACGGTACGCGCAGGGCGACAGCCAGTGCGTTGGCGGACAACGCATTGGGCGCCATGAATTCGTGATACAGGATGGCGCCCGGTGGCGGCGGTGGAATGACCTCGCCCGTGGCCACGGCTGTGAAGCCAAGGTGAGGCAGGTCGTCGCGCTTGAAGTTCATCATGCTGCGCGGGAAACCTCGGACTTCAGTCCGGGGATGGATAGCGCGGCGTGCGCGGCACGCCCTTTTCCCGCTTCTCCTCTGTAGGGGCTATCTTTGGGACGAAAGTGGTAGCCATATCCG
>NZ_DBHKYV010000052.1:0-52650 GCF_057315035.1 Cupriavidus sp. | reverse complement strand
GCTCTTATACCCAGAACCCCCAAGCCCTAAAAGCTTGGGGGTTTTGCTTTTGGGCGAACGGTCTGCGAACAGCTCCCGCCGAGGCGCAAAAACCTTTCCCGGCAACCCCTATAGGGTGAGAGCGTCGATTTCAGATCGATGATTCTGGTCAGCAAGCACGGCCTGTACGGCGCGCTCGCAGGCCACCAGGGCAAGCCGCAAAGGCGCTAACCGCAACGGAAAGTGCTTGACAGCCCAGGTGAGCTAGACCATAATCACAAGTTCTCTGCGGAGAGGTGCCCGAGTGGCTAAAGGGGGCAGACTGTAAATCTGTTGGCTTACGCCTACGCTGGTTCGAATCCAGCCCTCTCCACCAGAATGCAATGCAGTGACCAGGCGAAAGCCGGTGAGGCAGGAAGAAGTAACCGGGCGGGTGTAGCTCAATGGTAGAGCAGAAGCCTTCCAAGCTTACGACGAGGGTTCGATTCCCTTCACCCGCTCCAGTACCTCGGTCGCCGTTGAAGAAGTAAGTCAAGTTTCGCCCATGTGGCTCAGTGGTAGAGCACTCCCTTGGTAAGGGAGAGGTCGGCAGTTCGATCCTGCCCATGGGCACCATCTATACCCGCACTGGCAATTGCTACCGAGACAGGAGTCACGAAATGGCAAAAGAAAAGTTCGAGCGGACCAAGCCGCACGTGAACGTTGGTACGATTGGTCACGTTGACCACGGCAAGACGACGCTGACGGCAGCGATTGCCACGGTGCTGGCTGCAAAGTTCGGTGGCGCCGCCAAGAAGTACGACGAGATCGACGCAGCGCCGGAAGAGAAGGCACGCGGCATCACGATCAACACCGCGCACGTGGAATACGAAACGGCGAACCGCCACTACGCCCACGTTGACTGCCCGGGCCACGCTGACTATGTGAAGAACATGATCACGGGCGCTGCGCAGATGGACGGCGCAATCCTGGTTTGCTCGGCCGCTGACGGCCCGATGCCGCAAACGCGTGAGCACATCCTGCTGGCCCGCCAGGTTGGCGTGCCGTACATCATCGTGTTCCTGAACAAGTGCGACATGGTGGACGACGCCGAGCTGCTCGAGCTGGTGGAAATGGAAGTGCGCGAGCTGCTGAGCAAGTACGACTTCCCGGGCGACGACACGCCGATCGTGAAGGGTTCGGCCAAGCTGGCGCTGGAAGGCGACAAGGGCGAACTGGGCGAAGTGGCGATCATGGCCCTGGCCGACGCGCTGGACACGTACATCCCGACGCCGGAGCGCGCTGTGGACGGTACGTTCCTGATGCCGGTGGAAGACGTGTTCTCGATCTCGGGCCGCGGTACCGTGGTGACCGGCCGTATCGAGCGCGGTGTGGTGAAGGTTGGTGAGGAAATCGAAATCGTGGGTATCCGCCCGACGGTCAAGACGACCTGCACCGGCGTGGAAATGTTCCGCAAGCTGCTGGACCAGGGTCAGGCAGGCGACAACGTGGGTCTGCTGCTGCGCGGCACGAAGCGCGAAGACGTCGAGCGTGGTCAAGTCCTGTGCAAGCCGGGCTCGATCAAGCCGCACACCCACTTCACCGGTGAGGTGTACATTCTGTCGAAGGACGAAGGTGGTCGTCACACGCCGTTCTTCAACAACTACCGCCCGCAGTTCTACTTCCGTACGACCGACGTGACTGGCTCGATCGAGCTGCCGAAGGACAAGGAAATGGTCATGCCGGGTGACAACGTGTCGATCACCGTCAAGCTGATCGCCCCGATCGCCATGGAAGAAGGCCTGCGCTTCGCAATCCGCGAAGGTGGCCGTACCGTCGGCGCCGGCGTTGTGGCAAAGATCCTCGACTAATTAACTAGTCGAACTGGCGAGCGCGGCACCAACCAGCCGCGTTCGTTTGCCAGAGGGGTTGGCATTAGCCGACCCCGAAGTTGTTTTAGGGGTATAGCTCAACTGGCAGAGCGTCGGTCTCCAAAACCGAAGGTTGGGGGTTCGATTCCCTCTGCCCCTGCCAAATCAATCAGCCGCGTCGCGAGGAATAATCGTGACGCGGCTTAGTCTCGTTTGCGAAACATGGCTAATCCCAATGTTGAAACCGTAGGCGCCTCGAGCGGCAAGTGGATGCTCGTCGTGGCCGTGCTCCTGGTGGTAGCCGGAGTCATCGGTTTCTACGCGCTGGCCCAGCAGCCTTCGTACGTACGTGGCGCTGCACTCTTTGCCGGGCTTGCGCTCGGCGTGGTCGTGGCGCTTGTCTCGGCTCCGGGCAAGGACTTCGTGGGATTCGCGCGTGAGTCGTATCGGGAAGTTCGCAAGGTCGTTTGGCCGACGCGCAAGGAAGCCGGACAAATGACGGGGCTCGTGTTTGCCTTCGTCGTGATCATGGCACTGTTCCTGTGGTCGGCTGACAAGCTCATCGAGTGGGTGATTTTCTCGCTCGTGCTGGGCTGGAAATAAGAGGTAGGACATGACGGATAACGCCCAGCAGGAAACCACGGCCTCGGAATCGCCTTCGTCGAAGAAGCGCTGGTACGTGGTGCACGCTTACTCCGGCATGGAAAAGAGCGTGCAGCGCGCTCTGCAGGAGCGCATCGAGCGCGCCGAGATGCAAGACAAGTTCGGTCGCATTCTGGTGCCCTCGGAAGAAGTCGTGGAAATCAAGGGCGGGCACAAGTCCGTGACCGAACGTCGTTTCTTCCCCGGCTACGTGCTGGTGGAAATGGAAATGACCGACGAAACGTGGCACCTGGTCAAGAACACCAGCAAGGTCACCGGCTTCGTTGGTGGTGCGCGTAACCGCCCGAGCCCGATTTCGCAACGCGAAGTCGACAAGATCATGACCCAGATGCAGGAAGGGGTCGAGAAGCCGCGTCCCAAGACGCTGTTTGAAGTGGGCGAAATGGTGCGCGTCAAGGACGGCCCGTTCACCGACTTCAATGGCAACGTCGAGGAAGTGAACTACGAGAAATCGCGCCTGCGCGTGACCGTAACGATCTTCGGACGTGCAACGCCGGTCGAACTCGAATTCGGCCAGGTCGAGAAGGTTTAAGGATCATGGTCGTCGCTGCCCTTAACGGGCGGCGGCGGGCAGACAGGGCAAGTCGGAAGACTCGCCCGAAGAGGAGCGTGAGGTCGTGTCTCGGCATGGCGATAGCGCGTTACGACTCAACAGGATCTGAATTCCGAAACAGGAACGGATCCGGATTGGAGTAAAGATGGCCAAGAAGATTATTGGCTTTATCAAGCTGCAGATTCCGGCTGGTAAGGCAAATCCCTCCCCGCCCGTTGGTCCCGCACTGGGTCAGCGCGGTCTGAACATCATGGAGTTCTGCAAGGCGTTCAACGCCCAGACCCAGGGTATGGAACCCGGTCTGCCGGTGCCGGTGGTGATTACCGCCTTCGCCGACAAGAGCTTCACCTTCGTGATGAAGTCGCCGCCGGCGACCGTGCTGATCAAGAAGGCAGCAGGCATCACCAAGGGTTCGCCGAAGCCCCACACCGACAAGGTTGGCAAGATCACCCGCGCCCAGGCTGAAGATATCGCCAAGGCCAAGAACGCTGACCTCACCGCCGCTGACCTCGACGCCGCCGTGCGTACGATCGCAGGTTCGGCGCGTTCGATGGGCATCACCGTGGAGGGTCTGTAAATGGCTAAGGTTTCCAAGCGCGTCGCCGCCAACAAGGCGAAGATCGAGCGTACCAAGTTCTACCCGATCGACGAGGCCCTGGGCCTGGTGAAGAGCTGCGCTTCGGCGAAGTTCGACGAATCGATCGACGTGGCCGTGCAACTGGGCATCGACGCCAAGAAGTCGGACCAAGTGGTGCGCGGTTCGGTAGTGCTGCCGGCTGGTACCGGCAAGTCGGTCCGTGTGGCCGTGTTCGCCCAAGGCGAGAAGGCCGAAGCCGCCAAGGCCGCCGGTGCTGACATCGTTGGCATGGAAGACCTGGCCGAGCAAGTGAAGGCCGGTAACCTGAACTTCGACGTCGTGATCGCTTCGCCGGACACGATGCGTATCGTCGGTACGCTGGGCCAGATCCTCGGCCCGCGCGGCCTGATGCCGAACCCGAAGGTTGGCACCGTGACGCCCGACGTCGCCCAGGCAGTGAAGAACGCCAAGGCTGGTCAGGTGCAATTCCGTGTCGACAAGGCCGGTATCATCCACGCCACCATCGGTCGTCGCTCGTTTGAAGACGCCGCGCTGAAGAGCAACCTGGCCGCCCTGCTGGACGCCCTGGTCAAGTCCAAGCCGGCAACGAGCAAGGGTGTGTACCTGCGCAAGATCGCCGTGTCGTCCACCATGGGCGTTGGCGTTCGCGTTGAACAGACCTCGCTGGCAGCCTGAGCTGACGGCAACCACCTGACCGGAACCCGATAACTCCGGCCAGGGCAGGAATTGAAGATCGCGGCGTTGCCGCGGTTGGCTCCCGATTCGAACAGATGACGGAGCAAGGCTTTGGGCAGTAGCACTCGCCACGCGATGACGCGAAGCAGGTGCTGCTGGTTATCAAAGACCGCTGGTGTTCACACCGCCCATGGCAGCGTGGACTTAATCGGTCGGCACATACGGGGTTCGCTCCGATGGCAGTCGGCCCGCCAGCGCAGATGGCGCACCCGAAGGGATTGATGAAGCCAGGTACTGCCTGGCCGATTCGGGCCAATCGGACGCCGTTCGTTTGGACTGATGTGTTTGCGCCGGTTTTTCCGGTGCGTTCGCATCGTTTTGGAGCTTAACCGTGCCACTTAATATTGAAGATAAGAAGGCCGTCGTTGCTGAGGTTTCGGCGCAAGTCGCCAAGGCCCAGACCATCGTCGTTGCCGAATATCGCGGCATTGCGGTTGGCGATCTGACCAAGCTGCGTGCTACCGCTCGTCAGCAAGGCGTGTACCTGCGCGTTCTGAAGAACACGCTGGCTCGCCGTGCCGTCGAAGGTACGCCGTTTGCAGGCCTCGCAGAGCAAATGACGGGTCCGCTGATCTACGGTATTTCCGAAGATGCAGTGTCCTCGGCCAAGGTTCTGAACGACTTTGCCAAGACCAACGACAAGTTGGTTCTGCGCGCTGGGTCGTACGACGGTAAGGTTCTCGATGCTGGCGCCGTCAAGGCCCTGGCTTCGATCCCGAGCCGTGACGAACTGATTGCTCAGCTGCTTGGCGTGATGCAAGCGCCGGTGTCGGGCTTTGCCCGCCTGCTGGCCGCACTGGCTGCCAAGAACGCCGAAGGCGCTCCCGCGGAAGCGGAAGCAGAAGCCCCGGCTGCCTGAGCTGTCTCATATACAGATCGCAATACCGATCCCGAATCAAATCTAGTAGGAGTAATCCAAATGGCAATCACTAAAGACGACATCCTGGAAGCCGTAGGCGCGATGTCCGTGATGGAACTGAACGACCTGGTCAAGGCGTTCGAAGAGAAGTTTGGCGTGTCGGCTGCTGCCATGGCTGTGGCTGCTGCCCCGGGCGCTGGTGCCGCCGCTGTTGAAGAAAAGACCGAATTCAACGTGATTCTGGCCGAAGTTGGCGCCAACAAGGTTGGCGTGATCAAGGCCGTTCGCGAAATCACCGGTCTGGGCCTGAAGGAAGCCAAGGACCTGGTCGATGGCGCACCGAAGGCTGTCAAGGAAGGCGTGGACAAGGCTGCTGCAGACGAAGCCAAGAAGAAGCTGGAAGACGCTGGCGCGAAGGTCGACGTCAAGTAAGTGGTACCGCGCGTGCCCCCGTGGCACGCGGAGGGGCTGGCAAAGGGAAATTCCCGGCGCCAGCCTTTTTGCGCTTCTGTGGGGTGTGTTTGAAGGTGCACCTGAAAGCGGCGCAATACGGCCCGGATGGGCGAGATGTGAAGTAAGCTATGCTTGGCGAGCGATAATCGATCGCTGCCTCAGCAGAAGCCAAACATCAGTGGCACACTAGGTGGTTGCTGATGTTTGTCTTCTGAACCGACTGCAGAAGACAAGTTTGGTCGGGTGCCCCCCGGACGTGTGCAGGCATTGCGCCGTGCAATGACCACACCGTCCGCAGCGTGCGGGTACCGTCAGCCAGAGGTTGGTAGCGGCCAACCGCCAAATCCCCTCCCAGTCGCTGAACACCTCAGGTGCCGGCCAGGTCCAGCCAGCCCTGCGATGATTCGGAGATCCCATGGCGTACAGCTTCACCGAAAAGAAGCGCATTCGCAAATCCTTTGCGAAGCGCGCGACGGTTCATCAGGTTCCATTCCTGCTTGCCACACAGATTGAATCCTACACCCAGTTCTTGCAAGCGGAAACGCCGACCGCGCGTCGCAAAAGCGAGGGTCTGCAGGCCGCTTTCAACGCGATCTTCCCAATTTCCTCCCATAACGGGCTTGCCCGTATGGAGTTTGTCTCGTATCACCTGTCCAACCCGCCGTTCGACGTCAAGGAATGCCAGCAACGTGGCCTGACGTTCCACTCGGCGCTGCGTGCGAAGGTTCGCCTGATCATCAACGATCGCGAGAACCCGGGCAAGGTAAAGGAAGTGAAGGAGCAGGAAGTCTACATGGGCGAAATTCCGCTCATGACCTCGACCGGTTCTTTCGTCATCAACGGCACCGAGCGTGTCATCGTCAGCCAGCTGCACCGTTCGCCGGGCGTGTTCTTCGAGCACGACAAGGGCAAGACGCACAGCTCGGGCAAGCTGCTGTTCTCGGCTCGGATCATTCCGTACCGTGGCTCGTGGCTCGACTTCGAATTCGATCCGAAGGACATCCTGTACTTCCGCGTCGACCGCCGCCGCAAGATGCCGGTGACGATCCTGCTGAAGTCGATCGGCCTGACGCCGGAACAGATCCTGGCTCACTTCTTCGTATTCGACAACTTCACGCTGCAGAGCGAAGGCGCGCAACTCGAGTTCGTGCCCGAGCGCCTGCGCGGTGAAGTCGCGCGCTTCGACATCGCCGACAAGAACGGCCGCGTCGTCGTGGAGAAGGACAAGCGGATCAACGCCAAGCACATTCGCGACCTGGACTCCGCCGGTACCAAGCTGATCAGCGTGCCGGAAGACTACCTGCTGGGCCGCGTGCTGGCCAAGAACATCATCGATCCGGATACCGGTGAAGTGATCGCCAACGCCAACGACGAGCTGACCGAAACGCTGCTGGAAAACCTGCGCGAAGCCGGTGTCAAGCAGATCCAGACGCTGTACACGAACGACCTCGACCAAGGTCCGTACATCTCGCAGACCCTGCGTGTGGACGACACCGCCGACCAGACCGCCGCGCGTATCGCCATCTACCGCATGATGCGTCCGGGCGAGCCGCCCACCGAAGACGCCGTGGAAGCACTGTTCCAGCGTCTGTTCTACAGCGAAGAATCGTACGACCTGTCGCGTGTTGGCCGTATGAAGGTCAACAGCCGCCTGTCGCGCCCGAGCGGCGAAGGCAGCATGGTGCTGCAGGACGAGGACATCCTCGAAACGATCAAGATCCTCGTCAACCTGCGTAACGGCAAGGGCGAAGTCGACGATATCGATCACTTGGGCAACCGTCGTGTGCGTTGCGTCGGCGAGCTGGCTGAAAACCAGTTCCGCGCGGGCCTGTCGCGCGTGGAGCGTGCTGTCAAGGAACGTCTGGGCCAGGCCGAGACTGAGAACCTGATGCCGCACGACCTGATCAACTCGAAGCCGATTTCGTCGGCGATTCGCGAGTTCTTCGGTTCGTCGCAGCTGTCGCAGTTCATGGACCAGACCAACCCGCTGTCGGAAATCACCCACAAGCGCCGTGTTTCGGCCCTTGGCCCGGGCGGTCTTACGCGCGAGCGCGCCGGCTTTGAAGTCCGCGACGTGCACCCGACCCACTATGGCCGCGTGTGCCCGATCGAAACGCCGGAAGGTCCGAACATTGGTCTGATCAACTCGCTGGCTCTGTATGCTCGCCTGAACGAATACGGCTTCCTGGAAACGCCGTACCGCAAGGTCGAGAACAGCAAGCTGACCGACCAGGTGGACTACCTGTCGGCCATCGAGGAAGGCAAGTACGTGGTGGCCCAGGCCAACGCGACTGTCGACGCCGACGGCACCCTGATCGACGAACTGGTGTCGTCCCGCGAAGGTTCCGAGCGTGAAACTCGTATGGTCACGCCGGACCGCGTCCAGTACATCGACGTGGCGCCGTCGCAGATCGTGTCGGCCGCTGCCTCGCTGGTGCCGTTCCTCGAACACGATGACGCGAACCGTGCACTGATGGGCGCGAACATGCAGCGTCAGGCCGTGCCTTGCCTGCGTCCGGACAAGCCGCTGGTGGGTACCGGCGTCGAGCGCACCGTGGCCGTTGACTCGGGTACGGCGGTGCAGGCGATGCGTGGCGGCGTGGTTGACTACGTCGACGCAATGCGTGTGGTGATTCGTGTGAACGACGACGAAGCCGTGGCCGGTGAAGTTGGCGTGGACATCTACAACCTGATCAAGTACACGCGTTCGAACCAGAACACCAACATCAACCAGCGTCCGATGGTGAAGGTTGGCGATATCGTTGCCCGCAACGACGTGATCGCCGACGGCGCTTCGACCGATCTGGGCGAGCTGGCTCTGGGCCAGAACATGCTGGTCGCGTTCATGCCGTGGAACGGCTACAACTTCGAGGATTCGATCCTGATCTCGGAGCGTGTGGTTGCCGAAGACCGCTACACCTCGATCCACATCGAGGAACTGTCGGTCGTCGCCCGCGACACGAAGCTCGGACCTGAAGAAATCACGCGCGACATCTCGAACCTGGCCGAAGCGCAACTGGCGCGTCTGGACGAGTCGGGCATCACGTACATTGGCGCCGAAGTGGAAGCCGGTGACGTGCTGGTGGGCAAGGTCACGCCGAAGGGCGAGACCCAGCTGACGCCGGAAGAGAAGCTGCTGCGCGCGATCTTCGGTGAGAAGGCTTCGGACGTGAAGGACACGTCGCTGCGCGTGCCGTCGGGCATGAGCGGTATCGTGATCGACGTGCAGGTCTTCACGCGTGAAGGCGTGACGCGCGACAAGCGCGCCCAGTCGATCATCGACGACGAACTGAAGCGCTACCGCCTGGACCTGAACGACCAGCTGCGTATCGTGGAAGGCGATGCATTCCAGCGTCTGGAACGCCTGCTGCTCGACAAGACCGTCAACGGCGGTCCGAAGAAGCTGGCCAAGGGCGCCAAGCTGACCCGCGAATACCTGGCCGACCTGGACAAGTACCACTGGTTCGACATCCGTCCGGCCGACGAGGAAGTGGCTGCCCAGCTGGAAGCCGTGAAGGAAGCCATCGAGCAGAAGCGTCACGAGTTCGACCTCGCCTTCGAGGAAAAGCGCAAGAAGCTCACGCAGGGCGACGAACTGCCGCCGGGCGTGATCAAGATGGTCAAGGTGTACCTGGCCGTCAAGCGCCGCCTGCAGCCTGGCGACAAGATGGCCGGCCGTCACGGTAACAAGGGTGTGGTGTCGAAGATCGTGCCGATCGAAGACATGCCGTACATGGCTGACGGTACGCCGGCAGACATCGTGCTGAACCCGCTGGGCGTGCCGTCGCGGATGAACGTGGGCCAGATTCTGGAAACCCACCTGGGCTGGGCCGCTCGCGGTCTGGGCCAGCGTATCGGCGACATGCTCAAGGCCCAGGCCAAGGCGCAGGAACTGCGTCCGCTGCTCGCGCAGATCTACAACGAGAGCGGCAAGGCCGAAGACCTGGACAGCCTGTCCGACGCCGAAGTGCTCGAGCTGGCCGGCAACCTGAAGAAGGGTGTGCCGTTTGCCACGCCGGTGTTCGACGGTGCGCACGAAGACGAAATCCGCCGCATGCTCGACCTGGCTTATCCGGACGAGATCGCCAAGGAGAAGGGCCTGACCGCTTCGAAGCAACAGGTCACGCTGCACGACGGCCGTACTGGCGAAGCGTTCGAGCGTCCGGTCACGCTGGGTGTGATGCACATGCTGAAGCTGCATCACCTGGTGGACGACAAGATGCACGCCCGCTCGACCGGCCCGTACTCGCTGGTGACGCAGCAGCCGCTGGGCGGTAAGGCCCAGTTCGGTGGCCAGCGTTTCGGTGAGATGGAAGTCTGGGCACTGGAAGCCTACGGCGCATCGTACGTGCTGCAGGAAATGCTGACGGTCAAGTCCGATGACGTGAACGGCCGTACCAAGGTCTACGAGAACATCGTCAAGGGCGAGCACTCGATCGATGCCGGCATGCCGGAATCGTTCAACGTGCTGGTTAAGGAAATCCGCTCGCTGGGTATCGATATCGACCTGGATCGTTACTGATCCGGTTGATCGGGGAGGCAGCCGCGGCCGCCTCCCACCAGCGCAGGTTTTCCACAGGATTGAATGCCGCTGTTCCGGACAGACTCCGGACCGGCGGCGATACAAGGAGTTGCAATGAAAGCATTGCTCGATCTCTTTAAGCAGGTACAGCAGGAAGAGCAGTTCGACGCGATCAAGATCGGCCTGGCCTCGCCCGAGAAGATCCGTTCGTGGTCGTACGGTGAAGTGAAGAAGCCGGAAACGATCAACTACCGTACGTTCAAGCCGGAACGCGATGGTCTGTTCTGCGCCAAGATCTTTGGCCCGATCAAGGACTACGAGTGCCTGTGCGGCAAGTACAAGCGCCTGAAGCACCGTGGCGTGATCTGCGAGAAGTGCGGCGTCGAAGTGACGCTGGCCAAGGTGCGCCGCGAGCGCATGGGCCACATCGAACTGGCCGCGCCGACCGCGCACATCTGGTTCCTGAAGTCGCTGCCGTCGCGTCTGGGCATGGTGCTCGACATGACGCTGCGCGACATCGAACGCGTGCTGTACTTCGAAGCATTCGTGGTGCTGGAACCTGGCATGACGCCGCTCAAGCGCAGCCAGATCATGTCGGAAGACGACTACATCGCGAAGTGCGATGAGTACGGCGAAGGCGAATTCGTGGCGATGATGGGTGCCGAGGGCATCCGTGAACTGCTGCGCGGCATCGACATCGAGAAGCAGATCGAACAGATCCGCGCCGAGCTGCAAGCCACTGGTTCCGAAGCCAAGATCAAGAAGTTCGCCAAGCGCCTGAAGGTGCTGGAGGCGTTCCAGCGTTCGGGTATCAAGCCCGAGTGGATGATCCTGGAAGTGCTGCCGGTGCTGCCGCCCGAACTGCGTCCGCTGGTTCCGCTCGATGGCGGCCGTTTCGCCACGTCGGACCTGAACGACCTGTATCGCCGCGTCATCAACCGTAACAACCGTCTGAAGCGCCTGCTGGAGCTGAAGGCCCCTGAAATCATCGTGCGCAACGAAAAGCGCATGCTGCAGGAAGCCGTCGACTCGCTGCTGGACAACGGTCGTCGCGGCAAGGCGATGACTGGCGCCAACAAGCGTCCGCTGAAGTCGCTGGCCGAGATGATCAAGGGTAAGGGCGGTCGTTTCCGTCAGAACCTGCTGGGCAAGCGCGTGGACTACTCGGGCCGTTCGGTGATCGTGGTGGGTCCGACGCTGAAGTTGCACCAGTGCGGTCTGCCCAAGCTGATGGCGCTGGAACTGTTCAAGCCGTTCATCTTCCACAAGCTGGAAACGATGGGCATCGCCACCACCATCAAGGCGGCGAAGAAGGAAGTGGAAAGCCAGACGCCGGTGGTGTGGGACATCCTCGAAGAGGTGATCCGCGAGCACCCGGTGATGCTGAACCGCGCGCCGACGCTGCACCGCCTGGGTATCCAGGCGTTCGAGCCGGTGCTGATCGAAGGCAAGGCCATCCAGCTGCATCCGCTGGTCTGCGCGGCATTCAACGCCGACTTCGACGGTGACCAGATGGCCGTTCACGTGCCGCTGTCGCTGGAAGCCCAGATGGAAGCCCGCACGCTGATGCTGGCTTCGAACAACGTGCTGTTCCCGGCCAACGGCGACCCGTCGATCGTGCCGTCGCAGGACGTGGTGCTGGGTCTGTACTACACGACCCGCGACAAGATCAACGGCAAGGGTGAAGGCATGACGTTCGCTGACATCAGCGAAGTCATCCGCGCCTACGAGAACAAGGAAGTCGAACTCGCTTCGCGCGTGAACGTGCGGATCACCGAGTACGAACTCGTCGACAAGGACGCGGTGGGCGATGCCCGCTTCGCGCCGCGGATCCGCCTGCAGGCCACCACGGTCGGCCGCGCGATCATGTCCGAGATCCTGCCGAAGGGCCTGCCGTTCTCGGTGCTGAACAAGCCGCTGAAGAAGAAGGAAATCTCGCGCCTGATCAACACTGCGTTCCGCAAGTGCGGTCTGCGCGAAACCGTGATCTTCGCCGACAAGCTGCTGCAGTCGGGCTTCCGCCTGGCTACGCGCGCCGGTATCTCGATCGCCATCGACGACATGCTGGTGCCGCCGCAGAAGGAGAAGATCATCTCCGACGCGGCCGCCAAGGTGAAGGAATACGACAAGCAGTACATGTCGGGTCTGGTGACGGACCAGGAGCGTTACAACAACGTCGTGGACATCTGGGGCGCCGCTGGTGACCAGGTGGGCAAGGCGATGATGGAGCAGCTCCAGCACGAAGACGTGGTTGATCGTACTGGCGCAACCGTCAAGCAGGAATCGTTCAACTCGATCTACATGATGGCGGACTCGGGTGCTCGCGGTAGCGCGGCCCAGATTCGTCAGCTGGCTGGTATGCGTGGCCTGATGGCCAAGCCGGATGGCTCGATCATTGAAACGCCGATTACGGCGAACTTCCGTGAAGGCCTGAACGTTCTGCAGTACTTCATCTCGACCCACGGTGCACGTAAGGGTCTGGCTGATACGGCACTGAAGACCGCGAACTCGGGTTACCTGACGCGTCGTCTGGTCGACGTGACGCAGGATCTGGTCGT
Source organism: Cupriavidus sp. (assembly GCF_057315035.1). NCBI lineage: Bacteria > Pseudomonadati > Pseudomonadota > Betaproteobacteria > Burkholderiales > Burkholderiaceae > Cupriavidus > Cupriavidus sp. Next base: position 39,880 of record NZ_DBHKYV010000052.1, on the reverse strand, counting down.
GGTGGAAGACGATTGCGGTACCTCCAACGGCGTGGCCATGAAGGCCCTGGTCGAAGGCGGTGAAGTGATCGAAGCCCTGCGCGACCGTATCCTGGGTCGTGTGACGGTGGCTGACGTGGTGAACCCTGAAACCCAGGAAACCGCGATCGAAACCGGCACGCTGCTGGACGAAGACCTGGTCGAGCTGATCGACAGCATCGGCGTGGACGAAGTCAAGGTCCGCACGCCACTGGCATGCGACACGCGCTACGGCCTGTGCGCCATGTGCTACGGCCGTGACCTGGGCCGCGGCGTGCTGGTGAACTCGGGCGAAGCGGTGGGTGTTATCGCTGCGCAGTCGATCGGTGAGCCGGGTACCCAGCTGACCATGCGTACGTTCCACATCGGTGGTGCGGCATCGCGTGCGGCAGTGGCGTCGAGCGTGGAAGCCAAGGCAACCGGTACGGTGCGCTTCACGGTGACCATGCGTTACGTGACCAACGCCAAGGGCGAACTGATCGTGATCTCGCGTTCCGGCGAGGCACTGATCACGGACGACCACGGCCGCGAGCGCGAACGCCACAAGATCCCGTACGGCGCCACGCTGCTGGTGCAGGACGGCCAGGCCATCAAGGCTGGTACGCAGCTGGCCACGTGGGACGCACTGACTCGTCCGATCGTTTCCGAGTACTCGGGCACGATCAAGTTCGAGAACGTGGAAGAAGGCGTGACCGTCGCCAAGCAGATGGACGAAGTCACGGGCCTGTCGACCCTCGTGGTGATCGACGCCAAGCGCCGTACGGCTGCCACCAAGGGCCTGCGCCCGCAGGTGAAGCTGCTCGACGCCAACAACCAGGAAGTGAAGATCCCGGGCACGGACCACTCCGTGACCATCGGCTTCCAGGTGGGCGCGCTGATTACCGTGAAGGACGGTCAGCAGGTGCACGTGGGTGAAGTGCTGGCACGTATCCCCACCGAATCGCAGAAGACCCGTGACATTACCGGTGGTCTGCCGCGTGTGGCCGAGCTGTTCGAAGCCCGTTCGCCGAAGGACGCCGCCGTGCTGGCGGAAGTTACCGGTACGGTATCGTTCGGCAAGGACACGAAGGGCAAGCAGCGCCTGGTGATTACGGACCTGGACGGCAACGCCCACGAGTTCCTGATCGCCAAGGAAAAGCAGGTGCTGGTGCACGACGGCCAGGTGGTGAACAAGGGCGAAATGATCGTGGAAGGTCCGGCGGATCCGCACGACATCCTGCGCCTGAAGGGCATCGAGGAGCTGGCGCACTACATCGTGGACGAAGTGCAGGACGTGTACCGTCTGCAGGGCGTGAAGATCAACGACAAGCACATCGAAGTGATTGTTCGTCAGATGCTGCGCCGTGTGCAGATCCAGGACGTTGGCGATACCAAGTTCATCCCGGGTGAACAGGTGGAGCGTTCGGAGCTGCTCGACGAGAACGACCGTGTGATCGCCGACGGCAAGCGTCCGGCCATGCACGAGAACCTGCTGCTGGGTATTACCAAGGCGTCGCTGTCGACCGACAGCTTCATCTCGGCGGCATCGTTCCAGGAAACGACGCGCGTGCTGACCGAAGCCGCAATCATGGGCAAGACCGACGACCTGCGTGGTCTGAAGGAAAACGTGATCGTGGGTCGTTTGATCCCGGCCGGTACCGGCCTGGCCTACCACCGTGCCCGCAAGGCACGCGAGGCGTCCGAGCGCGAACGCGCCCAGGCGATCAGCGACGAAGAACAATCGCTGTTCATCGAGCCGCCGGTAGTGCAGGCGACCGAAGGTGACGGCGACGCGGTCTGATCGCTAGTGCGCAGTAGTAGACGTTGAAGTTAGGAAAACCCGGCTCATTCGAGCCGGGTTTTTTTTCGCGTGCACGCTGGCTAGCCAAACACTTAAACAGCTTCTGATTTGCGATGCATCAACCATGCGCGCGCCGCCGGGGCCTAGGGTTGGCATGTGTCCACCCTCAATGCATGCACGTCATGCCGAATCGATATGCCAGCACTGGTTGCATTTGTCGTAGTAGCCTTGGGAATGGCATGGGCGACGGCCATTGCGTCGCCCATGAGCGGTATGTCGCTCGATGTCGGCAACGCACAGTTGCGGCCAATACCTGACGACGAAGACCGCGAGCGTTACGTGTGGCACTTCGAATGCCTGGCGGGGCGGGGCAATGCAAGCCTTTGCGACAAGCTGGAGCAGCAGGCGCGACAGAAGCAGGTTGAGAAGCTGCGCGAGAGTGTGTCTCCGGCACCCATACCCAAGCCATTCTTGCCCGAAAACACTTCGCAAGGCAGTGTTCCGCTGTATCCGTCGCCGCCCGATCAACCAACGCCTTTCGAAATTCCCACTGGGAAATAGCCAGCGCAGCGGCTTCAACGTTGCACCGGCAAGCTGTCAGTGCTGCAGCAACGCAGACACATACAGCCCTGGCACGCTGTGAGTGGTATGGTTACGCCTTTCCAGCTTTTCCGGATTCCGCTGTCCCATGTCGCGCGCCCTGGCGATCCTCAAAGAAGTGTTTGGCTACCACGCCTTCCGTGGCCGCCAGGCCGAGATCATCGACCATGTGGCGGACGGTGGTGACTGCCTGGTGCTGATGCCGACTGGTGGCGGGAAATCGCTTTGCTACCAGATTCCCGCGTTGCTGCGGCAGCAGGCAGGGCATGGCGTAGGCATCGTGGTGTCGCCGCTGATCGCGCTGATGCAGGACCAGGTGGCGGCGTTGACGGAGGCAGGCGTACGGGCCGCCGTGCTCAATTCCACGCTGAGCAGCAGTGAGGCCTCGGCCGTCGAGCGTGACTTGCTGGCCGGCAGGATCGACGTCCTGTATGTGGCACCCGAGCGCCTGATGACGCCGCGCTTCCTTGATCTGCTAGATCGCACGCGCGTGGGTTTGTTCGCTATCGACGAAGCGCACTGCGTATCGCAGTGGGGGCATGACTTCCGGCCCGAATACATTCAACTGTCGGTCCTGCACGAGCGCTTTCCGAATGTGCCGCGCATCGCGCTTACGGCCACGGCCGATGCGCTGACGCGCGACGAGATTGTCGAGCGGCTGGCGCTGGACGATGCCCGTGTCTTCGTATCGAGCTTCGATCGGCCAAATATCCGCTATCGCATCGTCGAAAAGGATAATGCTCGCCAGCAGTTGCTCGCGTTTATCAAGGCCGAGCACATGAACGGCGATGGCGGGCACGATAGTGGCATCGTCTATTGCCTGTCGCGCAAGAAGGTCGAGGATACCGCGGCGTGGCTGTCGGGGCATGGCATCAAGGCGCTTGGCTACCATGCCGGCATGGATGCTCAGGTACGGCAGCATCACCAGGCCCGTTTCCGCGAGGAGGAGGGCATCGTGATGGTGGCCACGATTGCGTTCGGCATGGGCATCGACAAGCCCGATGTGCGCTTCGTGGCCCACCTCGACCTGCCCAAGAGCATGGAAGGCTATTACCAGGAAACCGGGCGCGCGGGCCGTGACGGTTTGCCGGCCAATGCCTGGATGGCCTACGGGCTGGGCGACGTCGTGCAGCAAAAGCGGATGATCGACGAGTCTGAAGCGGACGATGCGCATAAGCGGGTGTCGTCGTCCAAGCTCGATGCATTGCTGGGTTTGTGCGAAACGGCTGGCTGCAGACGGGTGCGGATCCTGGCCTATTTCGACGAGACCGCCCAACCGTGCGGTAACTGCGATACGTGCATCGAGCCGCCATCTACCTGGGATGGCACGCGTGAAGCCCAGATGGCGCTGTCATGCGTGTACCGCACCGCACAGGCCAGCCGCGTGCATTTTGGCGCGACGCATCTGATCGACGTATTGCGCGGCAATGCCAGCGAGAAGATCCGCCAGTGGGGCCACGACAAGGTGTCGACATTCGGCATCGGCAAGGATCGCTCGGTATCGGAATGGCACGCGGTGTTCAGGCAACTGATTGCGCACGGCCTGCTGATGATCGACCATGGCGGCCACGGCGCACTGCTGCTGGGAGAATCCGCGCGCGCCGTGCTCAAGGGCGAGCAGTCGATCACGCTTCGCCGCCAGGTCAGCAAGCCAGGCAAGGCAGGCGAGCGCGCGGCGCGCGGTGGAGCCCGCACCGACCACACCGCGACGATGGATGCCGACACGCTGGCCAACTGGGAAGCGTTGCGGCGCTGGCGCACGGCTACCGCCAAGGAACACGGCGTCCCGGCCTATGTGATCTTTCACGATGCCACGCTGGCAGAGCTGGCGCGCAGTGCACCGGAGTCGCTGGATGAACTGGCCGAGGTGCCTGGTATTGGCGCATCGAAACTCGAGCGCTACGGCGAGGAGCTTCTGGAAGCATTGCGCAGTGTCTGACCGACGGGTCAACCAAGGGCGGACAGGGCGATGCCGGTACCATGCGCACCATGCGTATACGTCGCGTATACCCCTTGACCGTTGTCAAGGTGACTGCTAGAGTGCCAGATTCGAGTTTTTGGCTTTGGATTTCGCTCGTCCGTCTGATATGTGCCTTCATGTGCGCAACCGGGCAAGGCGACAGCGGGATCCGGGCGAGCTCGCGCTCTTTGGCAAGTCTGTCACTTCACAGCCCTTCCTTCAGAGCGTTCGCTCACCTTTCCCGTCCAAAACCCGTAGTTGCCTCTTGGCCAGACATTGGCGAAGGGGTGTTTTTTGTAAAACCAAGCTGGATTGAACAATGCCAACTATCAACCAACTGGTTCGCAAGCCGCGCGTCTCTGAAGTCATCAAGAGCAAGAGCCCGGCGCTTGAGAACTGCCCGCAGCGTCGCGGCGTGTGCACCCGCGTGTACACCACGACGCCGAAGAAGCCGAACTCGGCACTGCGTAAGGTCGCAAAGGTGCGCCTGACCAACGGTTTCGAAGTCATTTCGTACATCGGCGGTGAAGGCCACAACCTGCAGGAACACTCGGTCGTGCTGATTCGCGGCGGCCGTGTGAAGGATCTGCCGGGTGTGCGTTACCACATCGTCCGTGGTTCGCTGGATCTGCAAGGCGTGAAGGACCGCAAGCAGGCCCGTTCGAAGTACGGTGCGAAGCGTCCGAAGGCTGCCTAAGCTTCTACGCAAAGCAATATCCGACAGCTGTGGCGCAAGTCATGGAGCTGTCACCAGGCGGCGGTAAAACGGAGCGTTTTTTGTGCGCCGTGCCGTCGAGTAAGTGGTCACCCGGCGAATTTGCCCAAGAGTCGGCAAGCTAGTTGGTGGCCGGAGACGCGGAAATATTGACCCGCCTCTCAACTGAATCTAAAGGAAAGAAGATGCCACGTCGTCGTGAAGTCCCCAAGCGGGATGTTTTGCCTGATCCGAAGTTCGGTAACGTTGAAGTTGCCAAGTTCATGAACGTGCTGATGCTGGACGGCAAGAAGTCGGTTGCCGAACGTATCGTGTACGGTGCATTCGACCAGATCGAAAAGAAGGCAGGCAAGGCCCCCATCGAAGTGTTCTCCGTTGCCATCAACAACGTGAAGCCGGTGGTGGAAGTGAAGAGCCGTCGCGTGGGCGGCGCCAACTATCAGGTTCCGGTCGAAGTCCGTCCGTCGCGTCGTTTGGCATTGGCGATGCGTTGGCTGCGTGAGGCCGCGAAGAAACGCAGCGAGAAGTCGATGGCGCTGCGCCTGGCAGGTGAGCTGCTGGAAGCTTCAGAAGGCCGCGGTGGCGCAATGAAGAAGCGCGACGAAGTGCACCGCATGGCCGAAGCCAACAAGGCGTTCTCGCACTTCCGCTTCTAAGGCGCGCGAAAAACGCTGTTGGTTGCCGGGCGGGTTGTGTTTTCACACATCTCGCCCGTTTGTGTTAAGGGCGCAGACCATGAGATGTCTGCGCCTCACGGACGAATAGAGGATTAAAGTGGCTCGTAAGACTCCCATTGAGCGCTACCGTAACATCGGTATTTCGGCTCACATTGACGCGGGTAAAACCACCACGACCGAGCGGATCCTGTTCTACACCGGTGTGAACCACAAGATCGGTGAAGTGCATGATGGCGCGGCCACCATGGACTGGATGGAGCAGGAGCAGGAGCGTGGCATCACGATTACCTCCGCTGCTACCACCGCCTTCTGGAAGGGCATGGGCGGCAACTACCCCGAGCACCGCTTCAACATCATCGACACCCCGGGCCACGTGGACTTCACCATCGAGGTGGAGCGTTCCATGCGCGTGCTGGACGGCGCCTGCATGGTCTACTGCGCAGTGGGTGGCGTGCAGCCGCAGTCGGAAACCGTGTGGCGTCAGGCCAACAAGTACGGTGTGCCGCGTCTGGCCTTCGTGAACAAGATGGACCGTACCGGCGCCAACTTCTTCAAGGTCTACGACCAGCTGAAGACCCGCCTGAAGGCCAACCCGGTGCCCGTCGTGGTGCCGATCGGCGCTGAAGACGGCTTCCAGGGCGTCGTCGATCTGCTGGAAATGAAGGCGATCATTTGGGACGAAGCCAGCCAGGGCGTGAAGTTCGAGTACCAGGACATCCCGGCCGAACTGAAAGACACCGCTGACGAATGGCGCGAGAAGATGGTCGAGTCCGCCGCCGAAGCCAGCGAAGAGCTGATGGAAAAGTACCTGGGCGGCGAAGAGCTGACCCGCGCCGAGATCGTCAAGGCGCTGCGTGACCGTACCATCGCCGGCGAAATCCAGCCGATGCTGTGCGGCACCGCGTTCAAGAACAAGGGCGTGCAGCGTATGCTCGACGCCGTGATCGACTTCCTGCCGTCGCCGGTCGACATTCCGCCGGTCAAGGGCGTGGACGAAAACGACGACGAGAAGAAGCTCGTGCGCAAGGCTGACGACAACGAGAAGTTCTCGGCGCTGGCGTTCAAGATCATGACCGACCCGTTCGTTGGTCAGCTGATCTTCTTCCGCGTGTACTCGGGCAAGATCAATTCGGGCGACACCGTGTACAACCCGGTGAAGCAGAAGAAGGAGCGTCTGGGCCGTATTCTGCAGATGCACGCCAACCAGCGCGAAGAAATCAAGGAAGTGCTGGCAGGCGACATCGCCGCCGCGGTGGGCCTGAAGGATGCCACCACGGGCGATACGCTGTGCGATCCGGCTGCACCGATCGTGCTCGAGCGCATGATCTTCCCGGAGCCGGTGATCTCGCAGGCTGTTGAGCCGAAGACCAAGGCTGACCAGGAAAAGATGGGCATCGCCCTGAACCGCCTGGCCGCTGAAGATCCGTCGTTCCGCGTGCGTACCGATGAAGAATCGGGCCAGACCATCATTTCGGGCATGGGCGAGCTCCACCTCGAAATTCTGGTCGACCGCATGAAGCGCGAATTCGGCGTGGAAGCCAACATCGGCGCACCGCAGGTGGCTTACCGCGAAACCATTCGCAAGAAGGCCGAAGACGTCGAAGGCAAGTTCGTCAAGCAGTCGGGCGGCCGCGGCCAGTACGGTCACGCCGTGATCACGCTGGAACCGCAAGAGCCGGGCAAGGGCTTCGAGTTCATCGACGCCATCAAGGGCGGTGTGATTCCTCGCGAATACATCCCGGCGGTCGAGAAGGGTATCGTCGACACGCTGCCGGCCGGTATCCTGGCGGGCTTCCCGGTGGTGGACGTGAAGGTCACGCTGACGTTTGGTTCGTACCACGACGTGGACTCGAACGAAAACGCGTTCCGCATGGCCGGCTCGATGGCTTTCAAGGAAGCCATGCGCAAGGCCAGCCCGGTTCTGCTCGAGCCGATGATGGCCGTGGAAGTGGAAACGCCGGAAGACTACACGGGTACCGTGATGGGCGACTTGTCGTCCCGCCGCGGCATCGTGCAGGGCATGGACGACATGGTTGGCGGCGGCAAGATCATCAAGGCCGAAGTCCCGCTGTCGGAAATGTTCGGTTATTCCACGTCGCTGCGCTCGGCCACGCAAGGCCGCGCCACGTACACCATGGAATTCAAGCACTACGCAGAGGCGCCGAAGAACATCGCCGAAGCCGTGATGACCGCCAAGGGCAAGTAATAAAAGCTTTGCTGCCACGCCTTACCCGGCGTGGCAGCATGAAGAATTGAATCTGACTGTATTCCATTAGGAGCTGAAACATGGCAAAGGAAAAGTTCGAGCGGACCAAGCCGCACGTGAACGTTGGTACGATTGGTCACGTTGACCACGGCAAGACGACGCTGACGGCAGCGATTGCCACGGTGCTGGCTGCAAAGTTCGGTGGCGCCGCCAAGAAGTACGACGAGATCGACGCAGCGCCGGAAGAGAAGGCACGCGGCATCACGATCAACACCGCGCACGTGGAATACGAAACGGCGAACCGCCACTACGCCCACGTTGACTGCCCGGGCCACGCTGACTATGTGAAGAACATGATCACGGGCGCTGCGCAGATGGACGGCGCAATCCTGGTTTGCTCGGCCGCTGACGGCCCGATGCCGCAAACGCGTGAGCACATCCTGCTGGCCCGCCAGGTTGGCGTGCCGTACATCATCGTGTTCCTGAACAAGTGCGACATGGTGGACGACGCCGAGCTGCTCGAGCTGGTGGAAATGGAAGTGCGCGAGCTGCTGAGCAAGTACGACTTCCCGGGCGACGACACGCCGATCGTGAAGGGTTCGGCCAAGCTGGCGCTGGAAGGCGACAAGGGCGAACTGGGCGAAGTGGCGATCATGGCCCTGGCCGACGCGCTGGACACGTACATCCCGACGCCGGAGCGCGCTGTGGACGGTACGTTCCTGATGCCGGTGGAAGACGTGTTCTCGATCTCGGGCCGCGGTACCGTGGTGACCGGCCGTATCGAGCGCGGTGTGGTGAAGGTTGGTGAGGAAATCGAAATCGTGGGTATCCGCCCGACGGTCAAGACGACCTGCACCGGCGTGGAAATGTTCCGCAAGCTGCTGGACCAGGGTCAGGCAGGCGACAACGTGGGTCTGCTGCTGCGCGGCACGAAGCGCGAAGACGTCGAGCGTGGTCAAGTCCTGTGCAAGCCGGGCTCGATCAAGCCGCACACCCACTTCACCGGTGAGGTGTACATTCTGTCGAAGGACGAAGGTGGTCGTCACACGCCGTTCTTCAACAACTACCGCCCGCAGTTCTACTTCCGTACGACCGACGTGACTGGCTCGATCGAGCTGCCGAAGGACAAGGAAATGGTCATGCCGGGTGACAACGTGTCGATCACCGTCAAGCTGATCGCCCCGATCGCCATGGAAGAAGGCCTGCGCTTCGCAATCCGCGAAGGTGGCCGTACCGTCGGCGCCGGCGTTGTGGCAAAGATCCTCGACTAAGCAAACTTCCTGGGACATGCCCCTGGCATGTCCCCTATAATCCGGGCGCGTTGCCCATCGCTCTTTTAAGGAACAATCATGCAGAACCAGAAGATCCGTATCCGCCTGAAGGCTTTCGACTATCGCCTGATCGACCAGTCGGCCGCCGAAATCGTGGATACCGCCAAGCGTACCGGCGCGATCGTCAAGGGCCCGGTGCCCCTGCCGACCCGCATCCAGCGCTTCGACATCCTGCGTTCGCCGCACGTCAACAAGACCAGCCGCGATCAGTTCGAGATCCGCACGCACCAACGTCTGATGGATATCGTCGACCCGACGGACAAGACCGTTGATGCGCTGATGAAGCTCGACCTGCCGGCAGGCGTCGACGTCGAGATCAAGGTGTAAGTATGTTTCGGGCCGGGATCCCGGCCTGATGCAGCAGGAAACGGCGGACGCAAGTTCGCCGTTCTTGTTTTCCGGGCAGCATTCGCAGTTCGATTTCTCCGGAAAACCACATGATCGGCATGCAATGTGCCGTATCGGGCTTCGATTTCATGCCCAACAGCTGTCGCTGCTACAAAAAGCGCGGCACTGCTTGTCCTTTCAAAATTACTGCGATATAGTGTAAGGCTACCCATTTGTATGGGTAGTGGGGACCGTTTTGGTCATGCGCAATCCTTTTCGCGCAACCCGCAAATCGCACAGTTTTCGTGTATCAATCAGCCCCGGCCAATCGCAGCTGGGAATGGAGCAAACCATGAGCCTTGGCCTTGTAGGTCGCAAGGTTGGCATGACCCGTATTTTCACGGACGACGGTGATTCGATTCCCGTTACCGTGGTCGAGGTCGGCGACAACCGCGTGACGCAAATCAAGACGGACGAGACCGACGGTTATACCGCGGTTCAAGTCACCTTCGGCAGCCGCCGCGCAAGCCGCGTTACCAAGCCGCTGGCGGGTCATCTCGCCAAAGCCGGTGTGGAAGCTGGTGAAGTCATCAAAGAATTCCGCATCGATGCAGCCAAGGCTGCCGAACTGCAAGCTGGCGGTTCGCTGTCTGTCGACCTGTTCCAGGTTGGCCAGAAGATCGACGTGCAGGGCGTGAGCATCGGTAAGGGCTACGCCGGTACCATCAAGCGCTACCACTTCGCATCGGGTCGTGCCACCCACGGTAACTCGCGTTCGCACAACGTGCCGGGTTCCATCGGTATGGCGCAGGATCCGGGTCGCGTGTTCCCTGGTAAGCGCATGACGGGTCACCTCGGTGACGTTACCCGTACCGTTCAAAACCTCGAGATCGCCAAGATCGACGCAGAGCGCAAGCTGCTGCTGGTCAAGGGCGCCATCCCCGGTTCCAAGGGCGGCAAGGTCATCGTGACCCCGGCCGTCAAGGCCAAAGCTTAAGGAGCGTATGTAATGGAACTCAAGCTCCTCCAGGACAACGGTCAAATCGGCGCCGGCGTGAACGCGTCGCCCGAAGTGTTCGGCCGTGACTACAACGAAGCACTGGTTCACCAGATCGTTGTTGCATATCAGGCGAACGCCCGTAGCGGTAACCGTAAGCAGAAGGACCGCGAAGAAGTCAAGCACACGACCAAGAAGCCGTGGCGCCAGAAGGGTACGGGCCGCGCTCGTGCCGGTATGTCGTCCTCGCCTCTGTGGCGTGGCGGTGGCCGTATCTTCCCGAATTCGCCGGAAGAGAACTTCAGCCAGAAGGTCAACAAGAAGATGTTCCGTGCCGGTATGCGCTCGATTTACTCGCAGCTCGCACGTGAAGGTCGTATCAACGTCGTGGACGGTTTCGCTGTCGACGCGCCCAAGACCAAGCTCTTGGCCGACAAGTTCAAGGCCATGGGCCTGGACTCGGTGCTGATCATCACCGACAGCCTCGACGAAAACCTCTACCTGGCTTCGCGCAACCTGCCCAACGTGGCAGTCGTGGAGCCGCGCCACGCTGATCCCCTGTCGCTCGTGCACTACAAGAAGGTGCTCGTGACGAAGGCAGCTGTCGCGCAGATCGAGGAGTTGCTGAAATGACGCAAGTAGCCAAGAACGATCATCGTTTGATGCAGGTGCTGCTCGCGCCGGTGGTTTCCGAAAAGGCAACCCTGGTCGCCGACAAGAACGAACAGGTTGTGTTCGAAGTGGCTCGCGATGCCAACAAGGCAGAAGTGAAGGCCGCAGTTGAACTGCTGTTCAAGGTCGAGGTGCAGTCCGTTCAGATCCTGAACCAGAAGGGCAAGCAAAAGCGCTTTGGCCGCTTCATGGGCCGTCGCAACCACGTAAAGAAAGCTTACGTGTCGCTGAAGCCGGGTCAGGAAATCAATTTTGAAGCGGAGGCCAAGTAATCATGGCACTCGTCAAGACCAAGCCGACTTCCCCGGGCCGTCGCTCGATGGTGAAGGTCGTTAACCGCGACCTGCACAAGGGTGCCCCGCACGCTCCGCTGCTGGAAAAGCAATTCCAGAAGTCGGGTCGTAACAACAATGGTCACATCACCACCCGTCACAAGGGCGGTGGTCATAAGCACCACTACCGCGTGGTCGACTTCAAGCGTAACGACAAGGACGGCATCGCCGCCAAGGTCGAGCGCCTGGAATACGATCCGAACCGCAGCGCAAACATCGCGCTGGTGCTGTTCGCCGACGGCGAGCGCCGCTACATCATCGCCACCAAGGGCATGGTAGCTGGCCAGGCCCTGATGAACGGCTCGGAAGCGCCGATCAAGGCCGGTAACAACCTGCCGATCCGCAACATCCCGGTGGGTACCACGATCAACAACGTGGAAATGCTGCCGGGCAAGGGCGCGCAAATCGCGCGTGCTGCTGGCGGTTCCGCCGTGCTGCTGGCCCGTGAAGGCCTGTACGCCCAGGTTCGTCTGCGCTCCGGTGAAGTGCGTCGCGTGCATATCGAATGCCGCGCCACCATCGGTGAAGTGGGCAACGAAGAGCACAGCCTGCGCGTTATCGGCAAGGCCGGTGCAACTCGCTGGCGCGGTATTCGCCCGACCGTTCGCGGTGTGGTGATGAACCCGGTGGACCACCCGCACGGTGGTGGTGAAGGCAAGACTGCTGCTGGTCGTGATCCGGTGTCGCCGTGGGGTACCCCGGCCAAGGGTTACCGTACTCGCAGCAACAAGCGCACGGACAGCATGATCGTCCAGCGCCGCCACAAGCGCTAATCGGTAGGTAGGAGCTAAAGATATGACTCGTTCCGCAAAAAAGGGTCCGTTCTGCGACGACCACCTGCTGAAGAAGGTGGAAACGGCCGTAGCCGGCAAGGACAAGAAGCCCATCAAGACATGGTCGCGTCGTTCGACGATCATGCCTGATTTCATCGGCCTGACGATCGCCGTGCACAACGGCCGTCAACACGTGCCGGTGTACGTGACGGAAAACATGGTTGGCCACAAGCTCGGCGAATTTGCGATCACTCGCACGTTCAAGGGCCATGCGGCTGACAAGAAAGCGAAGAGGTAAGGTGCCATCATGGAAGTGAAAGCGATTCATCGCGGTGCCCGTATCTCCGCCCAGAAGACGCGTCTGGTCGCTGACCAGATCCGCGGTCTGCCGATCGAGCGCGCGCTCAACGTCCTGGCATTCAGCCCGAAAAAGGCTGCCGGGATCGTGAAGAAGGTGGTCGAATCGGCCATCGCCAACGCCGAGCACAACGAAGGTGCCGACATCGACGAACTGAAGGTCAAGGCCATCTTCGTCGACAAGGCAACCTCGCTCAAGCGCTTCACCGCACGGGCGAAGGGCCGCGGCAACCGCATCGAGAAACAAACCTGTCACATCACTGTGACGCTCGGCAACTAAGGAGTCACGATGGGACAGAAGATTCATCCGACTGGCTTCCGTCTGGCCGTCAGCCGTAACTGGGCTTCGCGTTGGTACGCCAACAACACGAAGTTCGCCGGCATGCTGAAAGAAGACATCGAAGTTCGCGAGTTCCTGAAGAAGAAGCTCAAGAACGCATCGGTTGGCCGCGTCGTGATCGAGCGCCCTGCCCGCAATGCACGTATCACCATTTATAGCTCGCGTCCGGGCGTGGTGATCGGCAAGAAGGGTGAGGACATCGAACTGCTGAAGGCCGAACTGCAACGTCGCATGGGTGTGCCCGTGCACGTGAACATCGAAGAAATCCGCAAGCCGGAAACCGATGCGCAGCTGATCGCCGATTCGATCACGCAACAGCTCGAGCGCCGCATCATGTTCCGTCGCGCCATGAAGCGCGCGATGCAGAACGCCATGCGTCTGGGTGCCCAAGGCATCAAGATCATGAGCTCGGGTCGTCTGAACGGTATCGAAATCGCACGTACCGAGTGGTACCGCGAAGGCCGTGTGCCCCTGCACACCCTGCGTGCCGACATCGACTACGGCTTCTCCGAAGCCGAAACCACCTACGGCATCATCGGTGTCAAGGTGTGGGTCTACAAGGGTGATCACCTGGGCCGCAATGACGCGCCCGTGGTGGAAGAGCCGCAAGAAGACCGTCGTCGTCGTCCGGGTCGCCCGGAAGGCCGCCGCCGTGAAGGCGAAGGCCGTCCGTCGGGTAACCGCCGCGGTGGTGCCGGTGCTGGTCGTCGTGCTGCGCCTGGTGCAGACGCGAAGAGTGGAGAATAACAATGCTGCAACCCAAGCGTAGGAAGTATCGCAAGGAGCAGAAGGGCCGCAACACGGGTAAGGCTACCCGTGGCAACGCCGTGTCTTTTGGCGAATTCGGCCTGAAGGCAATGGGCCGTGGCCGTCTGACCGCTCGTCAGATCGAGTCGGCACGTCGTGCGATGACCCGTCACATCAAGCGTGGCGGCCGCATCTGGATCCGGATTTTCCCGGACAAGCCGATTTCGAAGAAGCCTGCCGAAGTCCGTATGGGTAACGGTAAGGGCAATCCGGAATACTACGTGGCTGAAATCCAGCCGGGCAAGATGCTGTACGAAATGGATGGCGTGAGCGAAGAGCTGGCGCGTGAGGCGTTCCGCCTCGCGGCCGCCAAGCTGCCGATCGCCACGAATTTCGTGGTGCGTCAGGTCGGTACGTAAGGAGAGATTGGGATGAAAGCATCCGAACTGCGCGGCAAGGACGCCGCTGGCCTGAATCAGGAGCTCTCCGAGCTGCTGAAGGCTCAATTTAGCCTGCGCATGCAAAAGGCCACCCAACAGCTGCAGAACACCAGCCAGCTGAAGAAGGTGCGCAAGGACATCGCGCGTGTGCAAACCGTGCTGAACGAGAAGGCGGACGCGAAATGACTGAAGCTGCGAAGACTGAAGCGTCGCTTCGCCGGACCCTCGTGGGCCGTGTCGTGAGCGACAAGATGGACAAGACCGTGACGGTCCTGATTGAAAACCGCGTCAAGCATCCTCTGTACGGCAAGTACGTGCTGCGTTCGAAGAAGTACCACGCACACGACGAAGCCAACCAGTACAAGGAAGGCGACAAGGTCGAGATCCAGGAAACCCGTCCGCTGTCGCGGACCAAGTCCTGGGTTGTTTCCCGGCTGGTAGAAGCTGCTCGCGTCATCTAAGCACAACAGTGCATTGATGACTTGCAAGTCCAGGATTGTGTTGCTATAATCCTGGACTTCCGCTTTATTGCGTTCGCTTAAGCAGTATCAAACGAGCGGACCGACGAGGCGAGCCAGAGTCTGGTATCCCGCAGTAACGGGGGTGGCAGGCACTACCGACTTCCAAGTTGATCAACCCAAGCGGTGCTGGCGCAATGCCTGGCTCCGACGGGACCAAGACTGACCGGCAGGCTTCATATCGAAGTTCTGGCGGATTAAGTTGGGAAGATAACACCATGATTCAGACAGAAAGCCGGCTCGAAGTGGCCGATAACACCGGTGCGCGCGAAGTGCTGTGCATCAAGGTACTGGGTGGGTCCAAGCGCCGCTATGCGAGCGTGGGCGACATCATCAAGGTGACCGTGAAGGACGCAGCGCCGCGCGGTCGCGTGAAGAAGGGCGACATCTACAACGCAGTGGTCGTGCGCACCGCCAAGGGCGTGCGTCGCGCTGACGGTTCGCTCGTCAAGTTCGACGGCAATGCTGCCGTCCTGCTGAACAACAAGCTCGAGCCGATCGGCACCCGTATCTTCGGGCCGGTGACTCGTGAACTCCGTACCGAGCGCTTCATGAAGATCGTGTCGCTCGCTCCGGAAGTGCTGTAAGGAGCCGCCATGAACAAGATTCGCAAAGGCGACGAAGTCATCGTGCTGACCGGTAAGGACAAGGGCAAGCGCGGTCTCGTGCAAGCAGTGCAGGGCGACAAGCTCGTGGTTGAAGGCGTGAACGTTGCCAAGAAGCATGCTCGCCCGAACCCGATGCTCGGCACCACCGGTGGTGTGGTCGACAAGCTGATGCCGCTGCATATTTCCAACGTTGCGCTCGTGGATGCCAATGGCAAGCCGTCGCGTGTCGGTATCAAGGTCGAAGACGGCAAGCGTGTACGCGTGCTGAAGACGACCGGTGCCGTCCTGGCCGCTTGATTCTGGGCACAGATAGGAGTTGAGCATGACAGCACGTCTGCAAGAGTTTTACAAAGAACAAGTTGTGCCGGCGCTGATGAAGCAGTTCGGCTACAAGTCGGTCATGGAAGTGCCGCGTTTCACCAAGATCACCCTGAACATGGGTCTGGGTGAAGCGATCAATGACAAGAAGGTCATTGAGCTGGCCGTTGGCGACCTGACCAAGATTGCCGGTCAGAAGCCCGTGGTGACGAAGGCCAAGAAGGCCATCGCCGGCTTCAAGATCCGTCAGGGTTACCCCATCGGTGCGATGGTGACCCTGCGCGGTGAGCGCATGTTCGAATTTCTCGATCGTTTCGTGACCGTGGCACTGCCGCGTGTGCGTGACTTCCGTGGTGTGTCGGGCCGTTCGTTCGATGGTCGTGGCAACTACAACATCGGTGTGAAAGAGCAGATCATTTTCCCCGAAATCGAGTACGACAAGATCGACGCACTGCGTGGTCTGAACATCAGCATCACGACGACGGCTAAGAACGACGAGGAAGCCAAGGCTCTCCTGAACGCGTTCAAGTTCCCGTTCCGTAATTAAGGAATAACCGTGGCTAAACTGGCTCTGATTGAACGTGAGAAGAAGCGCGCAAAGCTCGTGGCGAAGTACGCCGACAAGCGCGCAAACCTCAAGGCCATTATTGACGACCAAGAAAAGTCGGAAGAAGAGCGTTACCTCGCGCGTCTCGAGCTGCAAAAGCTCCCGCGCAACGCTAACCCGACCCGCCAGCGTAACCGCTGCGCGATCACCGGTCGTCCCCGCGGTACGTTCCGCAAGTTTGGCCTGGCGCGTAACAAGATCCGTGAGATCGCCTTCAAGGGCGAAATTCCGGGTCTGACGAAAGCCAGCTGGTAATTACGCACAGGCTACAGGAGAAACAGTATGAGCATGAGCGATCCTATCGCCGATATGCTGACGCGCATCCGCAACGCCCAAGGCGTGCAGAAGGCGTCGGTGGTCATGCCCTCGTCGAAACTGAAGGTTGCGATCGCCAAGGTCCTCAAGGACGAAGGCTACGTCGACGACTACTCGGTCCAGGAAGATGGCGGCAAGGCGCAACTGACCATTGGTCTCAAGTATTACGCTGGCCGTCCGGTCATCGAGCGCATCGAACGCGTCTCGAAGCCCGGTCTGCGCGTGTACAAGGGCCGCAGCGACATCCCCCAAGTGATGAACGGCCTGGGTGTGGCGATCATTTCGACCCCGCAGGGTCTGATGACCGACCGCAAGGCACGTGCCACTGGCGTGGGCGGTGAAGTTCTCTGCTACGTCGCGTAAGGAGCAAACATGTCCCGTGTAGGTAAGGCTCCCATCGCGCTGCCGAAAGGCGCAGAAGTCAACGTGGCGGCTGGCGTGCTCTCCGTTAAGGGCCCGCTTGGTACGCTGACCCAGTCGATTCACAACCTGGTCAAGGTCAACGTTGCCGACGGCACGCTGACGTTCGCCCCGGCTGACGAATCGCGTGAAGCAAACGCCCTGCAAGGCACCATGCGCGCCCTGGCGGCAAACATGGTCAAGGGTGTGACCACCGGTTTCGAGCGCAAGCTGCAGCTGGTTGGCGTGGGTTACCGCGCTCAACTGCAAGGCGCCGCGCTGAAGCTTCAGCTTGGTTTCTCGCACGACGTGATTCACGAAATGCCGGAAGGCGTGAAGGCCGAAACGCCGACGCAGACGGAAATCGTGATCAAGGGTGCTGACAAGCAGAAAGTCGGTCAGGTTGCCGCGGAAGTCCGCGCGTACCGTCCGCCTGAGCCCTACAAGGGCAAGGGTGTTCGTTACGCCGACGAGCGCGTCATCCTGAAGGAAACCAAGAAGAAGTAAGGGGTCCAATGATGAACAAGAAAGACGCTCGTTTGCGCCGTGCACGTCAGACCCGCGCCAAGATCGCGGAACTGAAGATCAATCGTCTGACCGTGTTCCGTACGAATTCGCATATTTACGCTCAGGTGTACTCGCCGTGCGGCACGCAAGTGCTGGCGTCGGCTTCGACCGCCGAGGCAGAAGTGCGCAAGGAACTGACTGGCAGCGGTGCTACCGTTGCCGCCGCCACCGCAGTTGGCAAGCGCGTTGCCGAGAAGGCAAAGGCTGCTGGCGTGGAGACCGTAGCGTTCGATCGTGGCGGCTTCCGCTTCCACGGCCGCGTGAAGGCCCTGGCTGATGCCGCGCGTGAAGCCGGCCTCAAGTTCTAAGCGCTCAGAGAGAGATACGTCATGGCAAAGATGCAAGCAAAAGTCCAGCAGGACGAACGCGACGACGGCCTCCGCGAGAAGATGATCTCGGTCAACCGTGTCACCAAAGTGGTGAAGGGTGGCCGTATCCTCGGTTTCGCTGCGCTGACCGTGGTAGGTGACGGCGATGGCCGCATCGGCATGGGCAAGGGCAAGGCCAAGGAAGTACCGGTGGCCGTGCAGAAGGCAATGGACGAAGCCCGTCGCAAGATGGTCAAGGTCGCCTTGAAGAACGGCACGCTGCAACACGAAGTTGTTGGCAAGCATGGCGCCGCCAAGGTGCTGATGATGCCCGCCAAGGAAGGTACCGGCGTGATCGCCGGCGGCCCGATGCGCGCGATCTTCGAAGTAATGGGTGTGACGAACGTTGTGACGAAGTCGCACGGTTCGACGAACCCTTACAACATGGTTCGTGCCACCCTCGATGGTCTGAGCAAGATGAGCACGCCGGGCGAAATCGCCGCCAAGCGTGGCAAGTCGGTCGAAGACATCCTCGGCTAAGGTGAACGAAATGTCGCAGAAAACCGTAAAAGTGCAACTCGTGCGCAGCCTGATCGGCACGCGCGAGGATCATCGTGCCACCGTCCGTGGCCTGGGCCTGCGTCGCCTGAACTCCGTTTCGGAGCTGCAGGACACGCCCGCCGTGCGCGGCATGATCAACAAGGTCTCGTACCTGGTCAAGGTTCTGGCCTGATCTGGACTCGGAGAGCAACATGCAACTGAACAACCTGAAACCGGCTGACGGTTCGAAGCACGCCAAGCGTCGCGTCGGCCGCGGTATCGGCTCCGGCCTGGGCAAGACGGCTGGTCGCGGTCACAAGGGTCAGAAGTCGCGTTCGGGCGGCTTCCACAAGGTGGGCTTCGAAGGCGGTCAAATGCCGCTGTATCGTCGTCTGCCGAAGCGTGGTTTCACCTCGCTGACCAAGGCCTTCAACGCCGAAGTGACCCTGCGCGACATCGAGCGCCTGGAAGCTGCTGAAGTGGACCTGCTGGTCCTGAAGGCAGCTGGCCTGGTGGGCGATCTGGTCAAGAGCGCAAAGGTCATCAAGGCTGGCGAACTGTCCCGCAAGGTGACGATCAAGGGTCTGGGTGCCACCGCTGGCGCCAAGGCTGCGATCGAAGCCGCTGGCGGCCAGATCGAAGCGTAATTACGCAGTAGCATTCGCAGCATAGGCGAAGTCACAGTCGGAGCATCGTTTGGCCACGGCGAAACCCAATGCAAGCACGCAGGCCAGGAACACGGCGAAGTACGGCGATTTGAAGCGCCGGCTGATGTTCCTGGTGCTGGCTTTGATCGTCTACCGCATCGGTGCACATATTCCGGTGCCGGGGATCGATCCGGACCAGCTTGCGAAGCTTTTCCAGAGTCAGTCGGGTGGCATCCTCGGGATGTTTAACCTGTTCTCGGGCGGTGCGCTGTCGCGCTTTACCGTCTTCGCGCTCGGCATCATGCCGTACATCTCGGCGTCGATCATCATGCAGTTGCTGACGATCGTGCTGCCGCAGCTGGAGTCGTTGAAGAAGGAAGGGCAGGCGGGGCAACGGAAAATCACGCAATACACGCGTTACGGTACGGTGGTCCTGGCCACGTTCCAGGCGCTGTCGATTGCAGTGGCGCTGGAGTCTCAGCCGGGTCTGGTTATCGACCCGGGCCTGATGTTCCGGGCGACGGCTGTGATCACGTTGGTGACCGGCACGATGTTCCTGATGTGGCTGGGTGAGCAGATCACCGAGCGTGGTCTGGGCAACGGCATCTCGATCATCATCTTTGGCGGTATCGCGGCGGGCTTGCCCAATGCGATCGGCGGACTGTTTGAACTGGTCCGCACGGGTTCCATGAGCATCATCGCGGCGATCCTGATCGTGGCGATCGTGGCTGGTGTGACCTACGCCGTGGTGTTTATCGAGCGTGGTCAGCGCAAGATCCTGGTGAACTATGCCAAGCGTCAGGTCGGCAACAAGGTGTACGGCGGTCAGTCGTCGCACCTGCCGCTGAAGCTGAACATGGCAGGGGTGATTCCGCCGATCTTTGCATCGTCGATCATTCTGTTCCCGGCGACGATTGCGGGCTGGTTCACGTCTGACTCGACGGGCGCGGTTGGCCGGTTCATCAAGGACCTGGCAGCCACGTTGTCGCCGGGCCAGCCGGTCTACATCCTGCTGTATGCGACTGCGATTGTATTCTTCTGCTTCTTCTATACGGCCCTGGTCTATAACAGCCGGGAAGTAGCGGATAACCTGAAGAAAAGTGGAGCCTTCATTCCGGGCATCCGTCCGGGCGAGCAAACGACGCGCTATATCGACAAGATCCTGGTGCGCCTGACGCTGGCTGGTGCGATTTACATCACGCTAGTCTGCCTGTTGCCGGAATTCCTGGTGCTGCGCTGGAACGTTCCGTTCTATTTCGGCGGAACCTCGTTGCTGATCATCGTGGTCGTCACGATGGACTTCATGTCACAGGTACAGTCCTATGTCATGTCGCAGCAATACGAGTCGCTGCTGAAGAAGGCGAATTTCAAGGGTAACCTGACCTTGCGCTGACAAAGCCGGGGTCGGGACGGGCACCAGGTATGGCAAAAGACGACGTCATCCAGATGCAGGGGGAGGTCCTGGAAAATCTCCCCAACGCGACGTTCCGCGTCAAGCTTGAAAACGGCCACGTAGTACTGGGCCATATCTCAGGCAAGATGCGAATGAACTACATCCGGATTCTTCCGGGTGACAAGGTGACGGTTGAGCTGACTCCATATGATTTGTCGCGCGCACGTATCGTCTTCCGGACGAAGTGAAGCGAACAGGAATTGAAGGAAGAGGAAAATCATGAAAGTGCTGGCTTCTGTTAAGCGCATTTGCCGCAACTGCAAAATCATCAAGCGCAACGGTGTCGTGCGCGTGATCTGCTCGTCGGATCCCCGCCACAAGCAACGCCAAGGCTAATCGGAAAGAGGATTGACGAATGGCACGTATCGCAGGGGTTAACATCCCGAACCACAAGCATACCGAAATCGGCCTGACCGCCATTTACGGTATCGGCCGCTCGCGCGCCCGCAAGATTTGCGAGGCCACCGGTGTAGCGTTTGACAAGAAGGTCAAGGATCTGACCGACGGCGACCTTGAAAAGCTTCGTGACGAAGTGGGCAAGGTCACGGTCGAGGGTGACCTGCGTCGTGAAACCACGATGAACATCAAGCGTCTGATGGACCTTGGTTGCTATCGTGGCATGCGTCACCGCAAGGGCCTGCCGCTCCGTGGTCAGCGTACCCGCACCAACGCACGTACTCGCAAGGGTCCGCGTAAGGCCGGCGTGGCACTGAAGAAGTAAAGCCGAAGGCATAGGAAGAAACGAATGGCAAAAGGTCCGAATAACGCCGCCCAGCGCGCGCGTAAGAAGGTCAAGAAGAACGTTGCCGACGGCATCGCGCACGTCCACGCTTCGTTCAACAACACCATCATCACCATCACCGATCGCCAGGGCAACGCCCTGTCGTGGGCAACCGCCGGTGGCCAGGGCTTCAAGGGTTCGCGTAAGTCGACCCCGTTTGCTGCCCAGGTTGCTGCCGAGAACGCCGGCCGTGTGGCGCAAGACCAGGGTATCAAGAACCTGGAAGTGCGCATCAAGGGCCCGGGTCCCGGCCGTGAATCGGCTGTCCGTGCACTGAACGCACTGGGCATCAAGATTGCCATCATCGAAGACGTGACGCCGGTTCCGCACAACGGCTGCCGTCCGCCGAAGCGCCGCCGTATCTAAGCGCCAGGCTTACCGGGGATGCGGTTGGGGTTTTACCCCGGTCCCTGGGATGTGGTAGTATCGCGCGTTGACCTGCTGCAATTCATTGCGGCAGGTTTTCGTTTTGCGCCCGCGCAATGAGTCCTGCCGTTACGGCGGTGAGCTCGGTGAGGGCGATATTGTCATGCTTTTGCGTTACCTCCGTGCGGCTCGGCCGCTGCGGATGAAGAACCATAAGCCCACCGTCCGTCACAACTGGTGACGGACTCGCGGCGCGTCCTGATGGCGTCGCGATCGATCAAAGGAAGATAAAGTGGCACGTTATACCGGCCCGAAGGCCAAACTTTCCCGCCGCGAAGGCACAGATCTGTTCCTGAAGAGCGCCCGTCGCTCGCTGGCTGACAAGTGCAAGCTGGACAGCAAGCCTGGTCAACACGGCCGCACCTCGGGTGCCCGTACGTCGGACTACGGCAACCAGCTGCGCGAAAAGCAGAAGGTCAAGCGCATCTACGGTGTGCTCGAGCGCCAGTTCCGCCGCTACTTCGCCGAAGCCGATCGCCGCAAGGGCAACACCGGTGAAAAGCTGCTGCAACTGCTCGAGTCGCGTCTCGACAACGTCGTGTACCGCATGGGCTTTGGTTCGACCCGCGCTGAAGCGCGTCAGCTGGTTTCGCACAAGGCGATCCTGGTGAACGGTCAAGCCCTGAACGTGCCGTCGGCCCAGATCAAGGCTGGTGACGTTGTGTCGATCCGCGAACAGTCGAAGAAGCAGGTTCGTATCGCCGAAGCGCTCTCGCTGGCCGAGCAGTCGGGCTTCCCGACCTGGGTGAACGTTGATTCGAAGAAGTTCGAAGGCACGTTCAAGCAAGCTCCGGATCGCGCCGATATCGCTGGCGACATCAACGAAAGCCTGATCGTCGAATTGTATTCGCGTTAATCGCGGATCGGGATTCGAACGATTCAGCGCTTGCCTTTCGTACAAGGCTACGCTTTCAGCCCGGCGCGCTTTGCGGCGCGCCGGGCTTATTGCCCATCGTGCGATGGGCTTTCTCAGGTTCCAAACGTCAGCCTTATCGGTGTAACGAGCCGAGGGTATTGAAAAGGACTACCTAATGCAAACAGCACTCCTCAAGCCAAAAATCATCGCCGTAGAACCGCTGGGCGACCACCACGCCAAAGTCGTGATGGAGCCGTTTGAGCGCGGTTACGGGCATACGCTTGGTAACGCCCTGCGTCGGGTACTGCTGTCGTCGATGGTCGGCTATGCCCCGACCGAAGTCACGATCGCTGGGGTCGTCCACGAGTATTCCACCATCGACGGCGTGCAGGAAGACGTCGTTAACCTGCTCCTCAACCTGAAGGGCGTGGTGTTCAAGCTGCACAACCGTGATGAAGTCACGGTGTCGCTGCGCAAGGATGGCGAAGGCGTGGTCACGGCTGCCGACATCGAGCTGCCGCACGACGTCGAGATCATCAATCCGGGTCACGTGATTGCCCACCTGTCCGCAGGCGGCAAGCTCGACATGCAGATCAAGGTCGAGCAAGGCCGTGGTTATGTGCCGGGCAACGTGCGCAAGTTTGGCGACGAAGCTGGCAAGGTAATCGGCCGCATCGTGCTGGACGCCTCGTTCTCGCCGGTCCGCCGCGTGTCGTACGCAGTGGAATCGGCTCGTGTGGAACAGCGTACCGACCTGGACAAGCTGGTGATGAACATCGAAACCGACGGCGTGATCTCGCCGGAGGAAGCGATTCGCCAGTCGGCCCGCATCCTGGTGGACCAACTGTCGGTGTTCGCCGCACTGGAAGGCACTGAATCGGCTGCTGAAGCTGCTTCGAGCCGCGCACCGCAGATCGATCCGATCCTGCTGCGTCCGGTGGACGATCTGGAACTGACGGTGCGTTCGGCCAACTGCCTGAAGGCCGAAAACATCTACTACATCGGCGACCTGATCCAGCGTACCGAGAACGAACTGCTCAAGACCCCGAACCTGGGTCGCAAGTCGCTCAACGAGATCAAGGAAGTCCTGGCTTCGCGTGGCCTGACCCTCGGCATGAAGCTCGAGAACTGGCCGCCCGCAGGTCTGGAGAAGTAATTGACGGTGCGGGGTTGCGGCAACGCGGCCCCGCATGTCATTAGTGCCAACGGCAATCTCGCCCTGGCATCGAAGCACTACCGGCCCGCGCCGTTGCCTGTATTGCGGACGAATTCGCCGCAGTTGCAGCAGTTGCGATAGAAGAGCTGGTCAAACACTGTAATCGAAAGGAATCATCATGCGTCACCGTCATGGTTTGCGGAAACTGAACCGCACCTCGTCGCACCGTCTCGCGATGCTGCGCAACATGTCCAACTCGCTGTTCCAGCACGAGCTGATCAAGACCACCCTGCCCAAGGCCAAGGAACTGCGCAAGGTTGTCGAGCCCCTCATCACGCTGGCCAAGAAGGACACCGTTGCCAACCGCCGTCTGGCATTTGCCCGTCTGCGCGACCGCGACATGGTTACGAAGCTGTTCAACGAACTGGGCCCGCGCTACGCCACCCGTCCGGGCGGCTACACCCGCATCCTGAAGTTCGGCTTCCGTCAGGGCGACAATGCGCCGATGGCGCTGGTCGAGCTGGTGGATCGTCCGGAAATCACCGAAGCCCCGGCCGAAGAAGCCGCGGAATAAGTGATGACCGCGCCCGTCCTCGCTGACGGGTGAGCGGACACCGCACTACAATCGAGCCAGGCTAATGCCTGGCTCTTTTGTTTTGTGCCCTCATCCACTCATCATCACTCATGACTGCTTCACAACCAACGCATGGCGGAGCGCAGCCCGAATTCGCGGATGCGGTCTGGATGGCCATGACCAACCTGCCTGACGAAGCCTCTGCCGCCCGGGTTGCGCGGCGCGTGCTCGAGGCGCGGGTGGCGGCCTGCGTGAACCGCCTGGCGCCTTGCCAGTCGGAGTACTGGTGGCAAGGGCAGTTGGAGCAGGCGCAGGAGTGGCCGTTGCTGATCAAGACCACACAGCGGCATTATGCGGCGCTGGAAGCGTTGATCCGGGCCGAGCACCCTTACGACGTGCCAGAACTCGTTGCGTGGCCTCTGACGGCCGGATTGCCAGCCTATCTGGGCTGGGTACGCGACGAAACCACAGGGGCGGCAGCCAAGCCCTGAAGTACAACAAGCATCGGAACATCCTTATGGGAACGACGGCGGGAACAACGGCAGGCAGCATCGGCGCGGCATGGAAAAATGGTGACGCAAACGGCAATTGCGTGCGTTCGGGTGTGCAAACAGGTATGCGACATATAGCCGCATTCGTACTGGCCGTCCTCGCCTGTCTTTTCGTGTGGAGCGGTGCACACGCCGCCACCGAGGACGACTTCCTGCCGCCCGAACAGGCGTTCCGCTTTGCCGCGAAGCAGGTCGATCCGACCACCATTGAAGTCCGCTTCGACGTAGCCGACGGCTACTACCTCTATCGCGAGCGATTTGCGTTTGCGGCCCAGCCTGAAGGCGTCCGGCTTGGAAAGCCCGCGATGCCGCAAGGCAAGGTCCACTTTGACGAAACGTTCGGCAAGGACATGGAAACCTACCGGGGCGCCATCGTGGTCCGGATCCCGGTCGAGCAAGCGCCCGCCGATGGGCGATGGACGCTGGTAGTGACCTCGCAAGGCTGCGCGGACAAGGGACTGTGCTACCCGCCGATGGAAAGCCTGTACAAGGTGGGTGGGTCCGCGCTTGGCAACCTGTTCGGTGACCGCGGCGCGTCGGCCAAATCAAGCCCTGCGGTACCTCAGGCCGGCAATGCCGCCGAACAGTCTCCCGCCAACGAATCGCCGCGGGCAACGGGCGCGCGCGTGGTGCAGGGCGACGACAACGACCGGATTGCCGGCGCGCTTGCCAGCCGCAACCTGGCCCTGATCGCGGGCCTGTTCTTCGGATTGGGACTGTTGCTGACGTTCACGCCATGTGTGCTGCCGATGGTGCCGATTCTGTCGTCGATCGTGGTGGGCGAGCATGTGACGCGTGGTCGCGCTTTCATGGTGTCGCTGGCCTATGTGCTCGGCATGGCCGTGGTTTATACGGCGGTGGGGGTTGCCGCCGGGCTGGCCGGCGAGGGCCTGTCGGCGGCGCTCCAGACGCCTTGGGTGCTGGGCGTGTTTGCGCTGTTGATGGTCGCGCTGTCGTTGTCGATGTTCGGTCTCTACGAGCTGCAACTGCCGCAGCGCTGGCAGACGCGCCTGACCGAGTCGTCCAATCGCCGGCGCAGCGGGCAGATGGTGGGCGCGGCGGCGATGGGTGCGATTTCAGCCTTGATCGTCGGACCTTGTGTAACCGCACCGCTTGCCGGTGCGCTGGCGTATATCGCCCAGACCGGCGATGCACTGACCGGCGGCGCGGCGCTGTTGGCGATGTCACTCGGCATGGGCATGCCACTGCTGCTGGTGGGCGTTGGGGCCGGTAATTTGCTGCCGCGTGCCGGCAAGTGGATGGAGGCCACCAAGCGCTTCTTCGGCTTTGTGTTGCTGGGTGTGGCGATCTGGATGGTGACGCCGGTGCTGCCGGCCTGGATCGTGATGCTGGCGTGGGCGGCGTTGCTGGTGGTAGCGGCCGTGTACCTGGGCGCTTTCGATGCGCTGGGTCCGGATCCGCGCGGACTGATGCGGCTAGGCAAGGGTCTGGGCCTGCTTGCCGCGCTGGCCGGCGCGATCCAGATCGTTGGTGTGGCATCGGGCGGACGAGATCCGCTGCAGCCGTTGTCGCATCTCGGCAGCTTGTCCTTGGCCCCGGGCGCGCAGGCCGGCAAGGAAGCCGTGCGCTTCGAGCGCGTGCGCAGCGTGGCGGAACTCGATGCGCGTGTAGCGCAGGCCGCCGCAGCCGGACGGCCGGTATTGCTCGATTTCTATGCGGATTGGTGCGTCAGCTGCAAGGAGATGGAAAAGCTGACGTTTCCCGATGCCAAGGTACGGGCGCGACTGAGCAATGTGGTCCTGCTACAGGCCGATGTCACCGCCAACAATGCCGACGACAAGGCGCTGTTGAAGCGCTTTGGCCTGTTTGGACCGCCGGGCATCATCCTGTTTGGCGCGGATGGCCGTGAGCGTCCGGTAAGGGTGATCGGCTACCAGTCGGCGAACCGGTTCCTGGATAGTCTGGAGCGCGCATTCGGCAAGGCGCCGCAGACCTGAACCGGGTACCGGGGACGCAGTCAGCGATCGAGCCAGCGTCCCAGGCCCCAGATGCCGCCGATCGTGGCGACCACGGCGCCCATCAGCCCGATCGACCACCAGAAACCGTTTGGCTCCTGCAGCCACGGCATGCGGGTGAAGTTCATGCCGAATACACCGGTGATCAGTGTGAGCGGCATGAACAGCGCGGTAATGATGGTCAGCGCGCGCATGGTCCGGTTGGTACGGTGCGCGACGGCGGAGAAATGGATCTGTACCGCCGATTCGATCGAGTCTTCCAACCGCCGTGCGTGGGCGAGCACGCGCAGGATGTGCTCCATCAGGTCGGTCAGGCGTACCAGCAGTACTTCGTCGCGACTGGCCGCCGCAGTGTCGCCATCCTCATCGGTGCTGTAGCGATTGTCGAGCAGGCTGTCGCGGAATTCCTGCAAGGCGTCGCGTTGCTCTTCACTAAGATGCTCGAGCCGACGCAGCTGGATCCGCGCATCGAGCAGCCCTTCCCAACTCGAAAAACTCTGCCTCGAACTCAACAAAGCGCGTTGCCATCGGTCGAGCTGCCGGGTCAGCGGTGCTCGCAGGTCCAGATAGCGGTCAACCATCGCGTTCAGCAGCCGCAGCATCAGGTCTTCCGGCCGCGTCGGCGGGCGTACCCCGTGCAATAGCGACGTAGCACCATTGGCGCGCGGGGCTGCGGTACGTGGCGCGCCGCAGGTATCGAGCAGCCGCTGCCGTACCTGATCGATCGTGCGGGACGGCGATGGGCGTACGGTGACCAGCACATTGTCGAACACGAAGAACGCCACCGGCTGGGTGTCGATGCGTGCCAGCGCGGGAAGGAAGCCTGGCGCGTACTTGCGGGCTGCCTTGCGTGGCGCCGGCATTGACGGTGGTGCCGGCGGTGCTGGCTGTGCCGATGGTGTCGGCGGCGCGGGCGGCTCGCCGCTGGTGGCCGCATGCGCGGCCTCGGCTTCCGCAAACTGCCGGCTCGTTTCAAACGTGAGCTTGCGGAAGATCACCATATCGTACGCATTGGTCGTATCGAAGAACGACGGATGCGCGGGATTGGTGGCGTCGGCCAGATGCAGGTCCAGGATCGGCGCGCCGGTCAGCGCGGCCAGGCTGTCACGCCACGCGCCGGGCGCGGGCGTGACTTCGTCGGTACCGAAGTCGGCCCACACGAAGCGGGCCGCCGCGTTTTCCGCGAGGAATTCCCGCGCAGCATCCAGCGTCGCGAGCGGGTGAACCTGGCTGGCCGAGAAGCCGAGCAGTTGCATGCGGTGCGTGCTCAGGCCTGCAGCAGGCGAGCAGCGTCGCGCGCGAAGTAGGTAAGGATGCCATCCGCGCCGGCACGGCGGAATGCCAGCAGCGATTCCATCATCACCTTGTCGTGGTCGAGCCAGCCGTTCTGAGCCGCGGCCTTGAGCATCGCGTACTCGCCGCTGACCTGGTAGACATAGGTGGGAAAGCGGAACTCGTCCTTCACGCGGCGCACGATGTCCAGATAGGGCATGCCGGGCTTCACCATGACCATGTCGGCGCCTTCCATGATGTCCTGCGCCACTTCACGCAAGGCTTCATCGGTGTTCGACGGGTCCATCTGGTAGGTCATCTTGTTGCCCTTGCCCAGGTTGGCCGCCGAGCCCACCGCATCGCGGAACGGGCCGTAGAAGGCCGATGCGTACTTGGCCGAGTACGCCATGATGCGCGTATGGATGTGGCCGGCATCTTCCAGCGCGGCGCGCACGGCGCCGATGCGGCCATCCATCATGTCCGATGGCGCCACGATGTCGACCCCGGATTCCGCCTGCACCAACGCCTGCTTGACGAGGATCTCGACCGTGATGTCGTTGATGACGTACCCGTTGTCGTCCAGCACGCCATCCTGGCCGTGGCTCGTGTACGGGTCCAGCGCCACGTCGGTCAGCACGCCGAGTTCGGGGAAGCGATCCTTCAGCGCGCGCACCGCGCGCGGCACCAGGCCTTCGGGGTTGGTGGCCTCGATGCCGTCTGGCGTCTTGATGGCCGGGTCGATGACCGGGAACAGTGCGATCACCGGAATGCCAAGCTTCACGCAGTCTTCGGCAATCGGCATCAGCAGGTCCACCGACACGCGCTCCACGCCAGGCATCGACGCCACCACTTCGCGCTGGTTCTGGCCTTCCAGGATGAATACCGGGTAGATCAGGTTGTCGGGCGTCAGGCGATTTTCGCGCATCATGCGGCGCGAGAAATCGTCACGACGCATGCGGCGGGGACGGTACTCGGGGAACGTGGACATGGCTTGAATCGGGAGGGAGAAAAGTCGTGGACAAATGAGCGGCGCGCGTCACCGCGATGATCGTTGGTCGACCCGGCGATCGAAGACGACCACCATGCGCCGAAAGAAAAGCGAACTTTTGTACGTGCCCGCTATCATACTCGCGGATACCTTGTGTTGCTTCGCGCAGCGCGGTGTCCCCCGCTACTCCTCCCTGAGCGGGTACCCGCCCTGAACCGGTGGGAAAGTTCGTCCCCGTTGCTTGCAACGGGGCTTTTTTTTGTGCGCCCGGCTGGGCGCACTCACATCCGGTTGGCGGAGAAAGCGTACCTAGCCCTGCGAGGTGCCCGGCGCTTCGGCCGGAGGCTGCGCCTCGGGCAGCGCCAGCCAGCCGGCCACCACACGTTGCGCTTCCTCGATCCCGCGTCGCTTCAGGCTCGAGAACAGCTGCGCGGTCATCGGCGGCGGGTTCTCCATCTGGCTCGCGTACTCGGCCAGCATCCGCTTGGTCTCGCGCAGTGCCAGCGCGTTGTCGCTGTTGGTGAGCTTGTCGGCCTTGGTCAGCAACACGTGGATCGGCTTGCCGGTGGGCAGGAACCACTCGACCATCTGGCAATCGAGGTCGGTGAATGGCCGGCGCGCGTCCATCATCAGGATCAGGCCCATCAGCTGCTGGCGGGTCTGCACGTAGTCGGACAACAGGCCTTGCCAGTGGAACTTGGCACTGCCGGAAACCTCGGCGTACCCGTAGCCGGGCAGGTCCACCAGGAAGGCGATCGGATCGGGCGCCTTGACCGGGGCCACGTTGAAGTAATTGATGTGTTGCGTGCGACCAGGCGTGCGCGACGAAAACGCCAGGCGCTTCTGGTTGCAGAGCGTGTTGATGGCCGTCGACTTGCCGGCGTTGGAGCGGCCGGCGAACGCCACCTCGGGCACGGCCGTGGCGGGCAGGTCGCGCAGATGGTTGACGGTGATAAAGAAGCGGGCCTGATGTAGGAGAGACATGCGCAAATGCGTTGAAGTGGGCAGACGCGTAAGCAGACTGCGGGGCACTGGCAGGGGGCCAGTGCCGACGTCGCCACAGAGACTGACCTAAGTCAATCCGGAAAGCGATTTATTGTACAATAACCCGGTTTACGGTCTCCTGAGCGGGTGACGTGTGGCATCCTTGCCGGATGTCATCGGCGATATCCTAAAACTGGTCGGGTTCATTGTCCCCGATCAAATCCGGATGTCGCGCATACCCGTTGCAGGCTCCTGCCCCCAAGGCGCTTCCTCACCGCCGGGCAGGGGATAACCGGCATGCATTACGGTGTTCATAACAATTCTGACAAGGTGTAAGAATGAACCGCATTGCGAAACTTTTGGGTGTCATGGCGCTGGCTGTTCCGCTGGGTGCAATGACAGGGCTGGCATCTGCCGCAGAGCAGGCCGCCGCCGCGAAGGCTGATCCCGCCAAGGGCGAGACGCTCTATACGCAAGGCGTACCCGATCGCAATGTCCCTGCATGCTTCTCATGCCACGGCACCGCCGGCAACAGTAGCGCCGCCGCCAATCCGAAGCTGGCGGGCCAGCAGGCCGATTACGTGCACAAGCAACTGGTCGATTTCAAGGCCAAGTCGCGCGACAACGCAATCATGTCACTTTATGCCGGCGCATTGAGCGACCAGGACATGAAGGACATCGGCGCCTATCTGGCCAAGCAGCAGCTCAAGCCTGCCACGGCCAAGAACAAGGATACGATCGAGCAGGGCCAGAAGATCTACCGTGCAGGTATTGCCGCCAAGGGCGTGCCGGCCTGCGCAGCCTGTCACGGTCCGACCGGCGCCGGGATTCCGGCACAGTATCCGCGCATTGGAGGTCAGTATTCCGAGTACACCGAAGCGCAACTGGTGGCGTTCCGCCAGGGCACCCGCAAGAACAATTCGGTCATGAGCACCATTACCGCCAGGATGTCGGACGCCGAGATCAAGGCGGTGGCGGACTACGTTGCTGGCGTTCGGTAAGCTGTCGCCAGCATCAGTCAGCTCGTAGCTCTGGCCCGCGCGTCCGGACATTCCCGCAGGGGATGAACCGGCGGCACGGGCGACAATCGAAGAGGGTGGCCTGCTTGCCAAAGCATGTCCACCCTTTTTCATTTCCGGCACCACGGCATGGCGTCACACCGGCGTGCAACACTCGCGCCAGGATTAGCGCCCAACCGGCCTTCAGGCTTTACCGCATTTACCGCACATGTCGACCCCCTCCACTTCAGGGCTGCACCTGAAGACACATCACCGCGTGCTGCGCGAAGCCGTCGAGCTGCTGTCGTCGATGCGCTTCGCCATCACGCTGCTCACGGTGATTGCCATCGCCAGCATCATCGGCACCGTGCTCAAGCAGAACGAGCCATATCCGAACTATGTCAATCAGTTCGGGCCGTTCTGGGCGGACCTGTTCCATGCGCTGTCCCTGCAGAAGGTGTATGGCTCGTGGTGGTTCCTGCTGATCCTCGCGTTCCTGGTGATCTCCACCTCGTTGTGTATTTCACGCAACGGTCCGAAGATGATTATCGAGATGCGTTCGTGGAAGGACCACGTGCGCGAGCGCAGCCTGCGTGCGTTCCATCACCGCGGGGAATACGACGCACCGCGCGCACGGGCCGAGTCCGTCGGACGGTTGGGTGCGCTGCTGCGCAACCGTGGCTACCGCATCAAGCCCGTGGAGCATGAGGGCGCCACGTTGCTGGCCGCCAAGGCCGGTGCGGCCAACAAGCTGGGCTATATCCTCGCGCATACCGCCATCGTCGTGATCTGCATTGGCGGATTGCTCGATGGCGACATGCTGATCCGCGCGCAGATGTGGTTCGGTGGCAAGTCTCCAATCGACGGCAATGCCATCATCAGCGAAATCCCCGCCAAGCATCGCCTGTCCCCAGGTAACCCCGGATTTCGCGGCAACGCATTCGTACCGGAAGGCGCCACCGTATCGACGGCCATCCTGAATGTGGCCGACGGCGCGCTGGTGCAGGACCTGCCGTTCACGATCATGCTCAAGAAGTTCAAGGTCGATTACTACTCGACCGGCATGCCGAAGCTGTTTGCGTCCGACGTGGTGGTGACCGATCGTGCCACGGGCAAGCAGACCGAGGCGACAATCAAGGTCAACGAGCCGCTGATCGTCGATGGCGTAGCCATCTACCAGTCGAGTTTCGAGGATGGTGGCTCGCGGCTGAAGTTCGTTGGCTATCCCATGGCCGGCAGTGCGCACGGCACCTTCCCGATCGCGGGGACGGTGGGTGGCAATGTCCAACTGAGCGGCACCGGCACCGCTGCCGACCAGGACAACCTGACCATCGAGTTCAGCGACTTCCGGCAGATCAACGTGGAAACGGTGACCGATGCATCGGGCAAGGCCGACGTGCGTGGCGTGGCCCGGAAGTCGTCACTGGGTACGACGTTGGGAACGCTCGAGCAGCATCTTGGCGCCGCCGCGAGCGTGGACAAGGACAAGAACCTGCGCAACGTGGGTCCGTCCGTCCAGTACAAGCTGCGCGACCGCAATGGCCAGGCGCGCGAGTTCAACAACTACATGCTGCCGGTGCAACTCGACGGCCAGACCGTGTTCCTGGCCGGCATGCGTGATTCCCCGAGCGAACCGTTCCGCTACCTGCGCATTCCCGCCGACGACCAGCACAGCGTGGCCGACTGGATGCGCCTGCGTGCGGCCCTGCAGAACAGTGCGTTGCGTGGCGAGGCCGCGCGGCGCTTTGCAGAGATCTCGATGCCCGGCGCCGACAAGGATGCGCTGCGCAAGCAACTGGCCGAAAGCGCGTTGCGCGCGATGGACCTGTTTGCGGGCGCCACGCGTGCGTCTGCCGATGGCCCGCCTGGAGGCTTTACCGCGATTGCTGCGTTCCTCGAGAAATCGGTCCCGCAGAGCGAGCAGCAGAAGGCAGCCGACGTGCTGCTGAAGATCCTGAATGGCTCGATGTGGGAATTGTGGCAACTGGCGCGTGAGCAGGACAAGTTGCCCGTGGTCCCGAACGATGCCAAGAGCGGTGTGTTCCTGCAACAGGCCATCAATGCCTTGTCGGATGGTTTCTTCTACGCGGCGCCGGTGTTCCTGCAGCTCGATGACTTCCAGGAGGTCAAGGCAAGCGTGTTCCAGATGACCCGTGCGCCGGGCAAGAACATCGTGTATCTTGGCTGCTTGCTGCTGGTACTGGGCGTATTTGCGATGTTCTACATCCGCGAACGCCGGGTCTGGATCTGGATCAGGGACGCAGACGCCGCCAGGGACCGCAGCCATGTGCTGATGGCGATGTCGACGCAGCGCCGCACGATGGATTTCGAGAAGGAATTCACGGCCTTGCGCGACGATATCGGGCGCGCGCTGGGCGCGGAAGTGATCGCCCCGCCTACCGGACCGGCAGCGCCAATGGCGCACCCGGCACCGCAATCGGGTGCATCAGTGCCCGATGATAAAAGCGGGTCATCGCTATAGTACAAAGTCAGCGCATACCGGCCGCGCGCATGCGCCGGCCGTGCCAGCCGACACAGCAAATACAACAGGTGCATCACACCGCAGCGCAGGAATGCCATGTCCTCCAATCTGAACCACGCCACTCCAGGCTTGACGCCGCGACATACTGTCGCAGCCAACGATGCGCCAAATGACGCGGCCCATCTTGATGCCGACTATCTCGAACCTTCGTTCCTGCGCCGGCTGAGCTGGGTCGATTGGGCATTCGCGGTACTGCTGGCGGTCGGCGCGGGGTTTGCGCTGATGCAGTATGGCCACTGGATGAATGTGTACGACAAGGCCGTGCTGATTGCGGCGGTGCCCACGTTTGCATTGCTGGGCTGGCACTGGAAGCCCGTGCGGCCGCTGATGGTCGGCATCACGGTCCTGTCGCTGTTTGCGATCCAGCTATATCAAGGCAATCTGGCGCGCGCGGAGCAGGCATTCTTCCTCAAGTACTTCCTGTCGAGCCAGTCCGCCATTTTGTGGATGAGCGCTCTGGTGTTCCTGTCCACACTGTTCTATTGGGTCGGGTTTGCCTCGCGCTCGGCAACCGGATCGAGCATCGGCAGCAAGCTTTGCTGGGCAGCCGTGGTACTCGGCTTTACGGGCATGATGGTGCGTTGGTACGAGTCCTACCTGATTGGCGCGGACATCGGCCACATTCCAATTTCGAACCTCTATGAGGTATTCGTCCTCTTTACGCTGATCACTTCATTGTTCTACCTGTACTACGAACGCCGCTACGCCACGCGCGCGCTGGGGCCGTTCGTGATGCTCGTGGTGTCCGCCGCGGTCGGCTTCCTGCTGTGGTACACGGTGAGCCGCAATGCGCAGGAGATCCAGCCGCTGGTGCCGGCGCTGCAAAGCTGGTGGATGAAGATTCACGTGCCGGCAAACTTCATCGGCTACGGTACGTTTGCGCTGGCAGCGATGGTGTCGGTCGCGTATCTGCTCAAGCAGCGCGGCATCCTGGCGGAACGCCTGCCGTCGCTGGAACTGCTCGACGACGTCATGTACAAGGCGATCGCGGTCGGCTTCGCGTTTTTCACGATCGCCACGATCCTGGGCGCGTTGTGGGCGGCCGAAGCCTGGGGCGGCTACTGGAGCTGGGACCCGAAGGAAACCTGGGCACTGATTGTCTGGCTCAACTATGCGGCATGGTTGCATATGCGCCTGATGAAGGGGCTGCGCGGCACGGTAGCGGCGTGGTGGGCACTGGTCGGCTTGCTGGTAACGACCTTTGCGTTCCTTGGTGTGAACATGTTCCTGTCGGGCCTGCACAGCTACGGCGAACTCTGAAAGCGCATGATCCGAACGTGAAAAAGGCCTGTCCACACGACAGGCCTTTTTACTTGTTGCGTGCTCAGAGATAGACCAGCGAGATGGTCGCCAGGCCGTCCAATGGCACGACATCGGTCAGCGAGGGCATGTTCTGCTTGCCGATCAGCATCGGTCGCACCGCTAGCGGCACCACCACGCTCCTGTAAGCCAACGGCACGGTGCCGGCGGCCGACCACGACAGCAGGTATCCGCTGCGGGCGGAGACCTGTGGATAGTCGAGGTTCATCTGCAGCCACGAGTTACTGCGCGTGTACTCGATGGTGCCCACATCGTCGCCATTGGCCGTCACACTGTCGGAAGTCCGCACGAGCTGGAATGCGCCGAGCGGTTTGCCATCGATTTCCCCGAGCCCAAACCAGGCTTCTGACGACAGCGTCGGATCCCCTTCGCTACCGGCACGGTTGTCACCAAATGCCAGTGCCGTCACTGTCGGCGCATCGCAGGAAATCGTTACTGAAAGCGGCATGTACGGAAGCGGCGTCAATGCCGTGTCGCTGAGCGCTCCGGCGGGAATGGTGCCGTAGTCGATGGTGGCTGGCGACAGAGAAATCGCACATGCGCTCGGAAGAATGGTGCCGCTGATGTAGAGGTCCGAGGATTCGGCTGCGTTGGCGCTCAACGCGATAGCTAACGACAAGGCCGCGGCGAGCGCGGCTCGGTTGTGGGGGCGCATGACAAGACTCCTGATGCGGTGTTTCTTGTTTTCGTCGGTCTGCGATGCGCGATGGGCTCTTTGGTAGCCAATCAGCGGAATTGCAGCGCCCGACCTCCCAACATTAGGTCCATCAGGGACTGGTTCGAATGGCGATTTACCTAGATTGCCGAACTGCCAATGTCGATGCGCGTGTGCCGACCTGCCATGGCCGACGTGGCAACGTTTAATGCCCATTTCATTACCCCTCGTTTACGCGTTGGGGTCGTGTCCGACCAGACCTCGGATATTTCCGGTCTCTTGTTGTCTGATTCGACGTCAGTCCACGCCCCTTGAGTGAACTTCCTTGTGATTTTTGGACAGACTACGCGCGTGTTGCCGCGTCAGGCATCGTCGATGACTTAAAAGGCGCTTTTGAGCGATTGAGCCACTTTTTTTTGATGCGTTCGGAATAAACACGTCACATCGGGTGTTTACTGGGAGTGAACGGCGCCGACTGTCGGTACCGCCCCGGAGAAGGAGACTCAAAGATGGCTAATCGTCACACCGCTGTATCCGCGCTTCGTCCGATCGCCCTGGCACTTGGCGCTGCAACTGTCCTGCTGGCTGGCTGTTCCGGAATGGGAATGGGCGGAGGCGGAGGAGACATGCCACCGACTGTGAAGGTCACGGGTGGCGTGCTGACCGATCCGCAAGGGCTGACGCTTTACACGTTCGACCGCGATCCCGCCAACGGCGGCAAGAGCGTCTGCAATGGCATGTGCGCCACCAACTGGCCGCCACTGCTGGCGGAGCCGGGCAAGACCGCATCGGGCAAATACTCGGTCATTACGCGCGATGACGGTACGCGCCAGTACGCCTACAACGGCATGCCGCTGTATCGCTTTGCAAAGGATGCCAAACCGGGCGACAAGAGCGGTGACAACCTCAACAATGTCTGGCACGTAGCCAAGCCCTGATCGTTCCGGGAACCGAGCGCACGGCAATCATGGAAGGGTTCGAGCGCCAGTTGGTAGCGCTGGCGCCGCGTCTGCGGCGCCATGCGCGCGGCCTGACCGGCGACACCGCGCTGGCTGACGATCTGGTGCAGGACACGCTCGAGCGTGCCCTGCGCTATCGCTGGCGCTTCCGCCTGCGCCCGGGCGCATTCTGGGGCGATGGTGCCGACGGCCTGCTGCCCTGGTTGCTGACGCTGATGCACCGGCTACGCCTCAATGCCTTGCGCAAGGTTGATCTTGTGATGTCGACCGACGATCCTCCCGATGTGGCCGCACCCGCGACAGATCCCGGCTTGCGCCGCGACCTGCTGCAGGCGCTCGGCGCATTGCCGGAGGCGCAGCGAGCCGTGTTGCTGCTGGTCAGCCTGGAGCAGTTTTCCTATGCGGAAGCCGCCCAGGTGCTGGAGGTGCCAATCGGCACCGTGATGTCCCGGCTGGCGCGAGCGCGTGAACACATGCGCCGCCTGCTGGATGGCGGTGCGAAGGACGTTGCCGCGCCCGCCGCGCTGCAACGGGTCAAATGATGAGCCTCCCTACTCCCGTGAGCGAAGCGGACCTCCATGCCTATGCGGATGGTCATCTGCATGGCCCGCGCCGTGCGGAGGTCGAGGCTTTTCTCGCTGCGGACCCGGATGCCGGGCGCAGGGTCGAGGCATGGCGGCAGCAGGCCGCTGCGCTGCATGGCGCGCTCGATGGCGTGCTGAATGAAGCCGTGCCGCTGGCAGCGCTGCCGCGCGAGTTGCACGGACCTCGCGATCGCTCAGTCATCTGGCGGCCGGCCTGGCCGCTGGCGCTGGCCGCCAGCGTGTGCGCGTTGTTGGTGGGCGGCGCCGGAGGCTGGTACGCGCATGATCGTCTTGGTGGCGAAGTCGCCGCGGCGCCACCGGTGGAGCGCTTTGCGCGTGAGGCGCTGGCCAGCCACGTGGTCTATGCCCCCGAGGTGCGGCACGTAGTGGAAGTGCCGGCCAGCGACGAGGCACATCTGATTGCCTGGCTGTCGAAGCGGCTTGGTGCACCGCTGCAGGTACCCGACCTTCATGCGCAGGGCTTCCGTCTGATTGGCGGGCGCCTGGGCGCATCGGAGGGCGGCCCGATGGCCATCCTGATGTACGAAAGCGATGACGGCACGCGGCTGTCGCTGCAACTGCGCCGCATGGCGCAGGGCACGCCCGATACCGCGTTCCGGCTCGAACGCATGCCGCCGGCGAATCCGGTGCGCTCGTCCGCCGGGCGCGCTGCGATGGCGTTCTACTGGGTGGACCACGACCTTGGCTTTGCGCTGGCGGGCCCGTTGGAGCGGGAGCGCTTGCTGGCGCTGGCGCAGGCGGTCTACCAGCAATACCAGCGGGGGTAGCGGCGCGTCGATGCGATTGCCCTACACCCATGCACCTATGCACCCATGCACTTTTGCCCGGCATTGGCGGTCCAATGCTGCAAGACATGCCCAACGCGGTGAATCATGCTGATCCCTTCTCCCAAATGGCTACGTGGCGATGACATCGCCGCATCCGATATCACGCCGCAAGCGGTGTACCTGTCACGCCGGCGCCTGTTGGCGCTTGCCGGTGCCGGTACCGCGGGCAGCCTGCTGTCACCGTGGGCCGCCCGGCAGGCCATGGCGCAGGAAGCCCCTGGCAAGCTGGCGAAGCTGCCGGCCACGCCGAACAACGCGTTCGTCGTGACGGAAAAGCGCACGCCGTATGCGGATGTCACGACCTACAACAACTTCTACGAGTTCGGCACCGACAAGTCCGATCCCGCGCGCAATGCGGGCACGCTGCGGCCGCGTCCGTGGCAGGTGGCTGTGGAAGGCTTGGTCAAGCAGCCCAAGGTCTACGATCTCGACGAACTGATGAAGCTCGCGCCGATGGAAGAGCGCGTCTATCGTCTGCGCTGCGTTGAAGGCTGGTCGATGGTCATTCCGTGGATCGGCTACCCGCTGGCCGAGCTGATCAAGCGGCTCGAACCGCAGCCCGGTGCCAGGTACGTGCAATTCATCACGCTGGCCGACAAGAAGCAGATGCCAGGCATCGGCAGCCGCGTGCTCGACTGGCCGTATAGCGAAGGGCTGCGTCTCGACGAGGCAATGCATCCGCTGGCGCTGCTGACGTTCGGCCTCTATGGCGAGGTGCTGCCGAACCAGAATGGCGCGCCGGTACGAATGGTGCTGCCGTGGAAGTACGGCTTCAAGAGCGCCAAGTCGATCGTGAAGATCCGCTTTGTCGACAAGCAGCCGCCAACCAGTTGGAATATTGCCGCACCCAGCGAGTATGGCTTCTACTCCAACGTGAATCCCGACGTCGACCATCCGCGCTGGAGCCAGGCGACCGAGCGTCGCATTGGCGAGGACAAGGGCGGTGGCGGATTCTCCGCGCTGTTTGCGCCCAAGCGCAAGACGCTGCCATTCAATGGCTATGGCGCGCAGGTGGCATCGCTTTACCAGGGCATGGACCTGAGGAAGAACTTCTGATGGCGGAGCGCGAGCTGCCGGCGGCAAGCGCGCGGACAACCGTGCCGGTCATGCTCGCGCCGGTCCACGTGCGGCGCTTGAAAATCATCGTATGGTTGCTTGCGCTGCTGCCATTCCTGCGCTTGCTCTATCTCGGATCGACCTCGCAGTTCGGCGCAAATCCGCTGGAATTCGTGACCCGGTCCACCGGTACCTGGACGTTGGTCATGCTGTGCGTGACGCTGGCCATTACGCCGCTGCGCCGCATTACCGGCTGGCACTGGCTGCTACGCCTGCGCCGCATGCTCGGGCTGTTCACGTTCTTCTACGCCGTGCAGCATTTCCTGCTCTGGCTGGCCGTGGACCGCGGCTTCGACGTGGCCTACATGATCAAGGACATTGGCAAGCGACCGTTCATAACCGTGGGGTTTGCCGCGTTCGTGCTGATGGTGCCGCTGGCGCTTACCTCGGCCAACGTGATGGTGCGCTGGATCGGCGGCAAGCGCTGGCAGGCCCTGCATCGCGCGATCTATGCGATTGCCGTGCTGGCAATCCTGCACTACTGGTGGCACAAGGCCGGCAAGAACGATTTCGGCGAAGTATCGATCTACGCCGCAGTGGTGTTCGTGCTGCTGGGGATGCGGGTATGGTGGTGGGGCAGGGGACGCTGATTGCGCTGGTGTTCTCCCCTCGCCCGCATGGCGGGAGAGGGGCCGGGGGAGAGGGCGGGCGGTTCAAATAGCGCCGAGTGGCAAGCAGAGCCGCTTACCCTCTCCCCCAACCCCTTGTATGTCGCACAATTCGATCTGGATGCATTAGATCG